>DATIYR010000128.1:0-6960 GCA_035517535.1 Terriglobales bacterium
TTTGAACGACCGTTCGCTCGAAACCGCCAGAGCCGGGATTTATGGCGACTATGCCCTGCGCTCAACCGCTGACTACTTCAAACGCAAATATTTTTCTCCCGCCGAAGACAACAAACTTCAGGTGCGGCCGGAAGTTAAGAAACTAGTCGCTTTCAGCCGATTAAACCTGCAAGACGACTCCAGAATGCTGTTCATGAAAGGCATGGACATTATTTTCTGCTGCAATGTATTGATCTACTTCGACGGACAGTCGAAGACAAAGGTCGTGGAGCACTTCTTCAGTAATCTGAATTTTGGCGGACATTTTTTTCTCGGCACTTCGGAATCACTGTTGAAACTCAATGATCAGTTTCATTTGGTCCATTTCCCCGGGGCAATCGCGTATTGGAAACCACCCTTGAAGATTGGGAAAATATGAGCGCTTCTGTCGCCGAAAAGATTACTGAGCGCGTGCAGCACATCGAGACCATGCCCTCAATCCCGTCCGTCTTCGTGCCTCTGCTCAAGATGCTCGGCGCCCCGCCCGATCAGGTGAAGCTGGAGGAGGTCGTCAAGCTGGTGTCGTATGACAACGCCATTGCTCTGCAAACTTTGCGCGTTGCCAGTTCGCCATTGTTCGGGTTGGCAAAGCCGCCGCAATCGATTAAATCGGCCGTGATCAGCCTGGGATTACGCAGGGTCCAAACCATTCTCCTCACCTGTTGCCTGGGACAAGCGTTCCCGGCGAAAAATTGGCCGCTCGATCCGGCCGTCTTCTGGAGGCATTCGCTGGGTTGCGCGATGGTATGCCGAAAAATCAGCGAGAGGCTGGCAAGCGCGGACAAAGAGAAGGCGTATATGGCGGCACTGCTCCACGATATCGGTTTCATGGTCAACAGCCTGGTTTTTTCTAAGGAATTCTCCGCAGCGGTTGAGCTCGCATGCCAGCAGCAGATTCCGCTCGATCTAGCGGAGCAAGCCACAATGAGTTTTACCCACTGCGACACCGGGCGCGCGCTGGCCGAGCAATGGCACCTCGCCGATGACCTCATTCAAGTCATCGGGCATCATCACGCCATCGAAAACAGTCAGTCGGCACAGCCTCTCGTCGCTCTCGTCCACCTCGGTGATTTGCTCTGCCGAATGCGTAATTTAGGTTACGGTTATTACGAACGGCAGAAAATAGACCTGGCCTGCGACTCCGCGTGGATCATCCTTGCGAAAGAGTATCGCGAGCTGGAAGGCATGGACCTGGTGCGGTTCACGTTCGAATTAGACGACGATCTGACGGAAATTGGCGAGCTGGTAAGCACGATATTGAGCTCGGGAAACTTAACGTGAACGAAGATCGATCGCGGATTCAGCTGTGAATTTGCAGCGAGATCGTCAGCGGCATGTTCTCAAACAACAGCCTGAGCTCGAGTGCTTCGGAATCCGCCAATGGATATAGGTCGTAATCTTCTCCCGTGATAACGGTCGGAACCGACAGCATGCATCCGTTGCCCAACCGAGCAATCTTGTTCTTGAAATTCCCCGCAACCATGTTGCAGATTTCCCCGAAAGCATCGTACATCTCTTTGCCTACCTGTTCGGGAGTCACTCCCAGCATCTTCGAAGCCATGATGGTCGCCGATTTCAGGCTGCAACGAATGCTCAACACCCCACACAGGAGGCCGGCAAGCCCGACCATGGCAGTAATCTCGCGCAAGTCTTGCGGTGGGGTTCCCGGCACCGTTAACTTACATCCCAACATCAGCTCGAAGACTTCCCGCGCCGCCACTTCGAGAACATGATTCCAGTTTTCTGTCGCGTGCGTGCTGCCAGCCAGCAATTCGGTGGTTGTTTTCACGCGTTCACCCCCAGCAGGGGCAGCACATGCTCTTTTACCTGCTCGGCGGTGAACGGCTTGCGGATGTAACCTCGCGCACCCGCGGACAAAGCTTGCACCACATGCGATTCACTTCCCTCGGTCGTAATCATCACCACCGGCACACCCTTGGCGTTCTCAACCGCTGCAAGCTGTTTGACCAACTCCAACCCGTCCATGACCGGCATATTGATGTCGCACAGAATAAGGTCTACTTTATTCTCGGCCAGAACGGCCAGGGCCTCAGCTCCGTTTCCCGCTTCCAGCACTGCGCTGATTTCCACTCCCGCCTGGCGCAGTGAGCGCTCCACAATCTTCCGCATCACTGAGGAATCATCCACAATAAGCGCACGGATGCTATTCATGAATTGTTCTTCACTCCTGCCCGCAAGGACGGTAGGTTGCTCGTTTCATAAATCGGCAGGAAACTGATGGACTTTAGAGGTCCTGCTTTGCGGTTATCTGTGAACTCCGTCACTTGCAACTCGCGGCTTCAACGCATCAGATGTTCAGCGATTTGGGATCATGCAGAGGAAGCACCCTGCTGAGCTCGATGAGTTGCTGCACCTGACCCCAATGTAGGTTTAAAAATTCAAAGCCACAGATTTTGCCATTTTGCCGCCGCACAATCGCCGACACTTTGCTCCCGGCAATTGGCTCAATTTTTACGAGTTCGCCGACCTTCAAAGCTTCGCTCATGAGCGCAGACATCCCACTTTCGCTGAGCTCGATGGAGATGCCGCGCACGGCCGAACTGTTCGAGATATGAACCTTGACAGGCATGATCCATCGATAGCGCGGATGGTGGCGGTGTTCGTGAACGGAAGTTGAGGCCGCAGGGGTGAGATCGGTTTTCATACATCTCTATGCTGGTATCGGCAAAGGGCGAACGTCTCTTGAATACGGAATACGGCACCTGCATAGGGCTCTGTTAAAATCCGCGTCATGCCAGATAGCAAGTCGCGCGCCCGCAAAATCAAACTTCTTCTTTTCGACGTGGATGGTGTCCTCACCGACGGCAAGCTTTTCTTCTTTCCCGCGCACGATGGCGCAAAGCAAAGCATTCAGGAACAGTCAGCGAAGCATGGAGGCGAGGGAGGATTCGGACTCCACAGCCAGACCACAATCGAAGCGAAAGGCTTTCACGCGCACGATGGCGCGGGAATTTCTTTGGCGCGGATTGGTGGACTACAAACGGGGTTGATTACGAAACGCATCTCCGAGACGGTGGCACTACGCGCGCGTGACCTCAAGCTCGACCATGTGCATCAGGGCATCAACGACAAACTTGGCGTCTTCAAAGGAATTTTGCAGCAGGAGAAGATCAGCGCCGCCGAGGCTTGCTTCGTGGGCGATGATGTTATCGACCTGCCGGTGATGTGGAATTGCGGTCTCGCGGTCGCCGTTGCTAATGCGCGCGACGAAGTAAAGCGCCAGGCCCACTACGTGACGAAACACGGCGGCGGTGATGGCGCACTGCGCGATGCGATCGAGTTCATTCTGAAATCCCAGGGAAAATGGAAGGAAGTTGTGGAGAAATATGTTGGCGAGAGAAGTCCGGGAAGTCAGTAACCCGCAGTCCCCCGAGGTCTTTAAACTCTGGTCTTCTAACCTTTTTTCAATTTGCCTGTCTAAGCCCCAAAGCCCTACAATCGCCAGTTCTCACTGAGGTTAACCGTGCGCGCATATCTTGTCTTTTTCTTGTCACTCGTTCTCGCCCCAACCATTACCCTTGCTCAATCCGACAACTCGAGTACGCAATCGGCCGCAAGGTTCAGCACCGTGGATAAATCCGCGAACCCTTGCGACGACTTTTACCAATACTCGTGCGGTAATTGGATCAAAACTGCGACCATTCCGCCCGACCAGGGCGGCTGGGGAACCTTTTACGAGCTCCACGACCGCAATCAGCAGATCCTCAAAGGCATTTTGGAGAAAGCTGCCGTCGATAGTCCAAACCGCGATGCGATCGACCAGAAAATTGGCGATTATTACGAATCCTGCATGGACGAGAAGGCGGCCGATGCCAAAGGGCTTGAGCCACTCAAGCCCGAACTCGACCGCATCGCTGCCGTGAAAAACAAGCAGGAATTGATCGACGTCATCGCGCACGTTCAGCAGATTGGCCCGAGCCCCCTATTCAATTTTTACAGCCAGCCCGATCTCCACGACGCGAACATGGTAATCGCCTATATCGATCAAGGCGGACTGACGCTGCCCGACCGCGATTACTACATCAAAGACGATCCGCACATGGCGCAGATTCGTGGCGATCTCACCGAGTATGCAACCGCAGTTTTCAAGCTGGCTGGACAATCTCCCGAGCAGGCCGCCAGTTCTGCGAAAACGGTGCTGGAAATTGAGACAGACCTTGCCAAGGACGCGATGGACCGCACCGCGCGCCGCAATCCTGCCACACGCGATCACAAGATGACGCGCGAAGAAGTCTACAGCCTCGCGCCGAATTTTTATTTCGCGCGCTACTTCAGCGATATTAAGGCCCCGAATTTTCCCGACTTGAATGTGAGCAATCCGGACTTTTTTAAGCAGGTGAACGCGCTGCTCGACTCAGAGCCGCTCGACGCCTGGAAAACGTATGTGACCTGGCACTTGCTCGATGGTGCGGCTCCATGGCTTTCGCATCCCTTCGTCGACGCCAATTTCAAGATGGAGCAGGCGCTCACCGGGCAGAAAGAGATCAAGCCGCGCTGGAAACGTTGCGTATCCGCGGTTGACGACGAATTAGGCGAAGCTCTCGGCCAGCGTTATGTCGAACAAACCTTCCCGCCAGAGAGCAAACAGCGCATGTTGAAGATGGTGCAGGCGCTCGAAAAATCGCTTTCTGAAGATATTCAAAACCTGCCGTGGATGTCCGACGAAACCAAGAAGCAGGCGCAGATCAAGCTGAGCGCGATCCAGAACAAAATCGGCTATCCCGACAAGTGGCGAGATTACAGTTCATTGGAGATTGTGCGTGGCGACCTGATGGGAAATTTCCTGCGAGGAAATCAATTCGAATCGCGGCGGGACGTGAACAAAATTGGCAAGCCACTTGATCGCACTGAATGGGGCATGACACCGCCGACGGTCAATGCTTACTATTCGCCGCCACGCAACGAGATCGTTTTCCCCGCCGGAATCTTGCAGCCGCCGTTCTTCGATCAGAACGCGGACGATGCGACCAACTTCGGCAGCATCGGCGTGGTCATCGGCCACGAACTCACGCACGGCTTCGACGATCAAGGGCGCAAATACGATCCACAGGGAAACCTGCGTGATTGGTGGACTCCGGAGGACGCCAAAAAATTCGAGGAACGCGCCAGTTGCGTAGCGAACGAATATAGCAGTTTCACCGCGATTGACGATCTGAAGCTCAATGGACGGCTGACGCTCGGCGAGAACACCGCTGATAACGGCGGCGCGCGCATCGCTTTGATGGCGTTGCACCACTTCATCGACGAGGACAAGAATGGCGAGGCCGGCAAGACAATCGACGGCTACACTCCCGACCAACGCTTCTATCTCGGCTACGGGCGCATCTGGTGTGAGCTGCGCAGCCCGGAGATGTCTCGTGCCCGGGTGACCACCGACCCGCACTCGCCCGGAAAATGGCGTGTGGATGGGGTGGTGCAGAACATGCCTGAGTTCGAGCACGCCTGGAGCTGCAAAGAAGGCGATCCGATGGTCAGCAAAGACGCTTGCCGAGTTTGGTAAGACTAGTGGCTAGTGGCTAGTGATTAGTGACTCGTGTCAGTTCGCTTCTACTGAGCGACTGTGCGATTCGATCACTTAGTAATTTGCCTTCATCCGCCGGCGCGCTACTAGCCACTAGCCACGATTTCAACTAACATCCTTGCTTCCTGCTGTCATCCATGAAGCATATTGGCGAAAATGTGGTGCGCATTGAGGCGCAGGCGTTGTCCGATCTTGCCGATCGCATCGCCGGTCCCATGGCCGATGCCTTCAATCGCGGAGTCGAATTAGTTTTCTGTTGTCCGGGACGGGTGGTCGTCACCGGCATGGGAAAGAGCGGAATCATTGCTCGTAAAATCGCTGCCACCCTGAGTTCAACTGGCACGCCCGCGTTGTTCATGCATCCCGTCGAAGCACTACATGGGGATCTGGGGATGCTGACGCACGGCGATGTCGTGGTTGCGCTTTCGGCGAGCGGCGAGACCGAGGAAATTCTGCAGCTTCTCGCGACTATTAAACGGCTGCGGATTCCATTAATCGCGATAACCTGCGACGATCGAACTAAGGAGAGTGGAGGCGCGGGCGTCCTTTCCAGTGCGGAATCATCTCAGTCCTCTTCCGTTTCCAAAATATCCACCCTCGCCTCCGCCGCTGACGTATTTCTGAGTTGCGCGGTGGCGCAAGAAGCCTGCAGCATCGGCCTCGCTCCAACCGCCTCGACTACGGCAATGCTTGCTCTCGGAGATGCTTTGGCAGTTGCTGTCGCCGAAAAAAAGGGATTCAAAGAGGAAGATTTCGCTCGCCTGCATCCCGGTGGAAAATTGGGGAAGCGATTGGCGCGGGTCGAAACGCTAATGCACAGCGGCGATGCCGTACCACGAGTTTCCCCGCAAACCAAAATGCCAGATGTGATCTACGAAATGTCACGAAAAAAACTAGGTGTCACGACCGTGGTCGAAGGAGAGCGGCTGGTCGGAATCATCAGTGATGGAGACCTGCGACGATTGTTGGAACAAAGAGGAAAAGACGTTCTCGATATGACTGCCGGCGGATGCATGACTCGCAATCCGAAAAGCATCTCCGGTCAGGAATTCGCAGCCACGGCGCTGTCGATTATGGAAGAAAAAAAGATCACTTCGCTGGTCGTGGTCGATGAAGGCAAACTCCGTGGCATCGTCCATCTCCACGATCTGTGGGGGACGGAGATGGTTTAGGAGCTCTCCGCCATTAACGTTTGCGCCCGCGAAGGACGACCGACGACCTATTCTCATGACCTGGCAAATCTGGCTTCTCTTCGTTATGACCGAAGCTGTTCTGAGCGTGACGCCGGGTCCGGCCGTGCTCTTTGTTTTATCGCAGGCAATTCGTCGTGGGCCGGGGAAATCGGTGTGGGGCAGTTGGGGAATTTTGAGCGCGAACGC
>DATIYR010000129.1:0-3922 GCA_035517535.1 Terriglobales bacterium
CGTTTTATACGTGGATTTACCGCATCGTGATTAATCTCTGCCTTGACCATCTTCGCAGAAAGCGTCTCCGTTACCGCTATTCGACCACGTTGTCTGGTCCGGACGGAAAGGAACAGGATCTCGCATACCAAGTCACCGATGAACGTGCAGCCGCGTGCCCCGAACGCAGCCTTACGGCGCACTTTCACCGAGAGCACATTGCTCGTGCGCTGACGACGCTTTCGCCACGTGAGCGCATGGTCTTCGAGCTAAAGCATTATCACGGGATGCAACTGAAAAGCGTAGCCGGGATTCTCAATACGAGCGAAGGTACGGTAAAGAACACGCTATTCCGTGCCACGCACAAACTTCGTACGCAACTGGCCGAGATTCGCTAAGGGCTCCCCGCGTCACTCACGACGGCAACAAGCCCCGCGTACCGGGCTGGCATGTGATACCAGCGAGTTCAGATATGATGCGCTCAATGGCGACTATTACATGCCGTCAGGCTTCAATTCAGCTACTTCCGCTGCCCAGTGCAGGAATATTTGGTGCCGGGAGGGGGAGTTGAACCCCCAAGGTACCAAGTACCGGCGGATTTTGAGTCCGCTGCGTCTGCCAGTTCCGCCATCCCGGCTCGAGAATGCATTCTCAGGTTAGCATGCCATTGGGATTCCGTGGAACAACTCGTGGCTAGCCAACAACGTCTCGAAATGGAAAGGCCACTCAGTTTCGCATTTTCGCGAACATGGTTGCTTGATTGCAAAATCGTTCGCTTCGAAGCTTCAGCCCATTCACAAAGCGAATTTTCCAAATTCATAAGTCCTAGGTTGCCGCATATAGCACCCGAGGGCCGGTCGTTTCTTTTCATCATCTTCTGCAATGGCACTAATTTTTACTTATCTCACCTATAGATTTCTTTTTTCAAAGTTTCTCTAATCGCTGCAAAAAAAACAATCAATTGGACACTCCCTCGCACACGCAATACCTTTTGCAAACATTAGTTCACGCGCCGCTCACATGTGGCCGCCAATTGCTCATTTGACAAGCCGCGTGAATGGATCTCGAGCGCTCGAAAAGGTTGAACTTTCAGGTTTTCGCGTGATTCGCCGATGCTCCGAATAACGTCGGCCGAATGATCGATTTTTTGAGAAGGAGATCAACTTTGCGCATACGAGTGGTGTTCTTACTCGCTTTTGTTATTTTCGCCTTGGCGGCATTGCCGTCCTTCGGCCAGAGCCCTGCTCCGGCTCCGACAGACACAACAACTCCGACTGCTGCCCCGGCCCCGCCTCCTGCGCCGCTTCCCACCCCTTCGATGTCTGGGCCATTGCAGACCGCAGTTCCTCATGAAGTCGAGGGCGGAAAGCTCGCCGTCACAGGCATTTTGAGCGGCATTGCATTGACTGAGGGAAATCACGTCCTCGGCGATAACTCGTCGCACTACGACATCAGCAACGCCCAGCTCTTTGTGCAAAAGACCAGCGGATGGTGGCAATTCTATTTGCAGGGCGGCGCTTACAACATACCCGCGATCGGAGTGCCGTTCCTTTCTACGTCCGACACGGTGAAAAACATCTACGGACCGTTTCCGCAAGGCTACCTGAAATTGGTGAAAGGGAATTTCAACGTAGAAATCGGCGCGCTGCCAACATTGATTGGCGCCGAGTACACGTTCAGCTTCGAGAACATGAACGTTGAACGCGGTCTCCTCTGGAACCAGGAGAACGCGGTCAATCGCGGCATTCAGCTCAACGAGACCTACAAGAAATGGACCGCGGCCCTGAGTTGGAACGATGGATTCTATTCAGACCGCTTCACCTGGATTACCGGGTCGCTGACTTACGCCTTCAATGCCGCGAACAGCGTGGCCTTCGTCGGGGGCGGCAATGCCGGGGCATACGCTAAGAACACCCTCGCCACGCCTCTGCTTCTGAATAACTCCGAGATTTATAACCTGATCTACTCCTACACCAAAGGCAATTGGGTCGTTCAACCGTACTTCCAATACACGGATGTACCAACCGACGCGAGTATCGGAATCGCAGAGGGTGCGAGCACACGTGGCGGCGCGCTGTTGCTCACCTATAACTTCAAGCGCGGATTCTCACTGGCTCCGCGTATTGAATACATCTCGAGCAGCGGAAACGTGCAGAGCGCCTCGGCGAACCTGCTTTATGGTCCGGGCAGCGGCGCATTTTCGTTCACCATAACTCCGACTTACCGCAAAGACGCATTTTTCCTGCGCGGCGATCTTGCGATCGTTCATGCGAGCAGCCTGACGCCGGGTCTTGGCTTCGGCACCACTGGCACGAACGCGACCCAGCCGCGCGGCGTAGTTGAAGCAGGGTTCATGTTCTGATCTCTTTCTTCCGGCGTGATCTCGTTGCGCGAATATTGCACGCCCGGGAGAGGTGAAAAGTTTCGTGGCGCAGCCTCCAGTTCGGGGCTGAACAATACGCGGGCTGGTTTGGAGCGCGCAACCTCCTGCCATGACCACGATGGTTTTCAGGCCAGCCCGCACCAATTTTTGCCGGAGGAAACATCCACGTCGATGTGCTCCAACTTAGGTTCAAATCCCCCGAGTCACACTCCAAGGAGAAAAAACTAAAATGGCCGACGCATCCGTTGAGATGAAACCGACGTTAGGTTTAACCGGGCTGACGATGAACGCCATGGCGCTCATCGCTCCCGGCGCATTCCTTTGGCTCACGTTCGCCGGACAGGCTGCCGCTGGCGCCACTGCGCCCGCCATGTGGGCCGGCATTCTGTTCGCCACCGTTCTCTGTCTTGCCACCGCCGTCTGTTATGCGGAAATGGCAAAACTGTATCCCGGAACCGGCAGTTCGTATTACTTCGCAGAACAATCTTTTCTGAATCACCAAACCGCTTGGCCTTACGCGCGTCTTGCAAAGTTCATCGTCGGCTGGGGCTCGCATCTTTATTACTGGATCTACCCGGGCGTGATGGTCGGCGTGATCGGCGTCATCTCCGGCTATCTGGTCGGCACGCTCTGGCCGAACTTCATGAGCGCATCCAATCCGGGGCCGATGTTCATGATGGCCGTGGCTATCGCATTTTCATTCGGTGTCGCCTACATCGCGCATCGCGGCGTAAACGGCTCGACCGCCGTCAACATTGCTATCAACGTGATTCAGATCAGCGCGCTGCTCGTCTTCACTGTGATCGCGCTCGGCTATCGCGTGAACCACCCGCCGGGAAGTATTGCTTATCAATTCGATCCGCAAACCAGCGCGGCTTACAGTTACGAATTCGCGACCACAACTACCATGGTCAACGGCCAAGCCACTGACACAATCGTTCGCAGTGCAGACGGAACGCCGCAGCCGAAGCTCGACTCCGCCGGCACGCCGGTTCCCTACCACGTCAGTTATCCCGAGAAAGATTCCACCGGCGCATTCGTTTCGCACCCGACAGCACGCTCCGTCATCGGCATGCACAACTTCGGATGGATGTTCGTGCAGGCAACGATTGCGATTCTCATCCTGGTCGGATTTGAATCCGTTACTTCGATGGGAGGTGAAGCCAAGAACGCCAAGCGCGACGTGCCCATCGCGGTAATCACGTCGCTTTTGGTACAAGGATGCTTCTGTTACCTGCTCGAATACTTTGCGGCAAATTACTTCCTTAACAGTGGTTATCCAATGTCATTCGCTGCGGGCTCCGCCGCACCCATCGGCGACATGATGACTATGGTCGGCGATGCGCTCTTCGGTGCAGGTCGCGGACGCATCTTCATGCTGGTCGAAGCAACCACGGTCTTTCTCGCGTTAATCGGCACCACGCTCTCCTGCATGAACACCGGAGCGCGTGTCACGTACGCGATGGGTAAAGATAAAGAACTGCCAGACTCCATGGGCATGTTGCACTCGCGCAATTTGACTCCTCATCGTGCAATCTGGACGCTGGCGTTCATTTCCGC
>DATIYR010000130.1:0-7486 GCA_035517535.1 Terriglobales bacterium
GCGTCCGTTGTGCGATTCGTTCGGCGGAGTATTGGCATCAATAGCATGCCGCAGATGAGATAGGCTGCGGCTGCAAACAGAAGCTCGCGACGCATTCCAACTACATCAGCCAGCCGTGCGACCGCCAGGGCCGCAAACGGCATCGCGCCGGTGAAGGCTAAGCCGTAGAGACTCATTACCCGGCCTCGGAACTCGTCGGGAACAGTCTCCTGGATCATTACTGATGCCACGCCCAGAGAACTCGAGACGCCGAATGAGAGGATCGCCGCCGCTGCTACAGATAAGGGCAGATGTCTCGACCAGCCGAGAGCGAACAGTGTGAGGGTAACTGAGACTAGCGCGATCATGATCCACCTGATGCGAACGCTGCGCGGGAGGACGACAAGATACATTGCGCCCGCCAATGCGCCGGCGCCCGAAACCACCATTATGGCCCCGAGACCCGACGGCCCGGCGTGGAGCACGTGATTCGCATAGAAGGGCATCAGCACCGTCACGTTGGGAAAGACAAATATCGTCGTAATCGCGGTGAGCCCGAAGAGTGCCATGATGTTCTTGTGCTCCCTGACATATCGCACTCCCTCCGCCATAAACTGGCGCGTGCTCAGGCGCCCGCCCGCAGGAGCGGGCCTGGCCTTTATCACCAGCAGGCTGCCAATCACGGCGAGGAAGCTGGCGGCGTTAACAAAGAAAGCGGAGGCCATTCCCCACCTGGCCACGAACCAGGAGGCAAGGGCCGGGCCGATTATGCGAGAGCCGTGGAAGCTCGCCTGGTTCAGCGCAATCGCTTGCGGCAGGTCTTCCGGTTCGACGAGCTGCGGGTAAAACGACTGGTAGGCCGGCATATCGTAGGCGGTGGCCAGACCGAGCAGAAGCGCAATTACCCACACATGCCAAAGTTGGAGACGGCCGGCATGGATCAGCACACCCATTAGTGCCGCGAGCAGGGCCATCACCCATTGCGTAACCAACAGGATTCGGCGCCGCTCCATTCGGTCCGCAACGACTCCACCGAACGGCATCAGGATCAACATTGGGATCGAGGCCGCGAAGTTGACCGATGCCAAGGCGAGTGCAGAGCCAGCCAGCGTGGTCACGACCCATCCCTGGGCAAACTGCTGCATCCAGGTCCCGGTCTGTGAAATGGCCTGTCCGCTCCAGAAGAGCGCGAACTCGCGGCTCCGCAACACATGCAGCACGCTCCGTTTGCTGTCAGGTCTCTTTGCCGTGACTGCTGCGCCCCGCCTTAAGTGTCTGTGCTGTGCCGACGACTGTTCGGGTCGTTCTTCCGAATGAGCGCTCATGAAGGCGGAACTCATCGATCTACTCCTCTGTTTTCCCAAACCAGTTTCGAGCTTCAACGGCCGTCCATCCGGTTTGGCGCTGCAAGCGGTTCAGAAATGTGTTCTGGGATCGAACGGCTCTGCGGGAGCGAACTCCCCGGCCATAGCACGCTCGTGCAATCCCCAAGGCTGTGCGCCGGTTTTACGGGCCGCAACCAGTTTGTCAGGATCGATCTGAGCGGGGATACCCGCCTGCCCCATTCGAAGAAATTCCGTAGCCGTCCAGGGGCTGCCAAAGTTGTTGACGTAGATTTCGACCACATTCCGGTCAGGATCTTCCCAGTAGAATGAGGTCCCCACTCCGTGATCGGCGGCCCACAGAGGCGTAATGCCTAGGCCTTTAAGCCGGACATAGGTGCCCAACAAATCGTCGAGCGTCGCGCATTCGAACGCGACGTGCTGCAGGCCGGTGTGCTGACGCTTGTCCCGATCAACCACGGCCTTAGGTATTTCGAAGAACACGATTCGATGATCCATCTCATCGTTGCTGACGAAAGCAAACGCGGAAAACGGCGGGCCTTGATGCGTCACGCGGGCTATTACCGGGATCTTCGATCGATGGTTGACCGTCATGCCCAGCACCTTCTGGTACCATTGCGTCATGGCGTCCAGGTTTGCGGTGACGAGCCCGTAATGCTGCAGCTTGGGATGCACTGTTACTTCGGTATTCATTCTTGTTTCTCCTTTTCGTGAGAAATGTTGTCTAAAGACGGTGTCATTCGTCCGTCAAACCTTGACAGCCAACTGGTTCGCCGTGTTTCCGGCCATTGCGGCGATTTCGCTCAAATAGGGCGCAAGAAATTCCTCGGCGGACATTCGGCCTTGCATCACGCTCGCAGTTCCTCCCGCATGGATGAAACGTACGTCCGTAACGCCCATGTAGGCAAAAATGAAACGCAGGTAAGGAATCTCATAATTGAGCGCGGCCATTCGGGAATCTTCGGGGTAGCTGCCTCCGCTTGCGATAATCACCAGCACCTTTTTGTTTTGTTCGGCTAGCAAGCCTTCCGGCTTCCCAGCAGCCGTGTAATGGAAGGTCTTGCCCGCCCGAACCACGTGGTCAATCCACGCCTTGAGCGCTGCGGGAACCGCAAAGTTGTACATCGGGGTTGCGAGAATGATTTCGTCGGACTCGAGAAGTTCGGAAACCAGTTCGTTTGAGAGCGCGAGCGCCTTCTTGTGCGCTTCAGTGTGGTATTCCGGCGGGGAAAAGGCTCCGGCAATCCAGTCGACATCAACGAAGGTGAGGGGCGTTTTGGCCAAATCCCGTCCGATGACTCGGCCTTCGGGATGGCTTTCCTTCCACGCCTCGACCGCGGCATCACCGAGTCGACGGGAGATCGACTGATTTCCGCGGGGGCTGACGGTGAGATGAAGTAAAGTCGGCATATTGGACCTCCTCATTTGAACGTTATTGCGTTGCTCTATGACCCCTGTGCGCCCGCCCTCGGGCAACTTGGCGCATTACTTGTCTCGTGAACACACCACAACAGCGGAACTTGGCACCTTCGTTCATCAGCTCGACCAGAAGGTCTTCGCCCTCCTGGCCGATCATCGTCAGATTTTTCAGATCGACGAAAAGCTCGCGACCCTTTGCGTCCCTCTTGGCGTTGTCAAATGCGGTTCTAAGTTCAGTGGTCCAGGGTGAGATGAGCTTGCCTTCGACAACCAACGTTCGCTGGATTGGTGTGTCGATTGTGGAGATCTTCAACATGCGACAGTCCTCTTGCTTGGCGCCACCTTTCATTTATCGAACAGCAAGCAGTTGGCCGTCCTTATCTGCTGCGGTAAGGGGCGTCGCCAAGCGATAAAGGCAACCGCCGTGCCAAAACTTGGCCCGAGGCAATCTCGTGCAAATCAAGGCAGGTGGAGAGTTTCGATTGACGAACGGGGTGTTGAAAGTCAAAACTGTCAATTGGGCGTTGACACTTGATGCGATCGGCTACCGGGCTGAGTCGCACAACCCATCGTAGGATTCGGTTGCGTTCAGTTCCGCACGCGAAGGCTAGTTGCTTGCTGGTTGGAACACATTTGCCCCGTGATATTTAGCATGGACGAAAAAGTCAATGTGCGACGCGCAGACGCCGATGATTCGTTGCGAGAGCAAAATGATCGCCTTCAATTGCTGCTAAAACTGACCAAGAGCATCACTTCGAATCTGGATCTGAAGGAAGTCCTGCGCGCAATTTCCGCAAACGTTCGTGAGGTCATGCAATGTGATGCCGTCAGCATTTCTCTGCCGGGGCCGGAACTAGGAACATTTCGCCTTTTTGCAATGGACTTTCCGGGCGGCAAAGGGTTTGCCAGGGAGGATTTGATCGTCGACCAGGACCCGAACAGCCCAGCCAAGCAGGCCATGGAGACTCTAAAACCGGTGATTGCAAATCTTGCCGAGGCTGCTCCTAATACTTTCAGCCACAGAGTGGCCGCTATTGAAGGTTTCAAGTACGTCTGTTTTATACCCCTGGTGACTCGCGGGCGCGCAATCGCCAATCTAGCACTGGCGCGCCGGACAGAGGAGAAGTTCACGCCCGAGGAGGTCGGCTTCCTCAGCCAGGCTGCCGGGCAAATCGCCATTGCCATTGAAAACGCGCTTGCATTTCAGGAAATCTCAGAACTCAAAAACAAACTGGCCCAGGAAAAGCTCTATTTGGAAGAAGAAATTCGCAGCGAAATGCATTTCGAGCAGATCGTGGGGAAGAGCCCAGCGATCAAACAGGTCCTGCAACTGGTCGAGACGGTAGCGCCCAGCGACTCCACGGTTTTGTTGCTCGGCGAAACCGGCACGGGCAAGGAGTTGATAGCGCGCGCCATCCACGATCGCAGCCGGCGTAAGGAGCGGACGCTCGTGAAGCTCAATTGCGCCGCGATCCCAACTGGGCTTCTGGAAAGCGAGTTATTCGGCCACGAAAAGGGGGCGTTCACCGGCGCCATCAGCCAGAAGATCGGGCGAATGGAGCTGGCCGACCAGGGGACACTCTTCCTCGACGAGGTCGGAGACATTCCCGTCGAAATCCAGCCCAAGCTGCTGCGGGCATTGCAGGAGCGGGAATTTGAACGCCTGGGCAGCACGCAGACGCGAAAGGTCAATGTGCGCTTGATCGCCGCTACTAACCGCGACCTGGAGAAGATGGTCGCCGACCGCGAATTTCGAAGCGATCTCTATTACCGACTCAATGTCTTTCCGATTCGCCTTCCTCCGCTGCGGCAGCGCCGGGAAGACATTCCCCTGCTGGTGACTTACTTCGTGCAGAAGTTTGCCAACCAGATGCAGAAAAGAATCGATGCCATTCCCGTTTCGGTAATGAAAGGCCTGACAGCTTGGGAATGGCCCGGAAACATCCGCGAGCTGGAGAATTTTATTGAGCGCGCGGTGATCCTCACTCGAGGCAGGTCGCTGGAGGCGCCACTTTCAGAGCTGTACCAACCGAAACCCCCCGCGCACACACCCGCGAAACCTGGGCAGGACGAGATTGCCCGCATCGTAAAAGAAACCCTCAGCGCTCTAAACGCCAACGAAAATCGTGCGAATGAACTTGATAGGAAGCAGCGCGAGGAAATCGAGCGCGCTTTGAGCGAATGCAAGGGCAAGGTCGGCGGCGCAGATGGAGCTGCCACACGAATGGGCATCAATCGAACCACCCTGATTGCGCGAATGAAGAAGTTCGGAATTGATCCCCGCCACTACGCCTGAGAGCCCTCGACCGCCTAAGTCCTCCCGATTGCGCGCTCTCGATGTCAATTGCCCATTTGACAGAATTGACTGTCAACACCCCCTGTCAACACCCCCTCTGAACACCCTCCCATTGAAAACCAAGGATTTTCGCGCCCAACGGCGTTTGGCATTCGCGCTGCTTGCAGCTCCGACAGGGCGGAATTTAACGGAGGCGGGCGGTGAAGGGCATACTCAAACTCGCGTACAAGTTGTTGGTAAACGACAAGGCCAAATTCACGGCACTGCTCGTGGGCATCACCTTCGCCGTGTTCCTGATGCTGCAAGTCACGTCCACCTTCATCGGCATGATGAAGCGTGCCTCCTCGACCGTGTACAACATCGCAGCGCCCATTTGGATCATGGATCCGGCGGTCGAGAGCGCGTCGAATGCCATCGGCATGCCCGATTATGTACTCGATGCCGCGCGCAGCTTGCCAGGCGTCAGCTACGCCGTGCCTGTCTACACCGGCAACAGTCTGGTGAAGCTCGATGACGGAACTTACCAAGCCGCCACCATTGTTGGCCTCGATGACGCGAGCCTGTACGGCAGGCCAAGGCTCCTCGAAGGCAACATTGAGGACCTGTACGGCGAGAATGCCTTCGTCGTGGTGAAGGACGGGGACTACCCGAAGCTTGGGAGCCCTCGCGTTGGAACAGAGTTCGAGGTTAACGATCATCGCGGCGTAATTGTCGGTGTTGCCGACGTGGCGAGCGGCGGATTGTTTGGCACTCCGACGCTGTACACAACCTACAACCGTACATTGCAATACCTGCCAAATCCCCGGTTCACGATCTCGTACGTTCTCGTGCAGCCCAAGAGTGCCAGCGAAATCCCGCAAATCAAAGAGCAGGTGAAATCGCTGGGATACCTGGCGCTGACCAAGGATGAGTTCGTCGATCGCACTTCGAGCTTCTACATGTGGCAAACCGGAATGGGGATCAACATCATGATCGTAGCGATCATGAGCTTCATCGTCGGCCTCTCCATTTCCGGTCAGACGTTCTACACCTTCGTTCTGGAGAACATCGACAAGTTCGCCGCGCTCAAGGCCATGGGCGCGAATAACCGCGAGCTGATCATGATGATTCTCTCTCAAGCCGGTTTCACCGCCCTCATCGGTTACGGCCTGGGCGTGGGGCTGTGCTCCTTCATGATTACGATGGCGAAGATGCGGCTGCCTTCGTTTGCTTCGCAGATGAGTTTTCTGAATCTCGGCCTTGGGCTCTTCATGGTCGTGATTATCGCCGGCGTGTCGAGCTACTTCGGCGTTCGCCGGGTCCTAAAGATTGAACCGTTCCAGGTCTTCAGAGGTTGATATGCCATTCACAGCGATTCGCGCCATGGAAGTCGGCAAATCGTTCGGCGAAGGAGATGCCCGGACCGTTGCCTTGCGCAACGTGACTCTCGAGGCTTATCTCGGCGAGATGCTCTACATCGTTGGGCCATCCGGAAGCGGTAAGACGACGTTGCTGAGCGTTCTCTCCGGGGTCCTGCGGCCGGATGCAGGCACAGTATCGGTCGAGGGCACCGACATATGGTCGCTCGCGCCTGATCGACTCGCCGAGCTGCGCCTGCACAAGATCGGGTTTGTCTTTCAGGACTTTCACCTCTTTCCGCGCCTAACCACGGCGGAGAACGTCGCAGTTCCTCTCATCTTGAAGAAACAGCCGTGGGACGAGGCGATCAGCAAGGCTCGTGAGTACCTGGAAATTGTCGGGCTCACGAAGCGCGCCGACCTGCCTCCGGTGAAGTTGAGCGGAGGCGAACAGCAACGCGTCGCCATAGCGCGCGCCATCGCCGCGCAGCCTGACATTCTCGTGATGGACGAGCCCACAGCGTCGCTCGACGGCGACACCGGTCACGGCATCGTGACCTTCGTGAAGAACCAGGTTCTGAATGAGAAGCGATGCGTGATCGTCGTGACACACGACAGCCGAATTTACGATCTGGCGAGCAGGATTTTGAAGATGGAGGATGGTCACCTCGCAAGCGTGACGAATGGAGGCGTGTCATGAAGAAAATACTCTACGTCGTAGCTGTTGTAGGTCTTATCGGCGGCGGTGTAGTTGCTTACGTCGGAGCTCGCACTCCGGCCGCATTGCCGCCCGCTTTCAATCCCGCCGCGAATCCGTACAAGAACGGTGTTTATGCCAGCGGCATTTTGGAAAGCGAGCAGGCCAGCGGCCAGAACATCAACGTCTATCCCGAAGTGTCCGGGACGGTTAAGGAGATTCTGGTCAAGGAAGGCCAGGGGGTCCACAAAGGCGACCTGCTTATTCAAATCGACGATTCGATCCAGAGAGCCACGGTCGAACAGTTGCACTCGCAATCCCTGGCCGCGTTAACTGCGCTCGACGAATTGCGAGCCCAGCCGCGCAAGGAAAATCTGGAAGTGTCTGAAGCACAAGTCGTGGCCGCGCAGGCGGC
>DATIYR010000131.1:0-5263 GCA_035517535.1 Terriglobales bacterium
ACCATCGGGCCGGGTTCGCTTTTTACCAGCCTGATTCCAAATTTGCTGGTGTGCGGAGTCCCGCGGGCGATTCAGGAATCGGCCGCCACCAAGGTTTACGTCTGCAATCTGATGACGCAAGCGAATGAGAGCCTGGGGCGCACCGCTGCCGACCACATTCGAGCCCTGAATGAACATGCCGAATGCCAGATCTTCGACTATGCACTCATCAACCGAATGCCCGCTTCGGATGATTTGAAGGCCAAGTACGCGCTCGAGGGTGCGTCACAAATTGTGGCGGACCTTGAGGAGATTGAAGACTTGGGCGTTTGTCCGGTTCTCGGCGATTACTTATTTGAGGATGGTGTTGCACGGCACAACACGGATCAGCTGGCAAAAGACCTGATGGAACTTTTAATGCATGCGCCTGCGGAGGTCGGTTCTCGCGCCCGGCCAAGGTCATAACTGCGCTAATCTCGTAAGCGCCACGAAAGCTTTCCGAATGATCCCGCGAAAAGCCCAAGTCTGATGTATCACGACATGCGGTTTTATGCGTCTAAGATAGTTTGTACCTCCCGGAGTCATCACATGAAAGGTCTTCGTAAGTTCGGGCGGTTCCAGTCAGCCGCACTTCTGGCGACGGTCGTTTTCGGAATTGGCATTGCGGCCCAACCAGCTTCCAAGCCAGCGCAGCCCGGAATTGTAGCCGCCGACATGGAACAGTCGGTCAAGCCAGGAAATGATTTTTACGACTACTGCAATGGGGCATGGATGAAGCAGGCACGGATTCCACCCGACCGCGCGTCCGTGGGAGTGTTTGCAACTCTGCTCGATATCACCAGCAAGCGAACGGCAGGGTTGATCGAGGAGACGGCAAAATCGAATCCCGCGGCGGGAACCGAACAGCGAAAAATTGCCGATCTCTATAACTCATACATGGATGAGAATGCGATCGAGGCGAAAGGGCTGGCGCCGCTGAAGCCACATCTTGATGCGATCGCCGCAATTCACGACAAGCGCGAACTGGCGCGGGCGCTGGGCGAAAGCCTGCGCGCCGACGTCGACCCGCTTAATAACACCAACTTTCATACTTCCAATTTATTCGGTATGTGGGTAGCGCCGGATTTCAATGCGCCGGAGCACTACACGGCGTACCTGCTGCAGGGCGGATTGGAATTGGCAGACCGCAAGTACTATCTCGATCAATCCGAGCACATGCGGACGATCCAACGGCAGTACAAAACCCACATCGCGACCATGCTCAAGCTGGCTGGATTTACAGATCCAGATGCGCGGGCGAAGCGCATCTTTGATCTGGAGCACGCGATCGCGGAAAAGCATTGGAGTTTGGAGGACGATCAGGACATTCATAAGGTTGATAATCCGTGGCAGCGGTCGGAGTTTGCCAGCAAAGCGCCGGGATTGGATTGGGACGAATACTTCGACGGCGCGGGCTTAAGTAAGCAAGACACTTTCATCGTTTGGCAGCCGAGCGCCTTTGTGGGCGAAGCGGCGCTGGTCGAATCGACTCCGCTTGAAAGTTGGAAAGACTGGCTGGCCTATCACCTGATCGAAGATTATGCAGGAGTTCTGCCAAAGCCGCTGGCGGACGAGAAGTTTGCGTTTTTCGGAAAGATCCTCTCTGGCACACCACAGCAACGCCCACGTTGGCAACGCGCAGTCACTGTGGTCAATGGCGTCCTGGGCGATGATGTGGGCAAGCTTTATGCGCAGCGCTACTTTCCTCCTGAGGCAAAAAAGCATGTGCAGGAGATGGTGGTAAACATTGTCGCGGAATTCCACAAACGGATTGACGAGCTCACCTGGATGGCGGCTTCGACCAAAGCAGAAGCGCAAGCCAAGCTGAATGCGTTGTATGTTGGCATCGGTTACCCGGAGACATGGCACGATTACTCGGGGCTGGAGATCAGGCGGGACGATATTTTTGGGAATCTCTGGCGCGATAGTTTGTTTGATTACCATCAACAAGTCGAACGGTTGGGAAAAGGCGTCGACCGTCATGAGTGGTCGATGACGCCGCAGACGGTCAATGCAGTAAATCTACCGTTGCAAGACGCGCTCAACTTTCCCGCCGCGATTTTGCAACCGCCATTCTTCGATCCTGATGCGCCGGATGCGGTGAATTACGGGGCGATCGGGGCGATCATCGGTCACGAGGTGAGCCACACGTTCGATTCCGAAGGCAGTGACTTTGACGCTAATGGCGCACTCCGTAATTGGTGGACGCCAGCCGACCGGGAGCATTTTGATACCGCCACCGCGAAGCTTGCAGCTCAGTACGACAGCTATAAGCCATTTCCCGATCTACCGCTGAACGGAAAGCAAACTCTGGCGGAAAACATTGCCGACCTGGGCGGCATTGCCGATTCGTATGACGCATATCATGTCGCGCTAGGCGGCAAAACTGCGCCCGTACAAGATGGCTTCTCCGGTGATCAGCAGTTCTTCATCGCCTTCGGGCAGGCCCACAGGACCAAGATGCGCGAAGCCGCGCTGCGCCAACTGGTGCTGACCAACGAGCATTCACCGGGGCGCTATCGAACCGATACCGTGCGCAACATCGATGCGTGGTACAAGGCGTTCGACGTGAAAGCGGGCGAAGAACTGTACCTCGCACCGGACGATCGCGTGCGCATCTGGTAGGTCAACGGCAAAGAACACACCACCGGCTCGCCCGAACGGGTGAGCTGATCACGATCACGGTTTAGCTCCGCTTACAATTTCAACTCACTCCGAAAAATGCCGTCTGTGCCGAATCCGCATTCAAACTCGCCCTGGCGTACTGATTTTCGCCTCACGCTTCGCCTCGCTCTGCCGCTCATCATGGCTGAGGTGGGCTGGATGAGCATGGGCGTGGTGGACACGATTATGGTTGGGCGAATGCCGAATAGCGCCGTCGCAATCGGGGCGACGGGTCTTGGTCAGAGTCTTTATAACGCCGTGGCCATCGTCGGTGGCGGACTGCTGCTCGGCATGGATACGTTCGTCTCCCACGCCTATGGCCGCGAGGATTTGCACGATGCGCGAACCACGCTCGCTAACGGCCTGTTGCTCGCGATTGTATTGTGTCCAGTTTTGATGACGGCCGTCGCGTTCTGGCCTCCGCTTATGCGGCGCTTCGGCATCAGCCCGGAGCTTGTCGGACCCATGCGGCCCTTTCTCATGGCACTGAACTGGGGCACGCTGCCACTTCTTCTTTATTTTGCCCTTCGTCGATATCTGCAGGCCGTGAACGTTGCAATCCCGGTCATGTTTGCTCTCGTCTCGGCGAACGTGGTCAACGCTGTTGGCGATTGGGCACTGATTTACGGCCACATGGGATTTCGCGCCGAGGGCATCACTGGTTCGGGATGGTCCACGTGCATCGCGCGAATTTATATGGCATCGGTTATGGCGATCACGCTCGCGTGGGTGGAGGCGAAGCGGCCTCGTATGCAGCAGGTGAGAATCAGGGCCGCAAGAATCTGGGAATTGCTGAAGCTGGGCTCTCCTGCGGCCGGACAAATACTGGTGGAAATCGGGGCCTTCTCAGGTGCGACGGCGCTGTGCGCCAAGCTTGGTCCGGTCCCACTTTCCGGGCACGAAATCGCGCTCAACTGCGCTGCATTCACATTTATGGTGCCTTACGGTATCAGCTCGGCGGCCGCAGTCCGCGTAGGACAGCAATTGGGTCGGCACGACCCTGACGGTGCGCGCCGCGCCGGATGGTCGGCCGTCGCGCTCGGGGTTGGATTCATGGCCTGCGCGGGGGTGGTGTTCGTCTCAATTCCGAAAATCATCGCACGCGCATTCTCGCCCGATCCAGCGGTGGTCCACATCGGCGCTCAATTGCTGCTCGTGGCTGCGGCGTTTCAACTGTTCGATGGATTGCAGGTTGTGACCACCGGCGCATTGCGCGGCGCAGGCGACACGAAAACTCCTATGTTCGCCAATCTTATCGCCTATTGGTTCATCGGAATTCCGCTCGGCTGCTTTTTGTGCTTCTACCTGGGCTGGGGCGCGGTTGGCATTTGGATTGGACTCTGCACTGGGTTGATGATTATCGGCAGCGTATTGCTCGCGGCATGGCGTAAGAAAACCTTCCGGGAGCTGCGCCAAGTTCAAGCGGCTGACTGAGCACGAGATCAACTCCGCGGTTCGCCTGTGAAACCTCTGTTTAGCCCAGTGGCCTCGGTGGTCGGGCTTTTTAAAATCCGGCCATCACAAAGAACACAAAAGTCACACGGAGAACTGCCAGAGTAAAGAGCAAAGCAGCCCCACCTAGTCTTGCAGCCGGCGCGGCGCCTGCGTATCATTCAACGTCATGACCAACGAGAGCCCGCTGAAAAATTTTGCACTTCGCGAAAAGGCGCAACTGATGTCTGCCTCAGAGATGGAGCGCACGCTCCTGCGCCTGGCCCATGAAATCGTGGAGAAAAACGGCGGCGTCGAAGACCTTGGGCTGATCGGAATCCGTCGTCGGGGAGTGCCTCTGGCCGAGCGCCTGGGCAAGCTGATGGGACGGATCGAAAGCACGGTGATTCCTGTCGGCGCTCTGGATATAACCTTCTATCGCGATGATCTTTCGACTTTGGGGCCGAAGCCGGTGGTGCAGGAATCAAAGATCGGCTTTGACATTCAGGACAAAAACATCATCCTGATCGATGATGTGCTTTTCACCGGACGCACCATTCGCGCCGCTCTCGATGCACTGTTTTCGCATGGCCGTCCGCGCCGGGTACAGCTTTGCGTTCTGATCGACCGCGGTCATCGCGAGTTGCCGATCGAAGCCGCATTTGTCGGCCGCGCTGTGCCGACCACCATGCGCGAGGTGATCGAAGTGAAACTGAACGAGATCGACGGCATGGAAAAAGTGCTGCTGGTTGAAAAATGACATCTCACTCTGTCTCTTCCTTCGTGTAACTTCGTGTCCTTCGTGGTTGGTTTTTCTTGCCATCGAGAGTACCGAGTCACACGAGTATTCACTGAGCTGCTCTGACATGGCCATCGAAAAACTCACCACTGCCGAACGCGATCACCTGGTGGAAGCCGCGCGCAAAGCCATGCAGCACGCCTACGCTCCTTATTCGAAATTCAAAGTTGGCGCTGCCCTGCTGACCGCAAACGGCGAAGTATTCTCCGGCTGCAACGTGGAAAACGCGTCCTATGGTTTGACCAATTGCGCCGAGCGCACCGCGATTTTTTCTGCCGTCGCGCAGTCCGGGCCCGGCCTGATGATCGATGCCGTTGCGGTCGTGAACGATCAAGGCGTTCCCTGTTCACC
>DATIYR010000132.1:0-6846 GCA_035517535.1 Terriglobales bacterium
ACCCCCGCGCCAGTTGCGAGTGCCACGGTCGCCGCCAAACCCAAGCGCGGCAAGAAGGCTCCGCCACAGCCAGTCGCACAGCAGGCGCAATCGGAATCCGAAACCGTAATCGAAAACGATCTTTACCGGATAACGTTCACCAACCGCGGCGGTGAGGCAAAATCCTGGATTTTGAAAAAATATTTCGACGATCAGGGCCATCCCCTCGATCTGGTCAATTCGGCCGCGTCAGCGAAATACGGTTTTCCGCTTTCGCTCTGGACGTATGACGAATCGCTGCGCAATAAGTTGGATTCAACGCTGTACGTTGTGTCGGAAAGCGGAACGGTTCAAGCGCCTACAAAACTCGTCTTCGAGTACGCCGATGCCGGCCTCAACGTCCGCAAGACATTTGAGTTCGACCACAGCTATGTGGTGCGCGTGCATATCTCAGTATTTCAAAACGGAAATCCCGTGGCCGCGTTCCCCGCATGGCCGGCCGGTTTCGGCGACCAGAACACTACCTACACTTACGGCCTTGGCCAATTCGAATATCAATACAATAACAACACCGAGCACCTCGCCTATAAAAAGATTTCCAGCGGCAACACCATGCGCGGCAACTTCGACTGGGTCGGAGTCAGCAGCCAGTATTTCGGCGCGCTTTTTATTCCGGAGAATCCTGACAATCAGTTCGTCATCACCTTGCGCAATTCCATCGAAGCGCCGACGAGCGCGGGCAGCAATCAGACCAAGCCTGCGGACGTGCTGGGCGCGGCGGTCGGCCAGCCCGGGGAAACCAACGAACGCTTATTCGTCGGACCAAAATCGCTCCAGGTGCTCGAATCCATCCCAGTGCCAGCAATTAGTGGCGCCGATAAAGATTTGCGGAGTGCCCTGAATTTCGGATACCTGAGCTTAATTGCGCGGCCGCTATTCATCTGGCTGCGCTGGACGAATAAATATGTCCACAATTGGGGCTGGTCGATTGTCATTCAGACGCTGATCATCACTCTGGCACTTTTCCCTTTGCGCATTTCACAGATCAAGCAGCAGCTCAAGATGCAGCGGGTTCAGCCGCAGATGAAGGCCATCCAGGAAAAATACAAAAAGTACAGCATGCGCGATCCGCGCAAGCAGGACATGCAAAAAGAGATTGGCGAACTGTACAAACGCGAGGGCGTGAACCCGGTCGGCGGATGCCTGCCCATGCTGGTGCAAATACCGTTCCTGTGGGCATACTACCGAATGCTGCCGGCGGTGATTGACCTTCGCCAGGCGCACTGGTTGTGGATCCATGACCTGTCGGCGCGCGATCCTTATCTTCTTCTGCCTGCGATCATGGTGGTGAGCATGTTCATCATGCAGCGCATGATGCCGACGGCCGGCATGGATCCCGCACAGCAGCGCATGATGAACATCATGATGCCGGCGATGATGGGATTTATCTTTTACAATCTCGCTGCCGGCTTGAACCTGTATTACGCCGAAAGCAACATCATCATGATTGGCCAGCAGTGGGTGATGAACCGCACTAAGCTGGGGCGCGAGATGAGAGAAATCGCCGCGAAGAGAGCGAGAAAGAAGAAGAACAGCTCTTAGCTGTTAGCTTTTAGCCTGTAGCTCGACCCTTCGGCTTCGGGGTCTTCGCTAAGAGCTAAAAGCTTAAGAGCTAAAAGCTAAACGCCGATGAATAAAATCGAATCTGCCAACCAGCTCAACGGATTTCTGAACGGCGTGGTGAAGCATGCCGGGCTGAAGTTGAAGTACCGCATCACGGTCGATCCGCAGATCGCCGACGATCGCGATTGGGAGAAGCCCGAGATCCTCGTCGAATTCGCCGGGCCAGATGCTTCGCTGCTGCTTGAGCGTGGCGCGGAGTTGTTGCGGTCGCTTGAGCTCCTCGCCATGGAAATGCTTCATCTCCCCGGCAACGAGCATGAGAAGATCAGCTTCGATTGCATGGGGCACCGAAAGGCGCGCATCGAAGAGCTGCGCATGTCGGCCCGCGTCGCCGCTGAAAAAGTTCGCCAGACTGGATCGCCTTATCACTTCGCGCCAATGTCTTCGCGCGAGCGGCGAATTTTGCATCTTGCCTTGCGGGACGAGCAGGACCTTGTGACCGAAAGTTCGGGTGAGGGGCTGCGGAGGTCGGTGGTGTTGTACCCGAAAGACTCCAAAGGCTCGCCACAGGCTGAGCGTCGCAGTCGTTAAATTCGCTCCTGGTATTGCGCGCTCACTGATAACCTGCTGTCATCCTGAACGTGCACTCCGCAGGAGGGCAAGAGAGGGACCGAACGTCTGGCTGCCTTACGATTTCGTTGTGGCTGATTCCATGCGCTGGCGCTCACCATTGATTTTTAGTGTCTGATCCTGCCCACTAAATACAGAATCACCGATAACACCACGCTGAGCACAATGCACGTCGCCAGCGGGAAGTAAAACGTAGTGTGCTTGCCCCGATAAATAATGTCCCCGGGCAAGCGGCCGATGGGAAGATTGGTGCGGCCAACAAGAACCAACACAAGTCCAATGGCGGCGAGCACCACGCCAAAGAACACGAGCATCTTGCCAATTTCAGTCACCAATTCATTCTAAAAGCAAAAAGCCCTCGCACTAGCGAAGGCCTTGATGTCCTGTGTGGGCCGGACACTCCTGTCCGGCAATTTACTTCTTTTCCGCCCCGGCTTTGCCGTACTTGCGGCGGAAGCGCTCGACGCGGCCGGCGGTATCGACCAGCTTCTGCTTGCCGGTGAAGAACGGGTGGCAACTCGAGCAGATTTCTACGTGGATGTCGCCCTTATGCGTGGAACGCGTGGTGAATGTGCTGCCGCACGCGCAATGCACGCGTACTTCGTTGTATGCAGGATGGATGGCTGCCTTCATTGGGTCTCCAAATGTATTGCTGAACCATTTGATTCTAAAGGAGGGCCGCGGGATTCAGCAAACGCACTCCGAGCCGTCAGCATTTAGCAATCAGCATTCAGCGCCTGGGGATGCAGCTTGCATCCTGCGCAACAGGAGTTTGGTTCCATGGTCTTATTTACTCACCGCTCCGGTTAGAATTGTTCCTTGAGCATCTCCTTCCAGGTTGACGGCATTCGCATCGGCTCGGGCGATCTTTTCCTGATCGCCGGACCCTGCGTGATCGAGAGTGAAAAGCACGCGCTGTTCATGGCGGAAGTGATCAAGGGTGTGACCCGCTCGCTCAATGTTCCATTCATTTTTAAAGCTTCTTACGACAAGGCCAATCGCACTTCCATCCGCAGCTTTCGCGGGCCGGGACTCGCCGAAGGGCTTCGCATTTTAAAAAAAGTGAAAGACGAAGTTCACCTTCCCATTCTCACCGACGTACACGAAGCAAAAGATGTGCCGCAGGTTGCGGAAGTCGCCGATGTCTTACAGATTCCGGCCTTTCTCTGCCGTCAGACCGATCTCGTCGTGGCCGCGGCGATGACCGAGCGTGCAATCAACATCAAAAAAGGCCAGTTCGTCTCGCCCTGGGACATGAAGCACATCGTCGAAAAATGCCGCTCGGCAGGTAATGACCGCGTGTTCGTCACCGAGCGCGGCGCGAGCTTCGGTTACAACAATCTCGTCGTCGATATGCGTTCGCTGGCCATCATGCGCAAATTCGCGCCGGTAGTGTTCGATGCAACCCATTCCGTCCAACTGCCTTCCGCCTCTGCGGACGGCGATCACGCGGTGAGTGGCGGTCAGCCTGAATTCATTCCTCTGCTCGCGCGCGCAGCGGTCGCAGCCGGCGTCGATGGCGTGTTCATGGAAGTGCACGACAATCCCAAGGAAGCGAAATCCGATGGCGCGAACGCGCTCGAATCGACGAAGTTGCGCGGCGTGCTGAAGGAACTGTTGGCCGTGCAAAGGGCGGTTTTCGATTCACATACGACACCGTAATTTCCGAAGTGTCGTCCCTACGGGACTCTAATCTCTTCCCGCTTCTCACCCAGCGCTGAAGCGCTGGGCTAAGTTGCATAGCGCCTCTTGCGCACTTTATTTGTGGTGCAGCTCGCAGAAAGTGAATTCCCAGCTGATGCACGCCAAAAATTTGCGAGAGGCGGCGAACTGTGCGAGGAGAAATAGATTTGATCGGTCCCGGAGGGACTTCAGAAATTACACCGATTTTCGCGCTGGTTGGAAAACATGGGGCGCAGTCCCATAGGGGGCTGCATATCTGAGCCAAAAACGTATTTGCGATCGCGGCCATTGCTCCCCAGGGACATAAGACCTTAGCCCAGCGCTTCAGCGCTGGGTAACTGAACGGGTGCGGCGGGAGTCCCGTAGGGACGACACATTCAGCCAAGCACATATTTAGGATCGTACGGCACGTTATATTTCCTTAGGAATTCCATGAATTCCTGCTCGAAGCTCCTCTTCGCGTGGTGCTGGGCCTGTCTCCGAATATAGCGAATCACATCATTGGTCTGTGACGCGCTCACGCTGAACGCACCATATCCTTCCTGCCAGGAAAATCGCGTCCCGTTTTCGTGTAACCACTTTGAGGAACTTCCTTTCAAGAATTGAACTGCTTTGGACAGGGGCATCACCGGCGGCAGCAGCAAAAGAGCATGAATATGGTCCCGCGCACCTCCAATAATTATGGTGTCGAATCCTTGCTTTTTCGCAATTCCTGCCATGTAAGCCCAAAGCTTGGGCTGCAGTTCCTCGCCGATAGAGGGCCTGCGGTCCTTAGTGCTGAAAATCACGTGGACGCGATTGCTCGAGTAACTGTGTGACATCTGCCATCCCTGCTGGGATTTCGTTTCTGAGGGCTCCCTACCCAGCGCTGAAGCGCTGGGCTAATCTATTCCGTACCTCCGGTGCGTCCTTCTTCCAAATCCTGCAACTGCAGCACATTGTTCTTATCGCACGCCCGACGACGTATGCGATTTTCACAACCTAGACTCGACAACGCACAGCTGTCAGTGACGGATGTCACAATCTTCTAATCCTGCTACTATTCCCCCGCTGCTTCATCTCATCTTCAATGCACGTTTTTGCCATGATCGCGGGGCTGGTCGTCCTATTTTATGTGCTGCTCGATTCGTTCGAGAGCGTGCTTCTCCCGCGCCGGATCCGGCGGCAGCACTTTCGCATCACCAGCTGGTTTTTCCGTTACACCTGGGTGCCCTACGGCCGACTCGCCGGCAAAATTCAGTCGCAAGCGCGGCGAGAAAACATGCTGGGATACTTCGGCCCGCTCTCGATGATCGCCCTGCTCGTGCTCTGGGCTTGCAGCCTGATCTTCGGGTTCGCACTGCTGCAGTACGGAGCTGGCGAGCAGCTCATGCTGGGCAATCAGCCCATCACATTTCGTTTGCTGCTCTACCACAGCGGCGAGACTTTTTTCACACTCGGTTACGGCGACATCACACCCGCGTCAACCTACTCCCGCTTCTTGTCAGTGGGCGAAGCCGGGATGGGTTTCGGTTTCCTCGC
The DNA here is from genome assembly GCA_035517535.1 of Terriglobales bacterium. Lineage (GTDB taxonomy): Bacteria > Acidobacteriota > Terriglobia > Terriglobales > Acidobacteriaceae > Gp1-AA145. Next base: position 5,437 of record DATIYR010000132.1, read on the forward strand.
CATCGTCATCGGATATCTGCCCACGCTTTATTCTGCGTTTTCGCAGCGCGAGATCGAAATTTCGCTTCTCGACGCCCGTGCCGGTTCGCCGCCCAGTGCGGCCGAGCTGCTTGCGCGCAGCATCGACGGCAAAGATGGCGCCACCCTCGACCAGCTTTTTCGCGACTGGGAGCGCTGGGCCGCAGAAGTTCTAGAGAGCCATCTTTCGTATCCGGTGCTGAGCTTTTATCGCTCGCAGCACAGCAACCAGTCGTGGCTCGGCGCACTCACCGTCATTCTCGATGCGGCTGCGCTGGTCATTGCGGGAATCGAGGGCGTCAGCAACGAGCAGGCGCGCTGGACCTTCAAAATGGCGCGGCATGCGGTAGTCGATTTAGCGCAAGTTGTAAACGCCCGTTACGACCCAGGCGCGCCCGAGAGATTGACGCCTGAGGATCTGGCACAGTTGCGCTCGCAGCTCGCAGAAAAAGGATTGAAGCTGGGCGACGGATCGGAAGTAGAAGACAAGCTGCACACTTTGCGTTCGAAGTACGAGCCTTACGTTCTGGGCATTGCGCATAACCTCTACATCCAATTGCCGCCCTGGATTCGCCACGACCCCATCCGCGACAACTGGCAAGCCGGCCCCTGGGACCGGCTGATTCAGGCGGAAGCGCTGGGAAAAATTCCGCACGAGCAAAGAAGAAGCGGCGTAATCGATGATCATTTCTGATCGACTACGCTAAAGGGGTTTCGCGGCGCGTCCTGTTACTTCTCGCGCAAACGATCGAGAACTAATTTTGCGGCGGCAAGGTCTTCTGCGGCAATGCCGACGGATTTGAAAACTGTGATCTCGGATAGCGGCGCAGGTTTTTTGCCTGCAAAGATTTCTCCAACCTCCGCGTAGATCTTTGCGTTCGACATAATAATGTCGCCGGCCTCGCGCAACGCTGCTTCGCGCGAATCGACCACGACCGTGTTCGCCATCGCATCGTCATCCAGTTCGCGGCAGTTTGCGCGGCAAGATCCAACCGCATTCACGTGCGCACCAGGCTTGAGCCACGCTCCGCAAAGAATCGGATCTTGTGCCCCGGTTGCGGTCACGATCACGTCAGCGCCGCGGACAGCGGCTTCGGCGGAAGTTGCCGTGATGCCGTGTTTGTGAGCGAAACGCTGCGCGTGTTCGGAGTTCCGACTCCAGACACGCACTTCGGTGAATTTGCGCACGTGCCGGAGCGCTTCGAGATGCGCCTTCGCCTGAACTCCGCTGCCAAGCAGCGCCAGAACGTGAGCCTCGCTGGGAGCTAAGCGATTGGTCACGGCTGCCGAAACAGCGGCGGTTCGCATTTCGGTAATCAGCGTTCCGTCCATCACGGCCAGCGGCTCGCCCGTATCAGGCCGAAACAGCAGAATCATCCCTTGATGCGTGGG
>DATIYR010000133.1:0-5515 GCA_035517535.1 Terriglobales bacterium
GGCGTCCACGCCCGCCGACGTATATACTTGCCGCGCCCCGGAGGTCCACATGGCCACCGCACCAATTCCCAAAGACAAGCGCTCCGCTCGCATCGCAATCGTCGAAGATCACATTCGCCTCGAGAATGCGCATGACCTCGACGGCGTTCTCTCCACCTTCGGCGACACCGCACAATATGACGACGAGCCCTGGAGCGAACATCATCGCGGTAAAGACGGTGTCCGCTCGTTTTATTCCAGCCTCATGAAGGCACTACCTGATCTGGAAATTCTCATCACTCACCGCTACATCACCGACGAGGCCATCATTCTCGAAGTGCTCATTCGCGGCGCGCAACTCGGCGCATGGCGTGGCCTTCCACCAACCGGACGCCGCGTCGAGATTCCTCTCTGCGGCGTGTACACCTTCGACGAGAATGATCGCCTTGCGGGAGAAAGAATCTACTACGATCGCGGCACCGTGCTCCGCCAACTCGGCGTGTTTCACGAACCGGAAAGCCTGCTGGGACAGCTTTCGATTTTGGTAACGCACCCGGTGACGATTGCGCGGGCGGTGACGCGGAAATTATTTCGCAGATAAGTTCCGGCCTTGACGCCGCTAGTAGCTGTCATTCCGAGCCGCCGCAGCGCCGAGGAATCTGCTTTTCGTTTGGGACCAGCAGATTCCTCGTTGTCTCGCTACGCTCGACGCCTCTGACTGAACTGTAACGTCAATCGGAAACAGTCAGGCGACGGAGTCCCCGTCCGTCGCCCACTTGTGCCGGAGCGGCCGCTGTTCCGCCCCTCAGCACTAGCCTTCCGTCGGGTGCAGCACGCGGAACGTGCTCCCGCCGTTCGACCACACCAGCAGCAGCGCATCCTGCCCTTTCGGCACATTCGCCAATTCGCGTTGCACATCAGCCGCCGAGTGCACTGGTTGCCGGTTCACTTCGGTGATGATGTCGCCGCGCTGCAATCCGGCATCATCCGCCGAGCTGCCCGGAACCACGCGCTCCACCACTGCTCCGTGCACATCGCTCGGCGCCTGTTCCTGCTCGCGGACCTGCGGCGTCAGGTCTTCGAGGCCAATACCCCAGCGCGGCTTTTCGTTCTGTGCGCTGGCGCTCTCGTTGCCATTCTCGCGCGCACCCATTAGTTCAAGTGTCACCGGAACCTGCATGCTGTTGCCATTGCGCATCACATCCAGATGAATGGTCGTGCCCGGCTGCGTCTGGCCAACTTCCACCTGCAACTCCCCGGCATCGTTCACCGTTTTGCCGTTGAGACCGGTGATCACATCTCCCACTTTCAAGCCGGCTTTCGCTCCCGGCGAATCCGGTTCCACCTGGCTCACCACCGCGCCGGTTGCGCTCTTCACGTCGAAGAACTTCGCATCGTCGGGCGTCACATCGCTGATTCCGATTCCGATGTATCCATGCTCGACCTTGCCGTTCTTAATGAGCGCGTTAACCGTCGGTCGCACGATTTGCGTGGGAATCGCAAATCCCATCCCCGAGAAGCCTCCGGTTTCTGATATCAGGAATGTGTTGATTCCGACCACTTCCCCGCGTGCATCAACCAGCGGCCCTCCGGAGTTGCCCGGATTGATAGCCGCGTCGGTCTGAATGAATTCACCGGGTGCGCGCCGGTCCGCCTCAGGATTCGGACGGTTCAGCGCGCTCACGATTCCACGCGTCACCGTGAAGCGGTATCCCAGCGGATTGCCGAACGCCAGCACCGTCTCGCCCGGCTCCAGCTTCGTCGAGTCGCCCCACGGAACGCTGGGCAGATCGGTCGCATTTATCTTGAGCACGGCGAGATCAGTCAGCTTGTCTCTTCCAATCAACTTTGCCGGCAGAATTTCGCGATTGTGCAGGGTCACGCGAATGTCAGTCGCGCCATCCACCACATGATTGTTGGTAACGATGTAGCCATCCGGCGAAATAATCACGCCGCTGCCCAGCCCGTGCTCGATTTGCGGTTGCTGCGGCTGCATCTGGAAGTGCCTTCCAAACGGGCCGTTCGGACCGAAAAATGGCCCGAAGAACTGCTGCATGTTCCCCTGATCGTCGTCGTTGCCGCCGTTCTGCTCGGCCGAATTGTCATCCGGCTTGACCTTCGACGTCACTGTTACATTCACGATGGCCGGCGTCACCCGCGCCGCCACCGCTTCCATTGCGTGGTTGAGCGCAAGCAGCGCGCTCACGCTGCTGTCAGCGAGCGGACCCGCCGCCGGAGCAGGTTCCGGCGCTGCGCTCGCCGGCTTGGCAAATTCATAGGTTGCAAGCGAAAGCGTTGCGCCAATCGCTATCACTGGCACGAGTAACCTTCGCGTAAGTTTTTTTCTCAACTGTTCGAACCGACTCATCTTTTCTCTCCTTAAAATGATCTACAACTAATTCCTTAGTAGCTGGGGCCAAAAAATTTTGCGCGCCTAAATCGCGTTCATCACGATCGTCTCCTCGACCATCCGCACTCCCTCCGGTGACGTGTACTGCCACACCGAGAACATCCACACCGTGCCTGCTGGATCCACCTGATTCGAACGCAGCACCAGCAATCTTTCGTGCGCTTTCATCCGCGCCGGCGCCTTCGTCATCACAACCTTCGGTTTGCGATCAGCGCTTCGCATCCGCGCCTTGGCAGGCACCACGACCGCAGAATTGCATATTGGGCGACGAGCGCCTGTCCTGACCGAAGCCGAAGGATCCTCGTCCGTCGAAGTTACTCGATGGTCTGCTAGCGGCCGGGAATTCTCGTCCGCCCATTGCAGCGAAACAGGTGTGACAGAAACCGGAACTGTCTCGGCCTTCCCCGCCAGCAACGTCGGCTGCTGTTTTGGCTGGAATGAAATGACCTCCGGCGCATACGGCATCCCGACCACCGCAATCACCGCCACTGTCCCAATCATCGCGGCCGCCGGACGCCACCCGTGCGTCGTCCGCGCCCGCTTCGCATCCAGAATTTGCGCCACCCGCTCCGAAACTTCGCGCATTCTTCCCAGTGCATTCTGGGCGAGCGCCAGCGCTCTGCCCATCCGCATCTTTTCCGCTACAACCTTTTCCGCCACCGAAATCAGCGATGCCGCGTACATCCGCGCATTCAACGTCTGTTCGATCACCATGTCATCGCACGCCGTCTCGCGCTCCAGAGCGAGCCGGCTATCGATCCACCACACTGCCGGATGAAAAAAGAGCAGCGCCTTGACAAATTTCTGCGCCAGGTTCGTCCAGTCATCCCGGCGTCGCAAGTGCGCGAGCTCGTGCAGCACAATTGCCCTCAGTTCTTCTGCAGCGAGCTCGCGCAGCGCCCAAGCAGGCAGCACGACCGCCGGCCGGAAAAATCCAAGTGCGGTGGGAACTCGAACTTCTTCGGAGACCAGCAGCTTTGCTCTTCGCGGCGACTCTCGAACTTCGACGAACACCTCGTTCAATTCAGCACGGTCCGTCGCCTCGATCTCTCGGCACCGGTGCCGTAACCGATACACATGCCCTAACGAAAATCCCAGCCGAATCAAAAGCGCGCCCGCAATCACCGACCACGCGATAAACAACCACTCCGCCCACCTGTTTGAAAGCGTGAACTCCGATCCACGAAAACTCCCCGCAGCCGCGCCGCTTCCAACCTCCAGCAATGGCAATCCCGCCACGACCAGCAGAGTCGCAAACCACACCGCGAAGCGCGTCATTGAGCTGTAAGCCCCGGAGCTGCGTGCACCAAAACACCGCAGCGCGCACCAGCTGAGTCCCGCCAGCGCAACCCCTTCAACCACGGTGTTCAACCCACGTCCGGCGGCGAGTTGGGCGAGGGTTTGAAAATCGGCCAGTATCATCTCCGCTCGCCCCCGCTCCTCGCCGAAGAAGCAGAATTGCGCAGCATCTCGCGCAAGCGCTGCACTTCCTTCTCGTTGATCTCTTCATCCCGCAAAATATTCAGCAGCAGCGCCTCGTGCGAATTTCTGAAAAACCGGCTGACCAGATGACGAATCTCCGACCGTGTCGCCTCCTGCTGATCGACGACCGGCTGATACACATGCGCCCGCCCATCCTTCAGATGGCCGACGTATCCTTTCTTTTCGAGAATGCGAATCGTAGTCAGGACGGTGTTGTACGCAAGCACAGGCTTTTCCGGCAGCCAGTCGAGCACCTGCTGCACCGTGCCCGGGCCCTTTTGCCACAGCGCATTCATGATGCGCAGCTCAGCTTCCGTCAATGTCGCCGATTTGGTTCGCGGCACTTCGATCCTTTGCTTTAGGTCCGTTCGTTTGAGACTTCAGATCTGCTCGGTCTTTTTAGACTTCAGACCCGCCGGGCTTCCAGAGTTCAGATCCGTTGATCTTCTTAGAATCGGCCTTCCGCCCCGGCTTCAGCCCATTTTCCAGTTGGACCGGCGACCCTCAAAAAGGCCAACTAATTTTTTAGTTGCTTCCCGATCCCCAATTGGTTGCATGCTTGTTTTTGTCGAAGAACGGCCCTTCGCACGACGCCAAGCTGATGTCATCCCGAACAGGCGCGCTTGCGGGCCTGAGAGAGCCTGCCCTGCTTTGCCGACGCGTCGAGCGAAGTCGAGGGATAGTCGAAGGGGACCGCGACGGCAGCACACCAAAGTGATGTCATCCCGAACAGGCCCGCTTGCGCGCCTGAGAGGGACCGTACGTACGTGTGCACTGCATTTGCCGATGTCAGGACAAACTATTGCGCCTGCGCGATGACCATCCTGCTTACGCCTCTGCCGATCCACTTCGCCTCGTCCGATCCCTCTCTCGTCCGCCTGCGGCGAACAAGTTCGGGATGACATCGCCCGCGCAACGCGGGCGCACTCGCGAGGCCTGGGACCTGATGTCAAATCCGGCGCCCTGAACGGCATGGCGTTTTTTGGCGCATGGTTGCTGCGGCCCGGAAACATAGAATGCGCAGAGTTGCGCATGGCTCCGCGGGACGGCTCATCAGATTCTGACTCCGCGCTCTTTGTTCGTCGTATCAAGGAAGAGATCGATCGGCTTACGTGCGAACAGGATGAGGCGATCAAAACCGCAACCTTTCTGGGAATGACGGCGCAGCAAGAGAGACAATTTCACGTACGGCGGGGGCGCATCACCCGCCTGATCGAGCAACTCGCCATCTTTGAAGAAGTGCAATGAGCTGGCGCGATGTTCTGCGCCAAGCGGCTTTCAGCGGCGCCTCCAACTCTAACCACCATGTCATCCCGAACACAGCCGCCTGCGGCTGTGAGAGGGACCTTATGTACGCGTGCACTATATCTGCGGATGTCAGGACAGCCTGTTCCACATGCGCCATGTATGATCCGGTTTTCGCCAGTGCTAATCCGCTTCGCTTCGTAAGGTCCCTCTCTCGTCCGCCGCGGCAAACAAGTTCGGGATGACATTATTTATTTAACGGAACATTATTAACGGCAACATTTCCGCTCTCGAACGACAACTTCCTGTTAAGCTACCGTCGTCTAAGTTTGCTGTCACCCGAAAGTCCCCACGATGGAGGCAAACTGTGCTCAAAGAGCTGCTCTCCAGCTGGCCGCT
>DATIYR010000134.1:0-4088 GCA_035517535.1 Terriglobales bacterium
CACCGGCCGGATGAGAACGTCGTACAGCTCGGAACCTTCAGTGCTGCGAATCTCGATTGGATCTCGCGGGCTGACGAGAATGCGGCGGTATCGCTCGACAAGGCCGTCGATCTTCTGAGAAGGCGAAAGCGATGTAAACGAGATTTGCTTAGAGTTGAAGCCCCATAGATACGAATATTGCGGCCCCAACCAGTAAAAGAGGATGGTTGAATTTGTTTTTCGTGCAAGATCGCGAATATTCAGAGCACGACGCGAGACTCCGTCGCTCTGCTGGCGCAAGCCAAGCCCCTCCTGCAACGTTTGCGCCCGGCTGTAGTCGGCGGCCTGGAGTGCCTCAGTCGTCTTCCCATGTGTGACGAGAAAATGAATGTAGTCGTCATACAAATGAGCGGCGTTGGCGAGAAAAGGAAGGCGAAAATCTTCATGCTGAATGGCAGAGCGTGCGTGCTCAACGGTGAGCAGAGCTCGCTTGTATTCCGCATCGGCAGCCGCCGTTTGATTTTCGCTTTCGAACAGCTTGGCAAGAGAGTTCTGCGCCTCCCAGCGCAACGAAGTATCACTCGCGGGATCATTCGCGACCTCGGTGAAAAGCTTTTCCGCGCCGACAGCATCCGAAGACGCGGCGGCAATTTGCCCTTTCGCAAGTAGCGCGTACACTTCGTCAGGATGATCGCCGATGCGGTGCGCGAGATCGAAAGCCTGTTGCGAGTATTGCCTTGCCTCCGGGAATTGTTCAGTCTTGATCGAGAGGAAAGCCAGCGCATTCAGCGAAGCAAGAATCAGATCGGCGCTCTGCGTCTTCTGAGCCAGATCGAGTGACGCGTGGTAGTTCTCACCGGCGAGAACCGGCTGGTCTCTTTCAAAATATACGAGCCCGAGATTGTTCAACCAAGTTGTCTCGTCCTTGATTGCACCTAAGTGGTGGGCCCTTGCGGCCGTGTCGGCGAAGTATTCGCGTGCTTTTTCGAAATCTCCGAGCTTGTAATACGCCCAACCCAGATTGCCCCCGGCTTTCTCTTCGCCGAACGGGGAACCGATCGCCTGGGCGGCTTGAAGGGCCTGCTCGGACCAATCGATCGATTCATCGAAATGCTCTTTGTAAAGCGCAACCACGCCGAGGTTCTGTAGCGCTGCGGCTTCTAGAACGGGCTGCTTTTCCTGGCGAGCAATACGTAAGCTCGTGCGGAAATAAGTCTCGGCCTGTTCGGGATGGTTCTCCTTGATCTGAATAACGCCGCCCATTTGCGCAATCTCACCGGAGACTTCGCAGGATGAGGTCTCGCACAAGGACTGAGCCTTTGCTAGATTGCGGTCAGCGTCGGAAAATTGGCCGGTATTCGCTAGCGCCAGTGATTCGAGCGCGAGCTTCTTCGCAGCGAGATCGCCGCCGGCGAGTTGCGGCGGCAGATCTGCGCTTAGGGTGGAAAGGACATCCCGATTCAGTCCACGATTTGCCATCACCTCGGCTTCAAGCAAGCGAAATTTCCATGACCAAGCTGGATCGATTTTGGCAAATCGCAACCAGGCCTCGTGGGCTTGGCTTTGCGCGGGCGCAAATTCAGCGTGCTGGAATTCGAGCTGGATGTGCTGATAGGTTGCCTGCGGATCAGAATTTTTCCGGCTACATCCGCAAAGTGATATCAAAAGAAAACAGAAAATTACGGCCAGGTACTGCCTTCCACAGCGACCACACCTGCCGCCGTTGCCCCGGAAGTAGCGCAGCCGAGTTCCGCGCGAATTGCAATTAGACGAAAAGTATTGTGGTCCACCAGCAACTCGCCGAGAAAGATTTTGCCAATCTCCGGAATTTCCAGAACATTGCCGAACGGCCGGCCTGGAAATTCGCCTTTGACCTGGGTCACCAGTGAACATAAAACCGCGGATCTCTTTTTGAGTTGCTCATTATCCCATGTGTAACGCTCTTTGACCCAGGCGGGAATGGTGCGGTCCTTCACCCACTCGGGAATATTTTTTTCGATGCTCATTGCTTTGTACTGCTCGGCCGATGCTGCCAGAAAACGATCGTCCTCAAACAGTGATGTTTGCGGAAATCCGTCCTTTCCTTCCGCTTGCGCACACAGATTAAGGTTCAAAATAATTTGGACCGGGTAACCTGCAATTCGGACGTTCTCAAACTGAGTTCCGATGAACGTGATCTTCGGGTTGTATCCGATAGCTGGGTGCTCGGTGGCAATTTGCGCAACGATTCGATCGACGACGATCACATCCAGAATATTCAAGCCTTCAACGACGGATGTTGCCAGCGTGGTCCAGGCACCATTCTTGTGGCTGATACTTCCCGCGACCTGTGTATGTGCACTTTCGAAAGAAAGGATCCCTTCAAGGCGATATTGCTCCGCTCGCGCGACCGCATAGCCACCGACGGGCGGCAGCGATAATGGCGCGACGACGGGGATGGCCTGATCAAATGGAGTCTTGATGTGTCCGCCAAGTGCGGTTGCATCGGCGTGATAGTAGTGAACTCTCTTCTGGTCGGTAGCCATTGTGCTCTCCAGATTTTTCTTGGTGTAAACCCGAATCGACTAACGCGTGAGTCGCAGTTCAAACGGGAAACGGCCAACATCGCTTGTGTGCCCATCGTTCCCAACGCCGCGAACGAGCAAACTATAGGTTCCGGAATTCTGTTGCCCTGGGATCTGAATCGATACTGTATCCCTTGCGGCCTCGGTTGTCACCGGCAAAGACCATACTTCGTGTCCCGATGGGTCGAACATATGTGCAGAATAGGAAACGAATCGATTATCCGTAGGGATGTCAACGAAAAGAAGAAACGGCTCGCCCTTGCGGACTGTGAGAGAAGCCTGTTCACCGCCGCGCGTCGTCACGCTGATCAGCGACAGGGTTGGAAGGATTTGCGGACTCTCTGCTTCCGCGGCCAGACGCTCGGTTTTCGGAACTTTGACCAGACTTTCATACGACAGCAACAGAGCCAAGACAATCGGCAACAAAACTGCCGGCCTGAGCAACGCTCCCCATCGGCCTCGCTGTTTCTGTGCCTTTTCGGCTCGTTGCTCCTGGAGCGGGGATAAGAGCACGACCTTGCTGTGATCAAGAAACGCCGCTTCCGTACGCACATCGAAGGCGCATTCTTCGCAGGCGAAGAAATGCTCTTCAAATGCTTCCTGTTCATTGGGCGAAAGCTCGCCCAACAAATAGCGTTCGACCATCATCAGTCGGCCTGCTTCAGCATGGTCCATCTCAGCTACTGCCCTCCAGTTCAATAGTGGTAAAAAGCAGAAAAACGTTTCATCAGGGCTGCTCGTCAGGCCCCGGTTGGCATCTTCTTAAGGTACTGTGACTTGAACGCCTGCTTGGCGCGATGCAGCAGCACCCGCAAATAGTCGCGAGTCACGCCGTAATCGCGGCAAACGTCATCTTTGCTCCGCTCCTCGATGAATATTTCCTTAATAATGCGGCGGTCGCGCTCCGGCAACTCCTGCAGGATGGCGCGCACTTTTTCCTGCGTTTGCTTGTAGGCGATAACGTCAATCACGTTTGCCCCCTTATCTGGAATTTCAGCGGCGGTCTCTTCGAGCGGATCGGCGGTGGGCGCGCGGTAGCGTTCACGCAGCACATTGGCGCAAACCGCGTTGACGAAGGCGCCGATGCGCTCCGGTTCACGAATTCCCTGCTCTTTGCGCAAGGCTGCGAAGACACGCGCGAAGGTCTCCTGGCGGGCGTCTTCTATGTCGTGTGGAGAGCGCAGGCGGGAACGCAGCTTGAGATGGATCAATTCGCTGAAATAGGCGACGAAATGCTCCTGGGTTCGAAAGTCCCCGGAGCGCAACCGCTCTAAATAAGTCGAATCAAAATTCTGAAATTGCAAGACTCCGCCCTCGACCGGTTAGCAGTGGCAGCCATTCTACAACGGAGGTGTCGGCGGATTACCTTTGCGGTTTTTTTCAAGTGTATGGAACGAAAGTCTGTAACGCTTTTAAGGTGCGGTTCACTATTCCGGCATGGGAGCCCGTTGGGAGACCTGCCGTCTTGGGGGAGGGGGCAGGTTGTTCTCGGCGCCGGGGTCAGGGGAAGATGGCCCCGGCGTGCTGGGCCCGATTTTTTTGGCC
>DATIYR010000135.1:0-3681 GCA_035517535.1 Terriglobales bacterium
CCTTTATTCAGAAGAAAGTCATAGAAGCGCGATCCGGGTTCGAAGCGCGGCCACACACTGATCATGGTCTGAATGCCCATATCGTGCAGCTGCTTGTTCATCGCTGCAGGATCAGGGAATCGCGCCGGCACAAAATCGAACTGGCCCATTTTTGAGTAGTAGAACCAGTCGAGGACTAGCACATCGAGCGGCAGATGCCGTTCGCGATAACCCTCCGCGACACTCAGCATCTCCTCCTGCGTGAGGTAACGCTGCTTGCACTGAACGAAACCATACGCAGCCTTGGGAAGCATCGGCGTAGTTCCGGTAAGCAAACGGTAACCGGAATAAATTTCGTCGAAGTTCGCGCCTGCAATTACGAAGTACGAAACTCGATTGCCGACTTCCGAAGTCCATGTAGTACGTTCGTTGAATCCGGGCGCGATCGTAGTCTTCGAGGGATTGTCCCAGACGAAGCCGTAGCCATAATTCGTGACCATGAACGGCACACAAACGCTCGGCCCACCGGTTGCAACGTAGTTGTGCCAGCACTCAACCGTGTGACCACGATGATCGAGAAAACCCTCCTGGTTCTGCCCCAAACCGTAATAGTGCTCATCATCCGGAGAAACGAAGCTCGCTCCAACCTGAAAGAAATCGAGATCTGAAGGGCGCTTGTCATACAAAATGTCGGCATTCCCGTCTTTGTGGTTCGGAACGGACATCGACCAGCCGTTCATCTCGAGCAACCGCTTGCCGTCTGGTTTGGTAATCGTGACGTGCGCCCAGGGAACCGATCCGCTGAAATATTTCGCGATGTCGCGAACCGTGACTGGAAGCGGCCCGCTGCTCGGATGATACGCATCGACTTTCACGCTCATGCGCGAAGACTGGTAAACGTCCGCTGCATCGGTGTGCTGGTGCGCCCAGCCATCCGAATTCGGATGCGCGTGGAATCCAAACTCCGGCCGTGCGAGCGCCTGATCCTTTTCCGTGCTCAGCGTCACGCGAATGATGTTGGGAGCATAGGGTTCGAGCACGATCGTAGTGTTGCCGTGATCGAGAATTAGCCGACTTTCTTGGGCGAGCATCGGCATCGCTAACAAACACAGGGCAAGCGAGAAAATCCAACGTGGGATTTTCAATTTGCTCCTCCTCTGGCGGTTTCTACCGCTCGCAGTACGGCGCGCGCTTTATTCATGCTTTCCTGATATTCGGTTGCGGGATCGGAGTCCGCGACGATGCCTGCCCCAGCCTGCAGATAGGCTTTTTTGCCTTTCATCAACAAAGTGCGAATCGCAATGCACGAGTCGAGATTGCCGGCAAAATCCGCATACAGCACCGAGCCGCCGTAAATTCCGCGCCGCGTGGGCTCGAGTTCCTCGATGATCTGCATGGCGCGAACCTTTGGCGCGCCGCTCAGCGTGCCGGCAGGAAAACACGCGGCGAGCGCATCGAGCGCGTGCAGGTCCGGGCGAAGTTTGCCTTCGAGCGAAGAAACAATGTGCATTACGTGGGAGTAGCGCTCAACATACATCAGATCTTTCACTTTGACCGAGCCATATTCGCTCACTCGCCCAAGATCATTGCGGCCGAGATCGACCAGCATGACGTGCTCGGCGCGTTCTTTTTCATCGCTCAACATCTTCTGTTCGAGCTGCTGGTCTTCGCTTTCATCTTTGCCGCGCGGATGTGTGCCTGCAATTGGCCGGTATTCCAGCTTGCGTCCAGTCACGCGCACCAGCATTTCGGGTGACGAGCCGAGAATGTGCATGTCCCCCATCTTGAGAAAATACATATAAGGAGACGGATTCACCGCCCGCAACGCGCGATAAATATCAAGCGGGGCAGCTTCGGGGGTGAAGTCGAGACGCTGCGAGAGCACGACCTGAAAAATGTCCCCCGCAGCAATGTATTCCTTTCCGGCTTCCACCGACTTCTCATAAGCACGCTGTGGAGTGCGCGTTTTGATTTTCAGTTTCCCGCGAGAATTGCGGCTCGTTTTTTGCCATTCGATTTTGCGCAGGCCGCTGGTCAGCTTTCGCTCGATTGCGGCGATATCGGCAATCGCCCGATCATAGGCCTTGCGAGGAGTTTCGCCAGAAACATCGGCCGCGGCGATGATGTGGATCTGATGATGCAGGTGATCGAAGGCGAGTAGGCGGTCGAAGAACATCAGCACGCAGTCAGGGACGTCGAGGTCATCTTTCGCTTGATCGCCGATATTCTCGAGTTGGCGAACGATGTCGTATGAGCAAAATCCCACCGCGCCGGCTGTGAATGGCGGTAAGCCCGGACTTACTGCAGGCTTGTGCTGCTGGAAAACCTCTTTCGCAATGTGAAAAACATTTCCTGTTCGCCGCTCGCGTTTCTTGCCGCGCTCGATCGTGATCTCGCTTCCGCCCGCGCGAAGCGTCATGTAAGGCTGCGCACCAAGAAACGTGTAGCGGCCGATCTGCTCGCCGCGTTCCACCGACTCGAGTAGAAACGCATCTTGCTCGCCGCGGGCAATGGCGAGAAACGCCGAAACTGGCGTGAGAAGGTCCGCCATGACGGACTTGACCACCGGCACTAGCGTGGCTTCGCGAGCGAGGCGAGAAAATTCCTTGTAATCGGGACGCAGCATTTAGCAAACGGGAGCACACATTATAGGAGATTGCGCCGAACCAGAGTGACGGTGTGCTAATCGCGATCCGCAGTTCTAGAGCAAAATTGAGAATTGCGGTCTCTTGGGGCTGTACTTAATCTGGGCTGCGACGCCCTTGCGAGATTCGACGAATTCGGAGGCATCCTCCTCGTTATAGAAGTCTTCGGAAGAGTTGCCGCGATGATACTGCCCGTTGACCTGGTAGGAATATTGCAACCTGGCGCGAAATATTGTCCGATTCCGGGCCCCGACGGGGTAAACCTCTCCCTCCTCAATTCTTCCGTCAACAGTCGGCCAGTTCCTGGAGAGAATAGTCCGCAACCCGCCTTCTGAAATCACAAGCGAGCCCAGGACCCCGATTGCTAACAACGCCAGAACTATTGCTGCTACTATCATCCCGCCTTAACCTCAACGTACCGACTCCGCCAAGAAGCAACAAGCTACAATTGTGAGCCCGTGATCGTTACTGTCAAGTCGTTTGCAAAGATCAATCTCGGCCTGCACATCGGTCCGGCCCGGCCGGATGGATTTCACCAGCTACGCACTGTCTATCAGACCGTCGCGCTGCACGATGTAATTCGCGTCTCGGTTAGACGTTGCTCAGGGATCGAGATTCGCTGCGCGGATTCCCGAGTTCCGAAAGACTCAACGAACACCTGCTGGAAGATTGTCGAGCGCGCGCTGCCGGCGCTTAAGGCAAAAGGGCGAGTTGTAATCGATATCGAAAAGCGGCTACCGGTGCAGGGCGGACTGGGCGGGGCGTCAGGTAATGCGGTTGCGGCGCTGCTTGGACTGGAGCGTGCGCTTCGAAAACAGCTTTCCAGCGCAGACCGTTTGCGAATCGCTGCCGAGGTCGGTTCCGACGTTCCGCTATTCCTCATCGGCGGCACAATTCTGGGCGTCAGTCATGGCGAGGAAGTTTACCCCTTACCAGATTTGCCCGCGATGCCATGCGTAATCGCCCTGCCCGAGATTGCGGTCTCAACGCCCACGGCCTTTGCAGATTGGGATGAACTCACTCTCACCAACTGTCATTCCGAACCGGCTTCAGCCGG
>DATIYR010000136.1:0-6773 GCA_035517535.1 Terriglobales bacterium
GAACTCATTGAGTTTTGCCGTGCCCGTATTGCGCACTATAAGTGCCCTCGCAGCGTGGAGTTCGTAGCCGCGCTACCGAAAACCGGCACTGGCAAGGTCTTGAAGAAGATTTTGCGGGAGCAATACCGGAATTCGGGAAAGCAAGCTATCGAAACGACCACGAAATGAGCAGGTCTGAAAACCGTGCTATTGCTGCACTTTTCAGCATCCTTGAAGCGAGCTGCAAATCATGGACGATCTAGTTCAATTGCACAAAGACGGCGACGTCGCAATCATCACCATCAACAATCCGCCCGTGAACGCGCTCAGTCCGGGTGTGGCGCAGGGAGTCGAGCATGCAATTGCTGCGGCAGAAAAAGATGAAAGTGTCAGCGCCGTAGTGTTGATTGGCGGCGGTCGCACGTTCATTGCGGGCGCAGACATCAAAGAGTTCGGCAAGATGACCTCCGGCGAAAAACCGCGGGGCGCTGGTCTGCTGCCGCTGCTGCTTCGAATAGAAGATTTGAACAAGCCGGTGGTCGCTGCGATTCACGGAACTGCATTCGGAGGCGGTCTGGAATTAGCAATGGCCTGTCACTATCGAGTTGCTGTCCCGAACGCGCAAGTCGGACAGCCGGAAGTGAAGCTCGGCATTATTCCCGGTGGTGGCGGCACGCAACGACTGCCACGCCTTGTCGGGGTTGCGAAGGCGATCGAAATGTGCGCCGAAGGCAATCCGATTAGCGCGATCGAGGCGCAGAAACTTGGACTCGTCGATCGCCTGATCGACGGCGATCTATTGAGACAGGCCGCAGCATTCGCGCGTGAGGTCAAGGGAAAGATAATTAAGACTCGCGAACGGGATGATAAAGACAAGCTTGGCGATTCTCAGCAGAATGCGCCGCTGTTTGCTTCCGCGCGGGAAAAAGCGCGCAGCAAGCAGCGTGCCATGATTGCGCCGCTTGCCGCAATCGATGCGGTAGAAGCGGCTACGACGTTACCTTTCGACAAAGGTTGTGAAATTGAGCGGGAGTTGTTCCGGAAGTGCCTGTTCTCCGATCAATCCAAAGCATTGATCCACATTTTCTTCGCCGAGCGCGAAGTCAGCAAAATTCCCGACATACCCAAAGACACGCCGACGATTCCAATTAACTCCGTCGCGGTTGTCGGTGCCGGAACCATGGGCGGCGGAATTGCCATGGTGCTTGCGAACGCAGGCATTCCGGTTCTACTCAAAGATGCCGACCAGCCATCGCTTGATCGCGGAATCGCAACCATCCAGAAAAATTACTCGAGTTCAGTGAAGCGCCGGCGCTTCACGCAGCAGTTCGTCGACGAGCGTCTCAAACTGATCAAACCAACACTCAGCTTCGAAGATTTTCGAAACGTGGACCTCGTGGTTGAAGCGGTGTTCGAAAATATGGCGCTGAAGAAAGAAGTTTTTGCCCGTCTGAACCAAGTCTGCCGCGGCGGCGCCATTCTGGCGAGTAATACTTCGACACTCAATATCGATGAAATTGCGTCAGCCTCTTCGCGTCCGCAGGCTGTTATTGGAACTCACTTTTTCAGCCCCGCAAACGTCATGCACCTGCTCGAAATTGTGCGCGGACGCGCGACCGCAAAAGAAGTGATTGCAACCTGCATGCAACTCTCAAAGAAGCTCGGCAAAGTTGGCGTGCTTGTCGGCAATTGCCGCGGGTTCGTGGGAAATCGCATGTTTCATCACTATGTTCGCGAAGCCGTATTTCTGGTCGAAGAAGGTGCGACTCCGCAACAAGTGGACCAGGCTCTCTACGAGTTCGGCATGGCGCTCGGGCCGCTCGCCACCGGCGATTTGGCGGGACTCGACGTTGGCTGGCGCATCCGCAAAGAATATCGGCATCTCGAAAAACCCGGCGTACGGCACGCGATTGTTGGTGACCGTTTGTGCGAACTCGGCCGCTATGGACAGAAGACTGGCGCTGGATGGTACAAGTACGACGAAAACCGCAAGCCAACTCCAGATCCAGAAATAAACGCAACCGTGCGGCAATGGGCGGTCGAAGCCGGCATCCCGCAACGTGAGATCACGTCTCAGGAAATCGTGGATCGTTGTATCTATGCTTTGGTCAATGAGGGCGCGCGCATTCTGGAAGAAGGCGTCGCCCTGCGCGCCGGCGATATCGACATTATTTATGTCAGCGGATACGGCTTTCCGTCCTACCGCGGGGGTCCGATGTGGTATGCGGATACGGTCGGTTTAAAAAATGTTTACGAGCAGCTCTGCGACTTTCATCGACGATTCGGGGAACTTTGGGAACCCGCGCCCTTGCTGAAGCGCATGGCACTCGAGGGCGGCACTTTCGCTGAGTTCACCAACGCTCGAGCTGTGGCGTGAGGTGAGTACGGATACTGCTCCTGTTCGCGACGGCGAAGAAATAGACCCGGAAGCCCTCGCCGCGTACTTGCAAGGAAGAATCGAGGGCGCGGACAAAGGCATCGCAGTCGAGCAGTTCCCAAGCGGCCATTCCAATCTCACTTATCTCTTACGGATCGACGGGCGCGAGTACGTTCTGCGGCGCGGTCCGTTAGGGCCAGTCGCGCCGAAGGCCCACGACATGGCGCGCGAATTTCGCGTTCTCGAAATGGTGCATCCATTTTTTCCGGAAGCACCCGCGGCAATTCATCTTTGCCAGGACCCTGCGGTCATCGGTTCGATCTTCTTCATAATGGAGCGAAGACGGGGAATCATATTGCGCGAGCAGATCCCGCCTGAGTTTGGAGCGGTGGAAAACTATCCAAAGCTCGTCAGCGAAACTCTCGTTGATGGCCTGGTCCGCCTGCACAGCATTGACGTCTTCAAATCCGGGTTGGTTTCGCTAGGCAAGCCCGAGGGCTTTCTCCAGCGACAGGTGGAAGGCTGGGCGGATCGATGGAATCGCGCCAAGGCCGACGATGATTCAGCACAAACAATGCATGAGGTAATTCGCTGGCTCATTGCCCGCCTGCCGGAGTCGCCGGCACCCACTCTCGTGCATAACGATTACAAGCTCGATAATGTCATGCTGCGCGTCGGCCACTCGGTTCGAATCGAAGCTGTACTCGACTGGGAAATGTCAACGGTAGGGGATCCGCTGGCCGATCTCGGGTTGACTCTATGTTATTGGACCTGGGCTGATAAGGCGCGGCTGATGGTCCATCGTTCCCCATCGTCGATGCCCGGCTGGTACACACGCGATGATTTTGTCCATCGCTATTCAAAAGAGAGCGGACGCGATGTCAGCAACATCCGTTTTTACGAAGTGCTTGGAGTCTTTAAGCTCGCTGTGATTCTTCAACAAATCTATTCGCGCTTCCGGCGCGGACAGACCAGTGATTCCCGGTTTCAAAATTTCGGCGAAGATGTTCGCGGGTTGATCGAACTTGCCTTCTCGATCACAGAAATGACGACAGGAAAATGAGTTGAGGACGCTGTCTCTTTTTCGCCATGGTCAAGCGGGCACTCGCGACCGTTTGACTCGACCACTCCATCAGCTCCCACTTTGCGCAGTCGTTCTTGTTATCGGGCAGACCAGCAAATTCGGTCCGAAGTTTCGCGGATCTCCTCCCAAACGCCGCAGTTCCGTCAGCCAGTCTTGCTCTTTGTCGTTTATCCATCCCGACTGAAACACATACAACCTTTGCTCTTTCGGTTCGGACTGCCACGCATCCCCGAGGACAACGGGGAATGTTTGTCGATCGAATCCGGTTTGCGTATTTCCGGCCGTAAGGACGTAATACTCGCCGCACGGCATCCGTAAGAGCGGTTTGCTTTGTTCAGAGAACGTCAATGGCATCTGCTCAGCGCAAAAGTAATAATTCAGCACCATGCTTCCTTGCTGATCGGTGAATATGGTCGAACTTGGTGGTAAAGCACCGAGATAACTTATCGCCTGTCGCATCAATTCGCGTTGCTGATTGGCCGGCGTGATGTACGGACCGGAAGGTGACGGGAACAAACTGCAAATGATCAGCGCAGCCGCGACCAGTGCCGGCTTAATCCATCTCGACTGTGGCAGTGGCAAACGGTCGAGCCCAATGGAGATGGCGGCAATTGCGAACGTCACCAAAAACACGTCGTGACGCGTGCCCCCATACGGATAAATGCCCGCAAATGCCGCCCCTAAGGTGATCAGGAACGGCAGAATCAAAAGCAAGCCCAACGCAAACCGCTCTTCGCGCTGTCGATCAGGCCAAAACATCGCTACAATTGCGAACACGAACAGCAAGAACCCAAGAACTCCAATCGTGCCGTGACTGAAGAAATAGCGGAAAAGGCGCAGGGTTCTGGTCCAGGCAAATGAAGCAATGTGATCTTCGCCGCGATGAAAGATCGAACCGCGAAGCCACGTGGCGGCGATTTCTGACGGCACGCCGCTGTGACGCAGCTTCGAAATTTGCGATTCGAAGAGAAAAGCACAAATACCAAGACCACCCAGCTGCGTTGCCATCCACGTAACCATCAGCTTTGCAGGATGACTGCGCTGAAGCAGGCGAATTAGTCCATACACTCCGATCGCTGCAGCGAAGATGAGCGTCGAATAATGTGTGAACAAGGCAAGGTAAAGTGTCGCTGCGGAAAGCGCCATCCATTTGCCCGAGTTTTCGGAAAGCGCGCGTTCCAGCAAATACAAAGCACTCGCGCAGAAAAGCAGCAGCAGCGCGTACTGCCTGATTTCAGCCGACAGAGAAATCAATGGCGGCGCGAAGAGAAATAAGGCCAAGCCGAACCATGCGGCGCGGCTGTTAGTAACTCTTCGCATCCATAGAAACATGATCCAGCAGAACAGGGTTCCAGCGAGAACAAAGGGAAGCCGCAAGACAAACTCTGAGCTGCCAAGCCTTGACCAGTAATGCAGAAACAGAATCATCAGCGGCGGATGCGCCGTGGTCAGGCTGGCTTCGTAGGCGAGTTTCAGAGAAGCTTGACGCGACAGAAAGTAGTGCAGAGCTTCGTCCGGATTCAGGAATGTGGCCCACGCGAGGCGCAATCGCAGCAACAAGCCTGCCGCGAGCAGGGCGACCCCGAGCCAAGTTGCGCCGGTTCGCGATTGAACCTGTTCGGCCGGAACTGTCGCAGTTGTCGCCATCTGAAATCTCTATTCTATGCGGGCTCTGACTGCATGCTGCTAAACTGACTGCAGATGACTTTGTCCACCCGCGACGCGGCCGCCCCTGCGCGCGCGCCTGCCCTTCAATCACAAAAAAATGCTTCCGCAGCGACCGTGAGCGTTGCCTCTCTCGTTTCGGCTGCATGCTGGTTTGGGATCGTTTGTGGTTTCGCCGAAGGCGCTGGCCTGCTGCTTTTTCAACGAATCAATTGGGCACAGTGGGCGCGGGTCATGCACGTTTCGAAAGAAATACTGTGGATTTCGCCCGTCGTCGATCTCGGCTTTTTCCTGCTGATTGGCCTCGCAGTCGCGTCAGTCGCGCGAATTTTCCCGCGAATACCTGCCATTCGCGTTCTCGCGTTTCTGCTAACTTTTCTCACCGCGTATGACTGGCTCATGCTTAGCGGCCACTTCTACCGCTCTGCCGCGCTTCTGTTTGCCTTGGGAGTTTCCGTCGCTGTTGGCCGCTGGCTCGCGAAGCACGAAATCGGTGCGGCTAAGACATGGAGAGCATCCGCGCCGTGGCTGCTTGCGTCACTCGGGTTGCTCATTTGTGCGATTCAGGGCGGCAAATGGATTTATCAGGAGTGGACGATCGCAGATTTGCCCGCCGCCAAGCCCGGCGCTCCCAATGTGCTCGTGATCGTAGTTGATACCCTGCGAGCCGACCACGTTTCTTCGTACGGATATTCGCGGCAAACCAGCCCGAATATCGATCGACTCGTGGGTGATGGTGTCCTGTTTGAAAACGCAATCGCGCCTTCGTCCTGGAGCTTGCCTTCGCACGCATCTCTCGTCACCGGCCGCGCCGTGCACGAGCATGGAATGGGTAACGTGGAACCGATGCCTTGGCTCGGTTGGGGTAACTCCAGCCTGAATGGACTCCCGACTCTCGGCGGAGCTTTACAAAAAACTGGATACCGGACCGGCGCGTTCTCGGCCAACCGAATTTACTTCACCAGCAACGTCGGTCTCGGCCGCGGCTTCATCCATTTTGAAGATTACTTCGACAGCGTAGGCGACTGTTTCGTCCGTACGGAATTTGGGCGCGAGTTCGCTCGGCTCTACATGAACCGCAGCCAGAAAAGTAAATTTACGCGCGCATTTAAATATCTTGGCTTGGGTTCGTGGCTTGATAAAGACTCGGAAGGTTCAGGCGACTACGGCGGCACGTTCGGAATCCGCAAACGCGCCGATGAAGTTAATCGCGAGACGCTGCGCTGGGTTGCGCGGGACCGCCAACACCCCTTTTTCGCAATGCTGAATTATTTAGACGTTCATTTCGCATACGGCGGACCGAGCGGCTATCCTAAGCCCGTATGGGACCATGGCACGACTGTCGATGAGTACGACGCGGGAATCAGATATACGGATGATTACATCGGCCGACTGCTTCACGGATTGAATGATCTAGGCCTGCTGAAGAATACGATTGTGATTGTCACGTCTGATCACGGTGAATCGCTGGGCGATCACGGTCTCAGCTTTCACGGTGCGGCGTTGTATCGTGAGCTGGTGCATGTGCCGCTGATCATTTCGTATCCGGGACACATTCCTGAAGGCGTTCGTGTTGTTCAGCCGGTTGAAAACGAGGCGATTGCGAGCACGGTTTTGGATTTGATTGGCGCAAAGCAGGACCCATTTGCGGGACCTTCGCTGGACACG
>DATIYR010000137.1:0-3306 GCA_035517535.1 Terriglobales bacterium
GATATTTTTTGCGCCGGGTGGCAGATCGATCCCGTATGCAAATAAATATGAATACGAGTACGGAACATTTTCGCCGGCGGAGTTGTGGTGGTGGTCGGAGTACCAGGCGAGGTCAGCTCGCTTGATGAAACCGGGCTTGAGGCCGGTCATTTCGCCCCAGTCGTCATTGGCGCCGCTCTTCGACCAGGTGCGGTCGTCCCACTGACCGATGAATCCTCCCCAGTCTTCGATGTCGAGGTCGACGTCTTTTCCGCCAACATTAAACGTAGCGTTCTGATCGCCATCTGCTGAGGCCGCCAAAATATAAACGCGATTGAAGCGTCCGGAAGGAAGATCAATGCTTTGCCCTTTCGCCACGATCGCATCGGGAGTGCCGGACTTGGCGGGTGCGAGCGCAAAATGCACACCTTCGAAATTAATTTCCGAAGGCAACATTTCTGCCGGCAGCGAATTGCCTCTGCCGTCGAAACCTTCGTTTGACTGCGTTCCGTTATTGGTGGCGGCCGCGAGATCATAATTCAGTTTCACCGGTTCGGAATGCACGGCAGGAATTTTGGTCGAAGACGCGGCGAGGCGAATTGCGAATGTACGCGGCTGGTATGCCGTGAATGAAGTCACGAGCTTGCCGTCCACAACTTTTGCGGAACCGACCGGCTGCTCTTGTCCGTTGACTTCGCGAGCAGCAGTAATTGGCGCGGCGAAGGAAACCGTCACGTCCGGCTGCGGCCTGCCGTCGAGTTCGACCAGTCGGATGACAACTTCATCGCTGTTCTCTGCTTTTTTTACGGCGAAAACGCGAATGCGCGGGCTGCTCACTTTAACGAGAGAAAATTCGCGGCCGAGCGCACCGTTGTGCTTTGAGCTTTCGAATGCGATCAGCGGATCATTCAGCCGCTGACCTTGCCAGTCGGTTTGTCCGGCGCGCCAATCGGAGGCGTGACCGGCGATGCCGTAAA
Source organism: Terriglobales bacterium (assembly GCA_035517535.1). Classification (GTDB taxonomy): domain Bacteria; phylum Acidobacteriota; class Terriglobia; order Terriglobales; family Acidobacteriaceae; genus Gp1-AA145. The sequence continues at coordinate 957 of DATIYR010000137.1, forward strand.
TAAATTCGTGATGACCGATGTCCTGCGTCGCCTGGTCCGGATATCCGCCGCGCGTGCCGGGCGTGCGAATCAAGGTAAGGCGAATGGTGTTGTCGGTTGGCTTGTCGGAGCCATTTTTGCAATCGGTGAGGATGGTCGCGCCGAATGTGCCGCTCATGTCGGTGAGGTCGACCCACTGATGCGCGGGCACTTCGAATTTTTTCGGTTGTGCTGTGGGCCGCTCGATGGTGCCGATGTCCCAGTTGTAAGTGGCTAGACGATTGGAAGCGGTGAGCGGAAATGCGGCCTTGAGGTTCGACTCTTTCGTGTTCCAGTCAATCGCATTCGCGAATTCCACGCGCTTGCCGCCGTCACCTGCCGAGAGGCGAATGGTTTGAACGAATTTCGAGCCGGCGGTTTCGCGCGAGACTTCGATGGCGACACGCACCGGCCCATTTTCCACGACGCGAATTTTTGCCGGACCGCTGACGTAGGCTTTGGGCGGGGCTTGCTCCTGGTCCCAATCCATGTTCCAGGCGGGCCATTGCTCGGGATTGTCGTAGGAAATCGCGAGGCGCGCAGGAGCAGAGAGCAGTTCCCTGCCGAGCGATTTGTCGTAAATACTCGCGACGTCGCCATCGGAGTTCAACTTCACGCGATAGTACTGGTTCTCGAGCGAATCTTCCGAAACGTGCAGCCCAGACGGAACATTAGCTCCTTCAAGTGGCTGCACGTCGTAGACGGCAAAACCTATGGAAGGAACTTTCGCAAGAAACAAAATTTTGCCATTGGAGATTTGTGCTGGTGTATCTCTTCTATCGGGTCCGGTTACGCGAACAAAATTCGGCATCCCTCCTGGAAAACTTACTCTAGCTTCGACGACGTCTTCGCGTTCGATGTTCAGCGGGTTGAACACTACGACCGGGATACCTTTGGTTTCGGTATTCAGGGCCGCGGCGACTCCGTCGGTTGCGCTTTTCAGCACTACCGCAAACTGATTGAGCGCAATCACATCGTCGTTCCACGCGAACTCGTAGGACTTCGGCGTGGCCGTGCCGGCGGCGAGATCATGGAATTGGCCTCCCATCACCAGCGTCCACGCGTTGTTGAGGCGATCGAGAGGATAATCGCGCGCGCCGAGCCAGCGTGCCGTGATCGAAGCTTCTTCCGCGGCTTCGGCGAGCAATTCTTCTTTGCGCAACCAGCGTTTCTGGTAGCCCTCCGAGGTGAGCGACCCGGCAGAGTGATTGGTGAGTTCCATTTCGCCCGTGTAGCGCGGCAGCCCGGCGGCTTCGGCGGGTGAGATATTGAGGAACATTTGGTCAGCGTCGGAAGAGATCACGTGGACAGGGCCCTCGCCCACTTGAACTGGCTTCCAGTCTGGTGGCACTTTGTCGCGGGGAATTCCAGTGGCTTCGGCGGGAGGCGGCATGCTGGCCGTGCCTTTGGTGACGATGGCTTCGAGCCGCTTGACGGATTCTTCGTCGGGAGCGCCGCCGATATCGCCGGTGCCGAAATAGTGATAGTCGGTGAATACGCCGGTGAGTTTGCCGTTATGCTCGACGCGGCGCGCCCAGTCTTCCTGATAGTGGTCCAGTTCGGCATCATCCTGCGCCAGCTTCATTCCCTGTTGCTGGGTTTGAAGCGAGTAGTAATTGGCGACATCGTCGGGATCGAGTTTGTTGTTCTTATCTTCCTCATGAACTTTTGCGCCGAGCTCGTCGGTTTTTTTGTTGATCTCTTCGAGTGCCGGGTTCGGCGGAAGCGGTGGCAGCGGCTTGCTGAGGTCGGTATCGATTCCGTTGCTGTAGCTGCCAGGATTTAGTCCCGCAAGAACGCTTTCGCCATCCGGCCCGACCCATACGCCGACGTCGAAAGGCGTGCCTTCGGGAGTTTTCTCGCGCGAATCGGGACCACCACCGGGAGCGGACGATCCCCAGACAAGTTTTTGGGTTGAGAATCCTTTCACGCCGGAATGGGCTAGGATGCTGGGGAGTGAAGCAGGAAAACCGAAGCAATCGGGCAGCATATATTCGGCGCTATATTTGCCGAATTCTTTGCGAAACCAGTCATTGCCGTAGAGGACCTGACGAATGATGGTTTCCGCGCTGGGCGTGTTCACGTCGCCTTCTTCCATCGAAGAGCCAGCCGGATACCACCGGCCTTCGCTGACGTATTGTTTTACTTTCGCGAAATCGTCGGGGAAATATTCCTTCATCATGCGATAACGATTGGCGCCGGTGAAGTTGAAAATGTAGTGCGGATATTTCTGGAAGAGCGCGAAGTTGTCTTCCATGGTGTGGCGCAAATAATCGTTGATGACCTGCGGATACTCCCATCGCCATTCGGTATCGAGGTGCGCGTAACCGAC
>DATIYR010000138.1:0-3992 GCA_035517535.1 Terriglobales bacterium
AATTTCTTTTTTGAAGTAATCGGTAAGACCCGGAATCGTGCGCGCAGGCATCGATGCATGCGTAATCGGCGGGAAAAAACGCTGGCCGGTACACGCGATCATGTTAATTCCCGATTTGCGCGAGACCTCTTCGAGAAAGCGGTAAAGCGGTCGTCGCGGTAAACGGCGGAAATAAGAAATGGTGTGCGCGTCGCTTTCTTTGAGAGGTCATAATCAAAGCTGAGTTTCGCCGGATAGTTCTCGCGGTACTGAGTGATCTCTTGTTGCGCCCGATCCCCGACCTGCTTTTCTAGAGACGCAAGTTCCGAGCGCAGTTCCGCAATTTCGGCCTTGTAGGCATTCAGATCGGTGGCGCGTACCAGCGGCGGTGCGGTTGTTTCACTCGCACCCGCTGTTTCCGCATCACGGGTGATAAATACCTTCAGGTCTGGGTCGCCATTGTCCTTGCTGACTTCGGACAGCAGAAACGAATACACGTGGCCCCTCGCAGTCACCAGATTCAGGTTGCTCGTGATGCCGGCCTGTGCGGGATGGAGATAACAGAGGTTGTGAACGCCATTGATGATCCAGAAATCTTTGTCGCCGGTGGTGAAGTCGAGAATCTCTTCATCAGCTGGAAGGACGATGAGGGTTGAAAAGCGCACCTTTGCCCGGATCGGAATGATCTCTGTATCCGAGTACTTGACGGTGCGAGCGCCGTTGTCGGCATAGACGCTGATGGGAGGAACTGCGATTAGCAGAATGAGCGATAGAGAAAACCAGAGTTTCATTTTGTGTCTCCTGATTGAGAGTTGCGGTTTTTCCGAGTGTCTCCCTGGAACTGCCCGGCGAGAACATCCAGGCCTTTTTCGAAGCCGTGAACGCTGAATGCCTCTTCGCGGCGGCGGTTGTCGAACGGATCGTTGGTATAGAGCCAATAGCTGCGGGCATCTACGCTGAGATTGGCGACCTTTGACGATTCCGGGGTCTTGATGAGCATTTGCTGCTTTGGAACCAAACCCGAGATCAGCTCGATTTCGTGGTCATTCAGGTGGAACTGGCGGCTATAAAGCTCAACGTCCATATCCGGGTTGGCGAGGAAGATCTTCGTTGGGCAGCTTTCAAGCAATACGTCGAGGATTTCGGACTTGCGCAGTTCGTCGAGCGATTGGGTTGAAAGCACAAGCGCCGCATTATGCTTGCGCCAGGTTTTCAAGGCCTCAACGATGTAGGCAGCGATGGTCGGGTTCTTGAGGAACACCCACGCCTCATCAATAAAAAACGACTTAAAGATATGGCTGAAGTTAGGGTCGCGAATGAGGGCATCCCCCCGGTGCAGGATGTAGAAAAGCAGCGGTTCCAGTAGCTGCGGATACTCGCGCATAGTCTGAAAGTCGAAGCACTGAAAACGCGAGAAGCTGACCGTATCTTCCGGGTTGTCGAACAGGAACCCGAATTGCCCGCCCTGTTTCCACTTGTAGAGTCGCGCGTCGAGCGAACGCGGCAACATATTGGCCAGCGTCGTTAGGTTGTGAAGCGACGCTTCTTCAATCTGATACAGGGTTTCGATTTGCTGATACAGTTCGCGTTCTTCGGTTGCCGTGAGCGCGGGTTGGCCGCCGGATTCGGCGAGCACGCGAACAAACAGGGCCAGAAAGTCCAAATTGCGTTTGGTGGGCGCAAGCGCAAATGGGTTGATCTTGAAGTCGCGCGATTCAAGGCCAACTCGCATGTACGACCCGCGAAATAGCCTCGTCAGGCTTTCAAAGCTCCCGCCAACATCGAAGATGAACGTGTAGGGCTGGTATTTCTGCAAGTTCGTAATCAGGAAGTTCAACAGAAACGACTTGCCTGATCCCGTGCGGCCCAGGATGATCGTGTGGGCCACGTCGCGGTAGTGCAGATTGAAAAAATAGGGTGTGCGGTGGTTGGTTTCGAGAACGGCTAGGTATTCCTGGCGAAGATGTGAGTTCTCGGCGTTGCCTGAGTCGAGCGTAAACAGGAATGAGTAGTCCGCATAGTTCGCATTGCTGATAAGAATTCGGCGGAGATTGAAGGCCGCATTACCGGGTACGCAGGCCAGATAGGCATTGAGTAGGTTGTAGCGTTCTTCGTAGAGCTGAGCGTCATGAATCGCAAAGATTTTGTAGAACTCGGCACACACAGTTTCGAGCTTCTGAAGGTCGACGTCATAGACGACGATGCTGATTGAGAACTCGCCGAAGTAGTTGCCTTTCATTTCAATATCTGTCAACGCCTGCCCAAGAACATGAATCTGCGCTTCTTTGGAGTCATCTACCAGTACGTCTTGTGCCGTAGCCGATTGGTCTGAAGTGTTCAGATAGCTGGTAAGCGATCGTTTGGTGTTGTGGAAGTGGCGGCGGCGGGAGTGGATGCGGCTGCGGGTTTTGTCCGCCTGCTCGCGCCTCCACTCGGTCGCCACAAAAAAATTGTCTTCGACTTCCAAAAGCTTCTGGAAAATCAGGGGGAAGCTCTGCGATGATGGTTCTTTTAGTGTCAAAACTTTAACGTGGTAGTCGTCCAGGCGCAGGAATCCGCGATGGCATTCCAGATGTGAACCGCAGAGGTAAAAATCAAGAAACGAATCGTGCTTCAGCCGGACGAGTTCGAGTTTCTCGGGAGCGAAGTTCAGCAGACGCCGGAGTACCTTGAATCCCTCTTCTTTACGGAGCAAGTGTGCAGGAAGAAAGTCCCTGATCTGGAGCAGAAAGCTCTCGATCCGCTGTTTTAGGGTGGCCTGTGCGTGGCTCAGTTCTTCATTAATCAGAACGGTTTCGTCTTTGGCCGATAGAAATGCGTGAATCTCGCGCCATCTGCCCACGAGTTTCTGACCATCCCCGTTGCTGTTGGTGAAAATCCGGTGAATGGCTCTTTTTTGTTTCTCAGTTTCAAGCACTACGACATAGAAAATTTCGAGCGAATAGAGCCTGTCCGCTTTGCTTTGGAAGTACTGAGTCCGGTTGCGAATGGCGGCATTCACGACCGGATCTGAGTATTCACGGGTTGGGATCGGCGGGTCATTGCGCTTGAAAAGGTACTGGTAAATTCGGCACTGGTCATCCAATACTTTGAATGCCGACTCCAGCCGCTTCGTATGCTGGTCAATTTCGCTGGCGCCCAGCCCTTCGTAGTCAATGCCGTTTACCCTGAGCACCGCGCCTATATCGCCACTCTTCGTTAGGAAGAAATGGTCATCGAGGTACCCGAGCAGATTGATCTGCTCATTCAAAGAACCGGCCTCACGGTAGCTTTTGAGCGCCTTAGCCACGTTAAACATGACCAGCCCTCCGGATTGAAATGGGCGAGAACTTCAGGGGGTCGTATTGCGTGCGCACTTTGGCCGAGTTCATCATCAGCCGTAGGATTTGAGGATCGGTTTTGGTTGCCCAGCGCGCGAACCAGTACAGCAAGGCGAACATCAGGATTCCGCCTATAAACGTATGCAGCAGGTTGAAAACCGCTGCTCCCATTACCAGGGCGAAGAAGAACAAGCGCCGCTCAACACCTAAGAGCGTCAGCGGGGAGTTCAAAGCGCGATAGACAGTATTGATTCGGCGTGGCACACACTTCTCCCAAAACACACGAATACGTTCGCGAACGAATGAAAGTTGAGTGGTCGATGAAACGGCGAATTATGGGAACAGCCAGGACATGAAGTTCACGGCTCCGACCGCCATGCCTACACCGAAGATCACCCCCGACAATGTGCGTTTGGCTGCGCCTTCGCCGAAGGCAAACATCAGTCCGCCCACGACAATCGCAACCAACGCAAGCCCGGTGGCAATCGGGCCAGTGAAAGCCGTTTGCAACGCCTGCACAGCCTGCGTCCAGGGCGAAGTCGTGGATTGGGCAAATACCTCGTCGGCCAGCGCCATGCAAGCCGCGAATGTCAGCAAACCTTTTTTGAGGAAGCGTTTTTGGGGTTTGCTTAGACCTGTTGAATTGGGAGTTGAAGAGTTCTGCATTGAATGACCTCCATTTAGGCGCGGCTG
>DATIYR010000139.1:0-5100 GCA_035517535.1 Terriglobales bacterium
AAATGGTCTCGGCGCGGGAGCAAATCCCGAAGTTGGCCGCAAAGCCGCGCTCGAAGATTCGGACAAGATTATTGAGGCGCTGGAAGGTGCGGATATGGTTTTCGTAACCACCGGCCTCGGCGGCGGAACCGGAACCGGCGCTGCTCCGATCATTGCATCGCTGGCGAGCGAAATGGGCGCGCTGACGGTCGCGGTCGTCACCAAGCCGTTCGCCTTTGAAGGCAAACGCCGCATGCAGCAGGCTGAACGCGGAGTCGCTGAACTCATGGATTCGGTCGATACGACGATTGTCATCCCCAATGAGAAGCTGCTCGCCGTCGCCCAGGATGCCGGGTTCTTCGAATCATTCCGTGTTGCCGACGATATTCTGCGTCAAGGCGTGCAGGGTATTTCCGACATCATCACCATCCCCGGCATCATCAATCGCGATTTCGCCGACGTGAAGGCGATCATGGCGCGCATGGGATACGCAGTGATGGGAACAGCGCACGCGAATGGCTCGCGGCGTGCGACTGAAGCCGCTCAGAAGGCAATCGCGTCTCCGCTGCTCGAAGCTGGAGCGATCGATGGCGCACGCGGAATCCTTATCAATATCACCGGGTCTGCGTCGCTCAAACTGGCCGAGGTACAAGAGGCTTGCAGCATCATTCAAAGCGCCGCGCACGAAGACGCCAACATTATTTTCGGCGCCGTGCTCGACGAAAAGATGAAAGACGCGGTGAAGATCACGGTGATTGCAACCGGATTCAGAGATGAAGACCGCCCGCGCCGCAAAGTGGAATCGGCTGGTTTCACCGTGAATACAGAAGCCGACGATTTCGAAGTTGAACCCACGCCGCCCCCGATGGTCATGGAAGCGTCCGATCCGGCGCCGTCAGCGCCTGCCACGGAGGTCATCTCGCTTGAAAACATGCGCACGGCCATGATCGCGAACTTCGAGCAGGCCGACTTGGATGTGCCGGCGTTCCTGCGAAAGAGAGGAGATGCGGTGTAGCCGCTCACCTACATCATCTGAAATGGGCTGAGACGAGCGTACTCCAGGGATCTGGCGCCGACCTAGCGCCAACCAGCCCGGTACCTTCCGTTCGAGCGACCGATTCATCCGGGAATTCGGGCCAGGTCGCGATGCTATTTCGGAGTGGGCGTGCAGCCCAAAGCTAGCGTCGACTGACTGCCGAGCTTCTTTGACGCTCCTCTTTTCCCGCTGGTAGACTGACCTTTCCGAACTCTTTTACCTACAAGGGGATTTCTTGCGCGCACAGGAACGTCATCAACTTAAGCAGGATAAATTCAGCAAAACCACAATGCAGGTCGCGGAGAAGACCGCCCACTGGACTGTGGAGCACAAAACTACCTTGACCGTCGCCGGCGTCGTGGTGGCAATCGTAGCCGCGGCGGCGATCGGCGCCTGGTATTACCTGCAGCAGCAGGACCAAAAGGCCAGCGTTGACTTCGGCAAAGCCTTGCAGACGATGGATGAACCCGTTCGTCCCGCAGGAATGCCGCCTCAGCCGGACACCCCGAGTTTCGCCTCCGCAAAAGAACGCGCGACGGAAGCGAACAAACAGTTTCAGGCGATCATTAGCAAATATCCGCATACTCACGTTGCTGATTTTTCACACTACTTCCTGGGTGTGACCTCCGCGCAGCTCGGCGACAACGCTGCTGCCGAACGCGAACTGAAAAACGTTGCCGGATACCACAACCACGATCTTTCGTCCTTAGCGCAGCTGGCGTTGGCCGGAGTTTATCGCGATACCAACCGCACCAAAGATGCCATCGAGCTCTACAAGCAACTGGTTCAGAACCCCTCGCAAACCGTCAGCAAGTCGACCGCGGAAATCAAGCTGGCGGAGACTTACGACGACGCGGGAATGAAGTCCGACGCGCAAAAGTTGTACGAACAGATCCAGAAAGAAGCTCCGCAAAGCGAAGCCGCGCAGCTGGCATCGGCGAAATTGCAACAACTCAAGTAGGTTCGTACACAATCGTAACGTTGACTGCCGGAGTACCGCGGCTATGATGCTGCTGTGTGGTCAAGAAGTTAAAGATTGGGTTGGGAATCGCGGTTGGCATTCTGCTGTTCAACACAGGGTGGCAGATCGCGGCCTGTGAAATTGAGAATACGGAGTTGCAGGACGATATGAGAGACTTCTCCTCTCAGCTCGGCGGCCGCATCGGCTTTTCAGATTTTCGAACCGACGAGCAGCTTCGCGACGATGTCCTGCGCAAGGCCGACAGATACGATCTTCCCGTGACCCGCGATCAAATCACCATATATCGCGACAGCGAAGGGAAAGACGCGCACATCTACATTGCAGCGGATTACACCGTCCCAATATATGTTCCCGGATTTTCTTTCGCGATGCACTTCACTCCACACAGCGGCGAAAAGCCGTTTTGATCTTCCACTTCGGATGTGTCTTACTGAATTCCAATCGTCTGCCGAGTTTCGTTCCAGCCTCTGATTTCTAATTTTGGCGCGCCACTTCCAGACGAAAGCGGATACTCGATTTCAATCTCCCGGCTTTCACCCGGCAAAAGCGAAACGTAGTTGTCGGAATAGTACGCCGGCAGAATCCGCGAGCCGTCCGCGTTCAATAAGGTAAGTTTGTCCTGCAACGAAACGGCGGATCCATTATTGCGGAGCTCAACCTGGACACGCGCATTTTCTCCGTCGTGCGATGCTTTCGCCGAGATTATGAGCGCGACTGTGGGAAGCCGATCCAGCGCGCGATAGGATTCACCTTCTGCTCCCAGCCAGTAAAGATTCTCAGAAACCGGAGCGCCTGAAGAGTCGCGCAATTCCAGGTTCACCAATACAACTTGATTAGCGGACAGCAGCGGAGCAAGGTCCAGTTTGAACCCGTCCGTCACCGCGTCGGCGGTTGCATCCCTCTTTTCTTCCTGATGGAGCAGAAGTTTGTTATCGAGCGAATACACATTCGCGCTTACAGTCAGTCCCGGCTTTGCTTCGGTCGTTGTATTGACGACCGCTATGTCGTAATCCGATAAATCGAGCTGAACGTGAAGCGGCTCACAGGCCTTCTTCACGGCGTAATAAGACGACTGCGTGTCGTAATCATGGGTGAGTATCTGCCAGGTGTTGCTCGGCCATGCCGGCTGAGTCATCCATAAAAGGCGACCGCTATTCGGCGTCCACAGGTGTGCGTTCATCCCCTCGAAGATCGCGCGATGATCTACGTAGTCGAGCATCTGCGCCTTGCGATCGAAATCCTCCAGGCTGGTCGGCGCTCCAAACTCGGTTTGGATCTGCGCCATGAACGGCGCCATGTCGCCATTTCCGCTCTGGTGCCAATCGTGGTAAGCCCAGTCGTCACTGATTGGCCATTGGTCCTGCTGCGGAATCCATGCGCGAAATGAGTCAAGCGTCGAAAACGATGGCGTGCCGGTCTCGACCGAAAAGCCGTGATTCAGCGTGGTGTAATAAAGCACCGGGTCAGTGTATTTGTAAGGTCCGCTGTTCTGCAGTTCGATCTGGTTCGAACTCGGCGAGTAATAACGCGTGCCATCGAGCGAGCGAATTAACTGATCGAGACCTTCACTAATGATGGGCTGCGGAACGCCTTCATTGCGCCCGCACCAGACCACAATCGACGGATGATTGCGAAAGCGCAGGATCGTATCGCGCGCGTTGCGAAGAAACAAATCCGGGTCTTGCGCCTCGATGTTGTAATTCTGCGTGGATTCCCAGAAGTCGTTCCAAATCATCAGCCCGTATTCATCAGCCAGTTCGTAGAAAACTTCCTCGGTGTTCTGCCCAACCCAGTTGCGGATGATGTTCACATTGGCATCGTGATGCAGGCGGAAATACGGCTCCAAGCGTTCGCGCGAGACCCGCTTGCGCGAATCGTCCATGCCCCAGTTGCCGCCACGAGCTGCGATTCTCACCCCGTTCACTTTGATCACCAGATATGGCGCGGTCTTTAGATCGTCACTGGCGCGCACCGCGGGAGAAGATTCGGCATTTGGCGCGAAGGAATAAACCCAGGATTTCCACCACTCCTTCCATTCGGGAGGAAACATCGCGGGAAACGGATCCGGTTCCGGAATGTTGCGGATGCCCTCGTGGCTAATATCAACGACCTTTTCGCCGTGCGCTGCGGTCGGCGAATATTCCACGCGCCGCAAGTGGCCGGAGCTATCGAGCAAGCTCAATTCATAAGTGACTTCGCGAATGCCGAATCGCAACTGCTTGCTTGCAGACTCATTATTTCCTTGCGAAAAACTCAGCTTCAATGTGTACAGCTCCTGCTTGCCGTATCCGTTCGGCCACCACAATCGCGGATGCTGCACCGTGAGCTGCGGAAATTCTGCCGGCGATAATTTGATTGAACTCTCGCCCGGAGCGAGCGTGACCTGCTTCGTCACAGTCGTATCGCCGAAAGAAGCCTTCAGTGTTCCGCTCGCCGAAGCATTCGAGAGATTCTTAAGCGGAACCGTGATTGCAACATCGGCGCGGCTCGTATCCGGCAATGGCAGTGTCGTGACCACCTGGGGATCGCCAATCTTTACTATTCCCGTCGCTCTCAACGTGACCGGCTGCCAAATGCCCGTATCGCGATCACGAATGGCCGGAATCCAATCCCAGCCTTCGGTTGCCACGAATGTCGGCCCATCCAGGCACATCATTCCGCCGTTCTCACCGGGACCACCTTTGATCGATTGCTCCTGCGGAATGCCGGGATGCGGCGGCGGCGAAACGCGAACCGCAAGAATATTCGTTCCGTCCGTTTTTACGGCATCCGTCACGTCGAACGTTCCGCGAATGAATGCCCCTTTAATTGAGCCGAGAGATTTCCCGTTCAGCCAAACCTCTGCTGCGTAATTGATTCCCTGGAAAGTGAGCGTGAGCCGCCGCCCGCGTGCTGGTTTCGGCACGCGAAACTCCACGCGGTACCAGTAATCCTGTTTGTTCAAGGTTTCGGGGATTACGAGATTGTTCAATCCATAATCGGGATCAGGATAGATTCCGCGATCAATCATCGTGGTCAGCGCAGTACCCGGAACTGTCGCCGCCATCCAATCGCGAGCGTTGAAATGCTCCTGAGAAATTTCAGGACCGTCGCCGCTTACCTG
>DATIYR010000140.1:0-2486 GCA_035517535.1 Terriglobales bacterium
CTGAGCCTTTGTTCGGTTTACGCTTACCTGCGGCCATGGTGGCCGCTTTTTTTATGTGGGAGGCGTGGGCCGCGTGCATCCCGCATCCCGATTTGAAACTCATACGCAGAAAAATGTTCAGATGACCTTGAGCTGAGGAGGGAAATGGTGTTTATTTTCCCGCATGATTCTCCGGTTGCGACCTCTTGCCTGGGTTGTGATATTCAGTGCGGTGAGCATGACTGCGAACGCGGCGCCGAAGACCCACGTGGTTGCATTGGGAAAGTGGACGACGATTGCAATGCGATCGGAGCAGGGCGACAGCGATCCGATAAACCTGCGAATTCGGCCGCTTTACGTTGACGGCCGCGTCAAGGAGTTTACGACGGGAAATGCTCACGATGTTACGGAGCATACTTTCGTGGTCCAGAAAATTTCCCTGGTGAACGATTCGCTGCCGCAGGAGAGCGGGCCTCCGCAGTGGCGTTGGGAGCGCGCCGGTTGGGTGCTGGTGGACCGCGTGAGCGGAAAAGTTCAGCAGATTGCGCTCGCAGATTTTGACTCCGATTCTTCTTCGGTCAATTGGTTTCGCGATTACGCCGCGTACTGCGGGTATTCAGAAGATGGCCAGAAATTGCTGGCCGTCATCATGCAATTGGGAGAGAGAAGGCCGGTGTTGAAGAAAATCATTGGACCCACGAAGGATTTCCCGCAGCCGTGCTCGCCGCCTTTATGGGAACGCGACCCGGTACGGGTTACTTTTTTACTTTCGCCTGATCAAAAGCTGACATTTACCGTGAAGAGCCGCGCGGGCGAAGCATCTGCTGAAACGGAACCCGAGAAGGCGGATGAGGAGAACGCCGGCGACTGAATTTATCAGGCATGAACTACAGATTTGCGAATCAGCTCAAAAATTGCGAAGAGTACAAGTGCGCTAACGATAAACACCCATCGCCGCCAGGAACTCCGATCGTCGGGTGGTGAAGTTAAATGCCGCGCTAATACCGCCCCCAGAATCAATCCGCAGGCTAAACCGCCGAGGTGCGCGGAATTGTCAATGAAGGGCACGGCTGCTCCGATTGACAAGTTATAAATCGCGAACAGCACAAGGCTTTTGAGCGTTGATTTCAGCGCACGAGGAGGAATGGGGAGGTGACCGAGATAGAGCGCCGAAATCAGTGCGCCGGCCAGACCAAAGATTGCGCCCGAGGCCCCTGCGCCGAAACGATTGGGATGCATCCCCAGGCTCGCCAGACTGCCGGCGATGCCGCAACATGTGTAAGTCAGGAAATAAGTCCAGCGGTCGAAGACACGTTCAGCCAGTACGCCGAGGCTCCAGAGGCACCACATATTTAGCGCGATGTGAATAATGCCGATATGGACATAGTTCGAAGTCCACATGCGCCAGGGCTGGCTGATGATGGTCTGCATGCCCGTGTTGGCGCCCCATTTCACCAAATCGGAAATCTGCGGATTGACGGGAGAGGCGCCGGAAACGGTCATGGCCACAAAAACGAGGGCATTGGCCGCGATGATTCCGTTGGTCACGGGCATGGCTGCGATCAGCGAACGACGCCGCTCTTTCGCCTGTGCCTGTGCGCGAACGTGCGCCATGGCGCGGCACTCGGGGCAAATGTTGTCGGGATAGCCGCCGGGCGGAAGTTCGCGTCCGCAGCTCACGCAAGTGGGCATTCGCAATATTGTACGGGAGAGGAATTTTTCGGCGGTGGGTTGGTAGAGAGCGGGGAGCTATCGCCGAACCGTGGATTAGTCTGCGGCCGCCTCTGCCGCCGTGAGCTTCTCGGTTTTCTTCGTTACGCTGGCGCTAGTCACAAGGATGACGGACGCAGTAATGATCGCACTACCCGCGAGAATGTAACGATCGATGGTCTCGTGCAGAATGAGCCATCCAAGAAAAACTGCGACGACGGGATTCACGTACGCGTAAGTGGAAACTTTGGCTGTGGGCGCGTGGCTAAGGATGTAGATGTATGCCGTGTAGCCGATCAGTGACCCGCAAACCACAAGATAAGCGATGGCGCCGACACCACTTCGGGTCCAGGTTCCGTGGCCAAAGTCGCGGCTTCCCAGGGCGAAAATTGAGTTTCCTATTCCTGCAAAAAACACTTGCCAGGCGGTCACGGCGAAGGCATGGGTTCCACGCTGCCATTTTTTCGAAAGCACAGAACCGAAGGCCCAACTCAGCGCGCCGCCAAGTAGTGCGAGGGACCACCAGAGCTGCCGGCGGTCGACATCGCCGGTGGCGATCAGTTGCGGCCACAGCAAAACAATTGTTCCCGCGAAACCCAGAGCCAGGCCGACCACGCCGCGAGTCGATATATGGTGATCGCCGAGCAATAAGGAGTCCAACACCAGAAACCAGAGCGGCATGCTTGCCACCAGTAGTGCGGAAAGGCCGCTCGCGAGATAGCGTTCGGCAAATGAAAGCGTGAGATTGCCGCCCATCAACAGCAAATTTCCGACGATGGCGAATTGCAGCAGCTCGC
>DATIYR010000141.1:0-9141 GCA_035517535.1 Terriglobales bacterium
GTGCGGATCGTGGGTTACCATCACCACGGTTTTATTGAAACTCTCGTTCAGCCGCTTGAGAATTTCGAGCACCTCGGTGGCAGAATGACTGTCGAGATCCCCGGTAGGCTCGTCGGCGAGCAGCAATGTCGGATCGCTGACGATAGCGCGCGCAATAGCCACGCGCTGTTCCTGTCCGCCGGAGAGTTGTTTAGGCAAGTGATGAACGCGCTCTTCGAGTCCCACCAGCTTCAGCGCGGTCATTACGTGATCGCGCCGTTGCTTGGCGTTTAGCTTCGTCAGCAGCAGCGGCAATTCGACATTTTCAAATGCCGTGAGCACCGGGATCAAATTGAAAGTCTGGAACACATAGCCAATGTGCTCATTGCGCCACTTTGCCGATTGAGTATCTCCGTAGCGAAAGATGTTCTGCCCGAGCACCAGGAGTTCGCCCGCCGTCGGACGGTCAATCGCCGCGATCATGTTCAGCAGCGTGGTCTTGCCCGAACCGGACGGTCCCATGAGCGCGAGAAATTCGCCGGCGGCGATTTCGATCGAAACATCGTCGAGCGCCTTGACCTCAAACGCATCGCGCTTGAAAATCTTGCTGACGTTCCGCGCTTGTACGACTTTCGTCCCAGTGGCGATATTAGTTGCAATAGCAGTGCTCATGATTGTTCCTTCACTTTAATTTTGTCCCCGTCTTTCAGCCCTTCCGGCGCGATGGTGATCACACTTTCCCCGCCGTTGAGTCCGCTGACCAGCGCTCCTGTGCTGCGCTGCGAGATGATCTTCACGTCCCGTTTGACCGCCTTGCCGTCAAAGGCGATGAACACATATTTCTCGCCATTATCAGCGTCGCGAAGTGCCGCGGACGGGACATATGCGCCGGAAGATTGCGTCCCGGTGCTTTTCTTTTCGTCGGCGATAAAGCGCACCGTGGTATTCATCTCCGGACGCAGATGCGAATCCGGATTGAGAATCTGCACCTTCACCTCGATCGTCGCCTTTTCGCGGTTCGCCTCTGGCGAAACTTCTGCGATCACTCCATTCCAGTGCAAGTCCGGAAACGCATCGACGCTCACAATCGCCTTCTGGTGCGGCGTGAGTTTGGCGAAGTCATCCTGCGCAATGTCGAGATCGGCCTGAATATCATTCAAATTTGCCAGCGTAACCACCGAGCCCTGCGGCCCGCCCGCCGCCGAGCTGGCGAACTGCGCGGTGATCAGCTCACCTTTTTCCGCCGTGCGGTCAAGAATGGTTCCATCGACAGGCGCACGAATAATCGTCGCATCGAGCAGCGATTTCTGGTAGGCCTCCTGGCCCTCCGCCTCGAGCAACGCGCCTTTCGCGCGCTCGATCTCTTCAACCCGCGGGCCGAGTTTCGATAGCTCAAACGCCTTGTTCAGCGAATCTGAGCGCTGCTGATCGGAATCGAACTTCGCAACCGCGTCATCGAGCGACTGCCGCGAAACCACCCCCTGACTGAACAGTTCGCGCGTCCGTTGCAGCGTCACTTTGTCATCCGCCAGCGTCGCCCGCGCTTCATCCAGATTGTGTTGCGCCTCGGCAATTTCTTCCGGCCGCGAACCGTGCTGCAACTCTTCGAGATACGCACGGGCGCTATCCGCCGCTCCTTTCGCCTGCTCGTATTGCGCGCGAAACTCGTCGTCTTCCAGCCGCACGAGCACTTGGCCCTCTTTGACTTTGTCTCCCTTTTCCACACCGATCCACTTCACGCGCCCCGTAACTTTTGAGTTCACATTGATCGTATGATGGGGAACGATGTAGCCGGTCGCAGTCAGCACCACTCCGCCTTCGTCTCCGCCCTCAGCCGATGCGCGAACCACCTGCACCTCGGGAATCGACCCCGCGAATACACGGTATGTCAGTACTGCAATCCCGGCGACAGCAATGATCGCGACACCCGCGATGATGTAGATCTTTGCCCAGGTCGAGGGACCCGGATCCTCCGGCGGCGCCGAGCGATCAATTCGCAAGCCTTCCAGATCGCGATGTTTGGTGTCGAGTGACATCGATTCTTAATCTCTCAATGCTGCCAAAATTTCCCGCCGCGCCGCGCCCCATGCCGGAGCTACGCCACCGATCAATCCCATCGCGATGGCGAAGATCACGGCAGAGATCACGACCGAAAGCGTAATGCGCATGCTGAACACAACTTCGCTGAACGTGACCGCATTCGATGTGCCGGTGGTCATCCCATTGAACGGCAACATCAGAATGATTCCGATCGCCGCCCCGACCAGCGCCAGCAGCACCGATTCAAAAATGAATGAAAGTACGATGCTGCCGCGGCGGAAGCCGATCACGCGCAACGTTGCAATTTCCCGCGAACGATATGCCACTGCGGCATACATTGTATTAGCCGCGGCGAAAATTGAGCCGATTGCCATCGTCAGCCCGACGATATATCCCATAAACCGGATCGGCGCGCCGGAACTGGTCTGCTTCTCGTAATATTCCGTTTCAAGCATCCCTTGCAGCTCAAGCCGCTGATCGTCGGCCACGCGATGCTTCAGTGCATCGGCCGCAATCGGATCGGTCGCCCGCAAATACGCCGAGCCCACCGCATTCTGCCGATTAAACTGGTCCGCAACCTGATTGAAGTCGCTCCAGATTTCGGAGTCATACGCTGTGCCGCCCGCGTCGAAGATGCCCACTACCTTCCATGGCCCTTTGCCAAAATCAATCATGTCGCCCACATTCGTGTGCGAAAACCGATTGTGAATCGACTGACTGACCACAATCTCCCGCTGACCGGGAGCGAACCACTGTCCCGCGACCAGTTTCACCTTGGGACGAATTTCAAGACCCTCAGGTCCCATGCCGCGCAGCGTAACGTTGGTTTCGCCGGTTCCATCTTTGCGCGCGAGATTAACAATGACCACCCATTCGCCTGAAACCATCGGCTGGCCATGGCTGTCCTTCGCGATGCCGGGAAGCGCGGTCAGGATCGGCAGCTTATCCTTCGTGAAGCCGCCTGCCAGCTCCGAAGTTGATCCTTTGCGCATCACCAGCACATTCAACGGGTCGCCGCTGGTGACGAATGCTTTGCGCATTCCGGCCAGCAACATCATTAAGAAGACTGCGGTCATCACCGTCATCGCGATGCCGAGCGCAGTCATGGTGGTCAGGCCCTTGCGCAAAATCATGTTGCGGATGTTGTATTTCAGCGGTATCGCCATAAATATTTCCTTAGCCGATGTGGCGCAGGCCCTCCACAATTCCCGTTCGCGACGCAGCGTAGGCCGGAATTGCCGAGCTTAAGAATCCCGCGACTCCCGCCACCCCCCACGCGACTGGCGCAACATATTTCCACTCACGCACCGCAACCAGAAATAGTCCGCCCATTTGCGGCGCATGCGCCATTCCCCACAGCATCGGAAACGCAACCACGGTGCCGACAACTCCACCAATTACCGCAATCGCCACCGCTTCGCCGATGAATAGACCCAAAATCGTTTGCCGCCTGAATCCAAGCGTCTTCAGCACCGCAACCTCGCGCGTCCGTTCGCGAATCGACATCGCAATCGTGTTTCCCGAGACCAGCAGAATGGTGAACACCGCCGCCAGCGAGATCACCAGAATGAACGCCTTCACATTCCCCAGCATGGCAATGAAGCCCAGAGCAAAGGCTTTTTCCGTCTCGGTTTTCGTCGGCTCGGGAGCATTGGCAAATGTCTGGTCGATTGCGTCGGCAACGTGGTTCACGTCCTTCGGAGAATCCACGAGAGTGACGAACATTCCGGCTTTGTCTTTGGCGAATGCCACGCCCTCTTCCACATACTTCCAGTTGAAATAGAGCGCATCATTCGGTTCGGACGAATGGAATATTCCGCGCAGCGTCAGTTCCAGCCGGATGGGATAAATATCTCCCTGAATCACAATCCGGTCGCCAACCTTCCAGCCGTATTTCCGCGCCAAAGTCACGTCAGCCACAGCCCCGGCGCGGTCTTTTTTCCACGCCTCGAGCTGGTCGGGTGGAATCGACAGCTCTTTATATACGTCGAAGAATTCGTCTGGATCGGTGCCGAAGCGCGCGAAAAAGTTTTCCGGCTTCTGGTCTTTGTAAATCCCCTGGAACCAGTTCATCGGCACCACATGCACTACACCCGGAATCGCCGCAATCTTCTGCCGGTAATATCCGGGCAGAAAATTTGCCAGCGACACTTTATGCCGCGTAATCAGCCGCTGCGCCGATTCCGAGCTGCCCTGGTCCATATAAAACGCGCGCCAAACCGACATCAGGAAAGAAAGCAGCAGCAGTGAAAACGCGATGCTCAGAATGGTGAGTATGCTGCGCCGCTTGTTGCGGAAGGCGTTTTTTCTGACAAATCGGGCCAGTGTCATGTGCGCACTCCGGGGAAAATTAACTAAGGCGAACCGAAGCCTGGGAGCAGACTTTCAGCATAGCCGATCACGAACCAACGAACAACCACACTTAGAATCGTTCACCGTGTTTTAATGCGCCAGTGCATATCGTCAGTTTGTCAATCTGACATTTGTCACGCCCGAAGCCGTGGCAATTTTTCGACGACGTGTTTTAACAAGACAACCTTCGTAACCCTGCACACAGCTAAGTACGTGTGCGGAGGCAATAAAGTTCGATAAAGCCCACGCCAGCCCGCATCGAGGGTGCGAGGGAACCTTTCAAATACTGAGTGTCCGCCTGCTCCTGCACTACAATCCGAGTCACTGAATTCACTTCACCGCACAGGAGACCGAATGGCTATCAACGGTCGAGCCATCCGCGCTTGTCTTGGAGTTCTCGCCTCCGCCATAGCGTTTGCAATATTCGCTCAGGATCTTCAAGCCGATGACTATGCCCGAGTGAACCTTCCTATCCCCGTGGAGATCGAGAGCCGGCAAGTGCGCGCTCCGTTCTACCTTGGCCTGGATCTTCGCATGATTCACCTGCCATTCCGTCAGTTCGCGCTTACCGCCGGGGCTAAAGCCGGGGTTAAAGATAATGACCCGGCCGACAAACTGTTCGTCACCGCAATCAAAGCAGCTCAAGCCGGCGATGCTTCCCAATTTGCAAGCGTGTGGGGCGCTCCCAACGAAATGAAATCCGCCGGCGCTACAACCATAGCGATGGCCGGCGGCAATGGTCCCGACGCCTGGATGAAAATGATCCGTGCCAACATCGATTTAAATCATTTGGAAATCGTCACCGAAGCCCGCGTCGGCTCCGGCAGGGTCTTCATCTTCGATTCGAAAATCCAGGGGCAGCCGCTTCGCAGCGCCTTCTACGTCGGTCCCGACCGGAATGGCCACTCCAAAGTCACCGCAGTCTCAAGCTCGACCACGGTACCCGCGCTCATCCTCAACTGCTTCCAGGCAGCCCAAACAAAACCTCAACTGTATGACCCACTCGCGGCGGTCAATACTGCCTATCGAATGTCGCTGCCGGTCGATGGCGCAGCGCAAGCTGATACCGGCAGCGTGATGCTCGAGTTCAACGGCTCGTTCCAGCCTCCTGCGCCCATTGTCCAGCTTTTCCGCGACGCCAATGAAGCCTATAAGAAAGGAGATTTCAAAACCGTCGAAAGCTATTTCACCGCCGGAAGCCAACGCCGGGTTAATCCCTGGCTGGAAAAGCTCGCAGCCGGCAATTCGGTTCGAACGCCCTCAATACTCCCGCCGGTCGAGCACATTCAGTTTGTGTTGACCGCTGACCCGGTCTACATCGTCTTCTCCGCTCCTCCGCCAATGCCGGGAATCTCACCGGAATGGAGCTATCAATTTGTGATTCAGGAAGACGGCGTCTACAAACTCGCCAATTTCAGTTATTCGGGCACCTTGGACGACCTTCTCCAGAACAAGGATCTATTCACAAAACAACATCTCCGCGAAGCGCGGTGACAGGAATGAAGTTCATAAGCTGAAGGACACACTCCAGCAGATTGCCAGTGAATTGGCGACAGTCTCGTCTGTCGCCAATCTTTCCCTATCTGATCTTCTCAAAGAAATGGGCGACTTTCTTACCCCCACTCTTAGTTGAGTACACAACCACTTTTGCGCCCTTTGCGGTACCGGCTTGCAGGTCAGTCCCGGCGTCCGCGGCTGCGTGGCCTGTAAGTGTAAACGTGTGCTCAGTTCCGTCTGCGCTCTCCACCACCAACTTTTTTCCGCTGCGGTCGATTTCCTTGACAGTGCCTTCGGTCTTATCCAGTCCGTTATCCCCAACTTTGTCAACTTCGAGTGCGGTATCCTCGCTTCCCCGTTTAGTGGAGTGTGCTACCACTTCTGTCCCCTCTTTTAGCCCGTGCCACGAATCCTGTGCTCCGGCATCTGCGGCGCGGGTTCCGTCAACCGCAGTGTCTTTGGTCCAATGCAAAACGTGTTCGGTACCGTCGGCAGTTTTTATAGCGATCGTTTTTGCGCCCCGGTCGATTTTGGTAATCGTACCGTGGGTCGCAGTAACCTCTACCGCCCAGACTAACGTGGCTAGTGAGAGCACGAGAACAATGGTTCGAGCAATTTTCATTGCGAGCTCCTCTTATCAGAAATTTTTGTTTGACCCCGAATTGAGCTGGCTGGATCCCAACCACTCGGAAGATATTTTAGTTCGTCCGCGACGGAATTTGTCTTTCTTGATGCGCGGCGAAAACGGGCGACGGGTGATCAGTCAAGCCCGGTTCTGGTCACAGTGGCGCGTTTCCATCTCCCAGCTTCATCATCCAACGGGAGCGCGGACCATCCATGGCCCTAACGACGAAATGCAGTGTAATAAATAATGACCGCGATCAGCGAAATTGCACCTAGCAGAACAATCGCGAAAATAATTGCCATTGGCCAGCAGATCCAAGCCCAGGAATCTCGTTTCCTGATGTGCTGTATGGAGTTGTATAAAGAGAAAGCCGTAGCGATTACCCCACACGGAGTGAGAAAGAAAGCGGGCATAAAAGCGTCGCCCTCACCCGCTCCTCTGCATCCATGCTGCAGACAATAAACAGCGGGCCAAGCAATCAAAAGGATGTAAAGGCCTGCAGTGAAATACGCAATCCCGAGGCCTAGTTTGCGTAACATAGACCCATCGTCGAATTATTCCCGTTCGCCTGCAAGGCACGTTAGCCGCACCGGGCTTTAGCACTTCCGCGAAGCCGATGTTGACCGGCTGTGAGAATGCGCAAAGAGTCGAGGTGGTAGATTTTCCCCTGCTGCATGAAGCGGCAGATTGGATGTAGTCTGTTTCCGTTTACATCGCGATGGAGAATCCCCAATGGCCTCTCTTACAGATGCTCTTGTTCAGCAATTGCTGAATGGACGTTATATCGGCTCGCTCGCCACTCAGAATCAGGAGGGCTCGATTCACATGGTTGCCGTCTGGTACTGGTTTGACGGCTCGAATATCTTCGTTGCTACCGCTTCGCGCAGCCGCAAAGCGCGGAATATGAAGTCCAGCTCCAAAGCAACATTGATGATCGATTCTCGCGACCCGCAAGCTTCATTCGGCGCCACCATTATCGGCACCGTAAAGATTTTGCAGGGTAGCGCTTCGCAGAAACTGAATGCTGAGATTCATCGCAAATATCTGAGCTCTGCCGCTATCGCCGACCCGCGCGTCGGGCCCGTCTTTGCCGGCTGGGACGATGTGACAGTGCAAATCACGCCAGTTTCGGTGATTTCTTGGGATATGCGCGAGGCCGATGCACAGGTCTTCGGCGGGTCGTTCAAAAACAATCCCACATACTTATTGCCGCTCGAACCATGAACGAAGCGAGCGAAGTGAGTGCCGTATGGTCCGTTCAAGCCCGATCTCGAGTGGCGATGTTCCGTGAAATTCACACCCTTAGCGAACCGCGGAACGCCCGGCCCGCATAGTACGACTCCGCGCCGTTGTGATAGGTGAAAACCGTATCGAAGCGGCGATCACAAAACAGCGCGCCGCCAAGCTTCCTGACCTTCGCAGGCGTTTTCACCCAGCTCGAAGTTTTCGTATCGAACTCGCCAAGTTTCTGCAGCTCCCGATACTCTTCTTCCGTTAAAAGCTCGACGCCCATGGCCGCTGCCATATCAACGGCGTTCGCTTTCGGTTTATGTTCTTTCCTCGATTCCAGCGCTTCCCGGTCGTAACAAATACTTCTGCGGCCCTTCGGACTTTCCGCTGAGCAATCATAAAAAATATATTCGCCCGTCTTTTTGTCGTGGCCTACGATGTCCGGTTCACCCCCGGTTCTTTCCATCTCAACCAGTGACCACAATTTTTCAGCGTTCACGTCGAGCCTGTCTTCTACTTCACCCCATACCAGGCCTTTGTGACGAGTCATGTTTGCCTGAAAACGGGCTTGTAACGTTCTGAGTAATTCTTCGCGCTGCTTTTTTGAAAGGCTCAGGTTTGACATATTTTTTCACTCCTAAAGGCTATCGATAGCCAGCCGTGAGTCTGTCGAATCCATCTGTTCCGGTTCATGGGAACCCCCTTCCTCTTCCGACAATTTCGTGCCAAAAGCATTTCACTGCAGAGATCGGAATAACCGTGGAAGAGCGGCCCTTCAGGGCCGCGTCGCTGTCGAATTGCATAGTTAACGCGGCGCTCAAGCGCCGCTCTTCCTTCTCAGTATTTTTCTCCAACCTCGGCGCAGTTGGGCGACACACTTCGATCTGAAGCACCCGGGTTGCCCTCACCCTACGCGGTCTTCGTAGAGCAGGAATTTTCCCAGCCAGTGCCGCCTAGGATCCCTTCGGTGTCTTAACCCCGAACTGCTTAGCATACTCACCCACCAACCGCTGCCATCCGAACTTCATCGCCTCACTACCCGCAATGCGTCCGATAGGGTTCCCGCTGAGAAGCCGATCCAGAACATCGAATGCAATGTGCCAGCCCGCGGCTCCCCATGCGATGAAGCGGCGATCGATATTCGACCACAGCGTCAACCGCGTCCCATCCGCAGTCGGTTCGAGTTCCCAGCGGTGATCGCCGAACTCGATCACCCTGGGAGCATCGGCTCGCGTTACTCTTGTTTCAATCGGCGTGGGGTTTCCCACCCACGTCAGCTGCACCCTTCCAACCGTACCCAAACTCCCATCGGTCACAAACGGCGCCCACTCGCGCAATTGCGCGGGGTCGGTGAGCGCCTGCCACACTTTTTCCGGCGAGTGGCGCAGTTCGCGCACCAGGATCAGCGTCCACTTGCC
>DATIYR010000142.1:0-3043 GCA_035517535.1 Terriglobales bacterium
CGTCGCGTGATTCGTGACAATGACGGGAACCCCACGCATTACGAGCGGATGAAAAATATGTTTGACCGCGGCTACCGCGTCAGCCGAATTTGTCCCGAGAATGATGCGGTCGGGCCAGTTGAAATCCTCGACTGCGCAGCCAGCGGTGAAGAACATCGGTTGCGAGACGATGATCGCTTTTAGTCCGGCATCCTGAACCTTTTTCTCCAGTTCCACGCCCGTACCAACCGGAACCGGAGTCACGATCGACAGGATCGGGGGCTTCGAAACCGCTCTCGAAATACGAAGGACCAGATCGGGCAGGTGCTGCGCAGTGTCCTCGGCCAGAAAAATCACGCCCGACTTGCGCGCGAAGGCTTCGATATCGGTTGAATAGGCAAGGCGTCCCGAACGGACGCTGCGCTTGATCACTTCGCTTAAATTTTTCTCATGAAATGGGACTTTACCCTGGGCCATCTCCACCATGCGGGAGCTATCAGGATGGCAACAGGTTACTGGCGTTCCGAAATCCGCCAGGCAAGCGGAAATTACTGTCCCAAGGTAACCCGCCCCATAAACCCCGATTTGCATCGCTCCCCCCGGCGGCGGGAAGTACAATTGCCCCGTCGTATCTTTTATTTACGTGATCAATCGCACGATGGGCAGAGTACGGGAGGGACATGTGCGACGTGAAGAAGTACAGGTAACGGGCCTGTTGAGTACCGGAGAGTCCGTGGACGAGGGTTTTTGCCGGACAACAGAATCCGCTTGAGGCTTACCGGGCCCGTCCGGAAGCCGGGACGAGCCGCTGGCCGAGTGGAATTTCAGCCAAATCCAGCCAGTGGTTTTGGCTTTCTTCGCGGACAAATGTCAGGTCGCAGACCTCTATGCAGCGGGATTGGTCGAATTCCGCCCACCGGCTTCGAGC
The DNA here is from genome assembly GCA_035517535.1 of Terriglobales bacterium. Lineage (GTDB taxonomy): Bacteria > Acidobacteriota > Terriglobia > Terriglobales > Acidobacteriaceae > Gp1-AA145. The sequence continues at coordinate 908 of DATIYR010000142.1, forward strand.
CACTCGGTACGCGTGTTGCGCCTGGTCCTCGGCGCCCATCTTTACGATGGTCAGATGCGGCATATAGGGCCATTCTTCGCGGCAGGCGAGCGCATCCGCGTTGAGCCGGTCGTGAAGTTCGCGCATGCGATAGGCGGCATGCGCCACGCGAATGAAAACCGTGGGGGTCACCGGAATAAAGGTTTCAACCTCGCCCAGCGAAACCTCAAAAGGCTCCACTTCCTGGCAGAGTTCTTCCATTTTCTCGACGGCGGCCGATTCCGTGCCCTGTAAATAGCGGGGAGGCAGCAAAGTCACGTGCGCCGCGAGGTGAGGCAGTTCGGGGTGCAGTTCTTTGCGGAGAGATTCAACAAACTCTCCCACAGAGTTTCTTACGTAGGCAACAAGTGCATAACGCTGGTTTCGCGTCATGGCGAACAAAAATTATAAACCTTTCCAGTTGGATGCGACGCGCACGGTTTGCGATTGTGAGCTGAAGTCGGAGGATTTTTTACGCATCTATTCGTAGGACGGAACTGACGTCGAGCAAAGGCTCTGTGCCCACGTAAATTTTTTAGATTAGTTGCAAAAGTGAAACCTGCTACGCCCGCTCCCGTCAGCTATACTAATTCGTTTCTCTGTTCTCGTTTTTTGTTCTCGTTCGCGCGAGGAATCATTGAAGATTTTAGTCTGTATCAAGCAAGTGCCGCAGAAGGACGCGCCTCTGAAGCTCAACGAGAGCGGCACCTGGATTCGCGACGATGTTTCGTATGAAGTGAACGAGCCGGACGCCTACGCGCTCGAAGAGGCCCTGCGTCAGAAGGAGAAGCACGGCGGCGAAGTGGTCGCGATCACCGCCGGTCCGGCGCGGGCGCAGCAGGTTTTGCGTGAGGCGCTGGCTAAAGGGGCAGACCGCGCAATTCATCTCGAAGACCCCGGTTTCGTCGGACTGGACGCTTTCAACACCGCGCGTGCGTTTGCGGCTGCAATCAAGGAAGAAAAATTCGATCTGATTTTTACCGGATTACAATCTGATGATTATGGTTTCGCGCAAACGGGTGTAATTCTCGCCGAACTTCTTGGTTGGCCCCACGCGACCATCATCATGCAAATTGAAAAGAGTGCTGGCGGAATAAGAGTGAGGCGCGAACTTGAAGCCGGGTACTTTCAGTTCGTGGATATGCCTTTGCCGACAGTGCTCACGATTCAGTCTGGTATTAATAAGCTGCGGTACGCGACGCTGATCGGCATCAAGCAGGCGAAGAACAAGCCGCTGCGGAAAGTCACGATGGCCGAGGTGCAATCGGCGCTCGGCCCGAATTTGCAAAAAATCGAGCGCATGTATATCCCACAAAAGAGCAGAAAAACTGAGTACTTGGAAGGGCCACCGTCGGAAGTGGCGAAGAAGTTGGTCGACAAGCTGCGGAACGAAATTCGTGTGTTGTAGGCAGGAGGAGAAGCAATGACTGGCAAGCAGATGATACGCATGGAAGAAGTTCAACTCGGCGGAAACGAGACGAAGGGCGCCGTGCTGATGACGGTCGGCAAGCTGTTGCTTTGGACTGACCTCATCTTTTTGTCTTTTGTCTATGCCGGAATCAAGGGCGGCTCTTATTTGTATACGTATTGGACCTTGATACAGGCGGCCGTGGGATTGACCTTGCTCACGATCGGTCGAAATAAGCGCGGACCCTTGACGGAGTAGTCTTCCACGAGCAGTGAAAAGTATGGCTGAAACTATTCTGGTCATCGCCGAACAACGCGAAGGTCAACTCAACCGGGTGTCATGGGAGACGCTGGTCGCCGGCCAAGCCATCGCCGCCGATACGGGATGGACTCTGGAGGCGGCCGTCGTCGGCGATGGGATCGGCGCGATTGCGACAGAGATTGCCGGAAAGAAGGTGGCGAAGGTCTATGACGTCGAATCGCCCGCGTTGAAGCCGTACACTCCCGACGCGTTTTCGGCCGGGCTGAAACAGCTTCTGGCGTCAAAACAGCCGCGACTTGTTCTGATGCCGCACACCTATCAGGTGCGCGACTTCGTTCCGAAGCTGGCGACCAGCATGGGGCGCGCCGTTGTGAGTGACTGCACCGGATATCGAAAGGATGGCGATAAGCTTCTTTTCACGCGTCAGATGTTCCAGGGAAAATTCGCCG
>DATIYR010000143.1:0-3920 GCA_035517535.1 Terriglobales bacterium
GAAGCCGGCGCCGAATACGCAGTCACGCAGCCTGTCTTCGATCTCTCGCTGCTCGAAAATTTCATGCGCCGCATCGAGCACTTCAAAATTCCCGTGGTCGCGGGAATTTGGCCGCTGGTCAGCGCCCGCAACGCCGAATTCATGAAGAACGAGCTCCGGGTTTCGGTTCCCGAAAGCATCATGCAGCGCATGACCCGCGCACCTTCGCCTGAAGCCGCGCGCGAAGAAGGCATCTCCATTGCCCGCGAAATGCTCACCTCTGTTCGCCACATGGTGCAAGGCGCGCAAATCAGCGCCCCTCAGGGACGTTACTCCTCGGCGGTCGATGTGCTCGAAGCTTTAGGCTCCAGCGCAACCGCCTGAACGAATGCGGCGTAAGTTGGCGCTTTCTTCGCGCTGCTGCCGAAGTACACTGCGTTCATAACACAGCCACCTTTCCTTTTCCGCGTATGCAGGGCGAAATCAAAGAACGCTGGATGAAGTTGTGCGAAGAAGCAGCGGTCGAACAGAACCATGATCGCTTGCTGCTGCTGATCGCCGAAATCACTCGCCTGCTCGACGAAAAGGAGCAGCGCCTGAAGGATCAAAGACGCGCAAAGGCCCAATCGCACGCATGAACCCAATCCGTGAATTGCTCTGCCGGAGAGCGATGTGCCACACCTACTCCTATGCAACTGATTTGAATTGTGGCTTCTTCATAATCCAGACAAACGGCACCGCGAGTATCAACAGAACAGCCATCACACGGAATCCATCCAGATAGCTCAATGCCGCAGCGTGTTGCAGCAGGCCATGGTAGATCAGACCCCATGCCTCGTGACCCGCGGTCACTGAATCCTGTCCGTGGCGCTGAAGGTAAGCCTGTAATGCCGAAGCTGTCCTGCCAGGAAGTCCATGCTCAGTGGACATCGTCGCCGCCAGCCGCACCTGATGGAATTGTTCCCGCCGCGCGATGAATGCTGTGAATACGGAGATGCCAATCCCCGCGCCCAGATTTCGCGCCAAGGCAATCAGGCTGGTGGCGTAGCCCATTTCGTGCTGCGGAATGGGATCAACCGTAATCGTCGCAAGGGGAACGAACATAAACGACAGGCCCGCGCCCATCACCATCTGCGGCCAGAAGAAATCCCACGGGCCGGCGTTCATGTTCAAGTACGAAAACATGTAAGCCCCGATTCCGGAAACCACCAGTCCTCCGCTCAGTAGCGCCCGCATGTCCCAGCGCCTGCCGATGAGGAATCCTGCAATCGGCATCATGGCCATGGTGGCAAATCCGCGCGGCGAGTTCCAGATGCCCGCCGTGACCGCGGGAAAATTCAGCAACTCCTGCATGAACAGCGGCAGCAGCACGATGCTGCCGTAAAGCGCAAAGAAAAGGACCAGAGAGAGGCTGGTCCCGGCAGCAAATGTCCGGTACCGCAATAAACTGAAGTGCACGACTGCATTCTTGGTGTGCAACTCCCAAATCGTGAACGCAACCAGCCCAAGCACCGCGATCACTGCCATCGCGATGATGAAGTGCGAACCGAACCAATCGTCCTCCTGGCCTTTATCGAACACTACCTGCAGCGCTGCAATTCCAATCGCCAGCAGGCTCATGCCCCAGTAATCGATGCGCGTCGAGGGACGGCGAATGTAAGGCGGATCGAAGACGTACTTCCCCACCAGAATTAGCCCGATAATGCTTACCGGAAGATTGATGAAGAAGACCCAGCGCCAGGAGTAATCAGTCGTCAGCCATCCGCCGAGCATCGGGGCCACAATCGGCGCAATCACAATGCCCACACCCCAGAATGCCATCGCATGCCCGCGCTCCTCGCGTGGAAAGGTTTCGAGCAGGATCGCGCGGCTGGTCGGCTGCAGCGACCCTCCGGCCGCCCCTTGCAATACGCGAAAGAAAACCAGAGCCGGCAACGAGGGGGCAAGTCCGCAAAGTATGCTGGCGGCGGTGAATCCGGTCACGCTCATCATCAGCAATCGCCGCCGCCCGAAATAATTCGCCAGCCATCCCGAGAGTGGAAGGATGATCGCGTTTGCCACCAGGTATGAGGTCAGTACCCACGTGGCTTCATCCACAGACGACGAGAGATTTCCGGCCATGTAAGGCAGGCTGACGTTCACGGCCGAGGTATCGACCAGTTCCATGATCGCGCTGGCCATGACCGCAAAAGCAATGAGCCAGCGCATTCTCTTGTCGGCCTGTATTCCAATATCCTGAGGATTGCTTGCTTCGTCGGCTTCCGGCATCTTGCGGCTTTCGGCTCTGGCACGGCAACGATCTCAACGATGAAGTGCTCAGTTGCCTGTACTAGGATGTCCGGCAACCGCTTCGTGACACACTGGGCAAGGCATCTTCGGCTAGCCATCGTGGACAATCGTCCGAACTCTGGCGTTACCACGACGACGCATCCAATCGACTCCTTCTATACAATGCTCAGTCATGCCAAGACTCCAGGGAAAACGCGCTCTGATCACGGGCGGGACCAGCGGGATTGGGCTCGAAACTGCTCGCCGATTCTTAGAAGAAGGGGCCCGTGTCGCGATCACTGGTCTCAGCAAGGGAACTTTGGATGCGGCTCGCAAGGAACTGGGTAATGTAGTCGTCATTGAGGCGGACGCGGGAGATGCGGCAAGCCAAAGCAAAATTGCCGAGGAAATCCGAAAGGTGTTCGGACAGCTGGACGTGCTCTTCATCAATGCGGGGATTGCCGACCTGAAACCAATCGGCCAATGGGACACCGCGGCGTTTGACCGATCGTTCAACACGAACGTGAAGGGTCCATACTTTCTGCTTCAGGAATTGTTGCCCGTGTTCGCGAACCCAGCGTCGATCGTAATCAACGGGTCGGTCAACCCGCACATCGGGATGCCGACATCGAGCGTTTATGCAGCAACCAAGGCGGCGATGATTTCGTTGACGAAAACGCTTTCCGGTGAATTGATTTCACGAGGTATTCGCGTCAATGCTGTGAGCGCCGGACCGATCATGACGCCGCTTCATGCCGGGAAGTCAGAGGAAGAGCGGGCTGCGTTCACGAAGCAGATTCCCGTTGGAAGGTTCGGACAGCCCAGCGAGATCGCGAATGCCGTTGTGTTTCTCGCTTCGGATGAGGCGGCGTTTACGGTCGGCGCAGAGCTGCTGATTGATGGTGGGATGAGCCTTTAAGATTCCGTAGGGCCTTCAAAACCTCTGCCCGCTTTCTGGGTTCTGATGAGTTCGCACCCGCGCTCTGGCCAGCCCATTTCCTCGATTTCATTCGTCTCAATTTAACGAAACCTTAACATTGCCTGAGTATGCTGTATGTCGGTTTCGAGCTGCCGCAATCGACGCGCTCTGCAGCGATACCACAATCCTTATCTTCAGAGCGTTAGTGTGCACCAACGAGTTAGCGGCGATCGCAATGCCGTACTAAATACGCTTTCTTTATTCCAAGGAGATTCTGATGAAGACCCGCCATTACCGTCTGCTGATGGCATCTGCTCTGGTGTTAGTCCTGGCCGCATGTACTAGCAGCACCGGCCCGAACGGTGGAGGCAACGAGGTCAAACTGCAGGGCGCCGGCGCCAGTTTTCCCGCGCCGCTCTACACCAAATGGTTCAAGAGCTTCAGCAGCAGCCGCCCGGATGTTTTGGTGGACTACCAATCGGTCGGCAGCGGAAGCGGCGTAAAGAGCGTCATCGACAAGACGGTCGATTTCGGCGCCAGTGACGCTGCCATGACCGCCGACGAAATGGCGCAGGTGCAGGGGGGAGTGCAATTGCTTCCCATGACCGCCGGCAGCATTGTGATTGCCTACAATCTGCCCGACGTAAAAGAGCTGAAACTCTCGCGCAAAGCCTACTCCGGCATCTTCCTCGGAAAGGTAAAAAACTGGAACGACCCTGAAATCACCAAGGTGAATCCCGGCGTGAAACTCCCC
>DATIYR010000144.1:0-8174 GCA_035517535.1 Terriglobales bacterium
AAATGGTCAGCTCTGGAGCCGATTGCTGCATATGCAAGTTAGCGCCGTCGACAAATTCCGATTGAACGGCCGTGTCTGTCTTCTGACCGGAGCCACCGGTCATCTGGGGCCATTCATGGCTGAGGCGCTGGCCAGCGCAGGTGCGCACGTTGTTCTGAATGCGAAAAACAGGGACAAAGTTGAAGAACTGGTTTCTCGATTGCAGACGAAAAACTGGCAAGCATCTTCCGCCGCGTTCGATATCACAGATGAAGCCGCTCTTCACACTTGCATTCAGGCTATCGAGCGAGAACACGGTCGGCTGGACGTAATCGTGCACAACGCGACCGCGGGCAGGCCCGCTACTTTCGGTGAAATCGGCAGCGCGGACTTTGAGCAAGTCTATCGAGTCAATGTCGTGGCGGGGTTTCAACTTCTGAAAGCTGCACTGCCCCTTTTGCGAAAGTCTGCTCAGCTCACAGCCGGTTCTTCGGTGGTGAACATTTCGTCGATGTACGGAAGTGTCAGCCCGGATCCCTCGATTTATGGGAATAGCGGCGCAAATAATCCTCCATCGTATGGGCCGGCGAAGGCCGGAATGATGCAGCTCACGCGCTATGCTGCCTGCCATCTGGCTGCAGAAAAAATTCGCGTCAACTGTTTGAGCCCGGGTCCCTTTCCAGTACAGAAATATCTCGACCAAGATCCTGAGTTTGCAGCGCGATTGCGAGAGAAAGTTCCCATGCGCCGGACCGGGGAACCCTGCGAACTGCAGGGGCCGTTGCTGTTTCTGGCCTCGGACGCGTCTTCTTTTGTCACCGGAATAAATTTGCCCGTCGATGGAGGCTGGACGGCATGGTGAAGCGCGGATGAAAATCCTGTGCCTGGATCCTGAGTGTCAACCGCTCAACGGCAAATGGGCGGCCGAGCGCTGGGACCGAGTCGTCGATTTAGGATTTGCCGGGAAAGTCGCGCGCGATCAGTGGAGTGCGGCGTTCGAGTGCGCAGTCGAGACAGTTCCGAAGCTTGAGGCGGATGGTTTTGCCCGCATGCGGCAAGTGTTATCTGAAGGCCTCGGTCATGTCGTCGACCAGTATGGCCTCGATTGGTGGGAGCTGATCTCGATTTGGTTTCACGAGCAAATCGAGCTGATTATCCGTCTCGAAAAACTTGCCGCGAGCATGCCGGAAAATAGCGAGCTATTCGTCACCCGCACGGGAATTCACGCCGAAATTTTGAGCAGTCTACAGGGCCGGTCTATACGGTGCTTCTCGACCCCCAATTCCATCCTTCATCGAACTGGTCACATTTGTAGTACTGCACGGAATTTCAATGTTTCTCAGCTGCTGCGAATCATCGGAGATAAATACGACGCAGGCTATGAACTCCGACGATTTCTGACGCATCGGCTGGTGCAGGCCCAAGGCGAAATCGTGCTATTGCCTGTCGCGCATGTGACTGCAGCAAGAATGGCGGTTGCGTATGCCGCAATGCTCAGGCGGCGAAAATTCCTGCTGGTTTCAACACGCCACAGCGGCTGGATTTCAGAGCGTCCGCAAAATGTCGCGGCCGCCAAGTTGGCCGCCTATGCTCACACAAAAGTTGACGATCAGGAGTATCGCGATTTGCTTGCGAATTGGCGTCGGCTTGAATCGGACTTGACCAAAACCACGGAGCTGAAAGTACTAACGGGTCTGGGAACGTTTGCGAATATCCCTAAGCTTCTGCGAAATGGTCTCGCAATCCGCAATGCATGGCTTCGAGTTTTTGCCCATGAACGCGTGAGTGCAGTGTTTTGCACCGACAACACCAATCCATACACGCACATTCCGCTTTTGCTTGCCCGCCGCCGGAAACTGCCAACCATCGCCTGTCATCACGGCGCGCTGGATGGCGGGTATTTGTTCAAACGCAGTCACGCCGATGTTGTGCTCGCGAAAGGCCGCATGGAATGGGACTACCTTGTGGACCGGTGCGCCGTTCCTGACGAAAAAGTTGAGCTGGGCGCTTACGCAATTCGACGGCAACGCGAATTCGCGTCCGCTGCCGAGAAACCCTCGATCATTTTCTTCTCCGAGCCGTACGAGCTTGACTATGGCCGCACGCAGCAAATCTATGCCGAAGTTCTTCCGCGATTGGCGGAAATGGCTCGCAGCATGAATCGCGAGCTGGTAGTCAAACTGCATCCGATGGAACGCGTGCGCGAAAGAAAAAAATTGGTCAACGCAACCTTATCCGCTCCGCAACGGTCACGAGTGAAAGTCATAGCCGGCTCGCTCTCTGAGGAGTTACTCGAGCGCGTGTTTTTCGCGGTCACCGTGCAATCCACGGCAGCTGTAGATTGCACCATTCGCGGCATTCCCACATTTTTGTGCGCCTGGCTGGACTATTCGCGTTACGGATATCTCGAGCAGTTCGTGAAGTTCGGTGCCGGGTTTCCGCTGCATTCACCGTCTGAGATCGCTGAACTTCCCAGATTGCTCGAAAGCTTCTCTCCCGTGCACATTCCAAATCTATGGCAGACGATTGCGGCGGAGAAACTCGACCAATTGCTGACCGGCCCGCTGACGATGGCTGCGGCGGGATGATTTTCGACAAAGAACTATGAGCTCAGGAACGATTCTGATTCGCGTCGACGCCAGTGCGGAAATCGGGACTGGACACGTGATGCGCTGCCTGGCCCTGGCGCAAGCATGGCAGGACTCTGGCCGTTGCGCGGTTTTTTTGCTGGCGCAATCGACCTCCGCCGTTCGCGCCAGACTGGCGCGCGAAGGTTGTGCGGTGATTTCAGTCGCCGTGCTTCCCGGCAGTATGGAAGATGCCAATCAAACCTCCGAATTCGCCCGGCGGTACGAAGTTGATTGGGTCGTGATTGATGGCTATAGTTTCCGCGCAGATTTTCTGGACACAATAAGCCGGAGTGGGCACAGGGTCTTGTGCATCGATGACGGCGGCGAACTCGACTACTACCCCGCCGATTTGGTTTTGAATCAAAACCTGAATGCAAACGAAAATTGGTATCGCCGCCGCGCTTCGCATGCGCAATTGCTTCTTGGTCCCGGTTATTGCCTGCTGCGTCGCGAATTTGCCCGATGGCGGGAATGGCAGCGAGAAATTTCCGCTTCGCCCTGCACCGCCCTCCTGACGCTCGGAGGCAGCCCTTCTGCCGAGATTGGGATTCGTGTTATGGAATCCCTCGGCCGAATTAACTTGAAGGGCTTTCAAATATTGTTTGCAGTCGGCGGAAGTTCCCGCGCGTTTGCGCAACTTGAAACTTGCGCGGCGCAGTTCGCCGACAAAATCAGCGTCCGCAAAGATGTGCAGGACATGACAGGGCTGATGGCCGCAGCAGATATTGCCATTTCTGCCGCAGGATGCACGTGTTGGGAGTTATGTTTTTTCGGGGTGCCAATGGTTTTGCTCGACGTCGCTCCCAACCAGACCCCTGTCGCGAAGGAACTGCACCGCCAAGGCTGCGCGGTACATTTAGGAACCGCGAACCAGGTCGAGCCGGCCGAGATTGCGAGTGCCATCGAGACGCTGCTGAGCTCGCAAAACATTCGCGAGTCGCTTTCTCAGCGCTGCCGGCAATTGGTTGATGGTCTTGGCGCACAACGCGTCGTCGCCGCGATGCAATCTGCGGCGCGCCGTCCAGCTTTAGCACGAAGCCATGTGGAGTCGGTGTGAAAATCGCAATCAACCAGCCGACCTATCTTCCTTGGGCTGGATATTTTGATCTGATCGATCAAGCGGATTTGTTCGTTCTCCTCGACAATGTGCAATTCGCCAAACAATCCTGGCAGCAACGCAATCGCATACGGACTGCCGCCGGCTTACAGTGGCTGAGTGTTCCAGTCGCATTCCGCGGCCACTTCGGGCAACTGATCAAAGATGTTGAGATTCGCGATCCGAATTTTTGTCACGATCAGATTCGAGCGATCGAACTTGCATATCGGCGGGCGCCTCACTTCGCGAAATATTTTCCGGCTCTGAAGCAGCGACTGCAAGAGCTCTCTAACGGGTTGCTGGTGGATTTAAACATCGGCTTGATTCGATTGCTGATGGACTTTTTGCGAATCTCAACGCCTCTGGTCCGCGCATCAACACTGAACGTCAACGGCAGACGGACGGAGTTGCTTGCGAACATCTGTGAGCGCGTCGGCGCAAGCGAATATTTGTCTCCTCTTGGATCGGCTGTATATCTTCTCGAAGAGCAGGAGATACTCTGTGCGCGTGGAATAACAATCTTTTTCCAGAACTATGAACATCCGCAATATCCCCAGCTTTACGCGCCCTTTGAAGCGTTTGCCTCAGTCATTGACCTCATCTTCAACTGTGGCGAAAACGCACTGGCGATCCTACGCCGCGGACGCAGAGAGCCGTATTCGGCCGCACAGCTGGCGCATTTGCAAACAGCTGCGAATGCCGCAAACGTCCTCGGCCGGGCATAAGTGAAAACATTGTCGCAAAAGGTACCAGGCCAAAAGCATTAGTTGCGGCTGCGATTCACGACTCACTAACATTCGAGCATCGTGCCTTCTGTACTCAATCCGGAGGCTGCGGCGAATTCTGTCGCGACATCAACCATAAGAATCGAGGACCGCTCGGTCGGTCCCGGTCAGCCTGTATATATAATCGCGGAGCTTTCGGCGAATCACCATCAGGAGTTCGATCGCGCCGCTCGACTGATCGAGGTGGCAAAACGAGCCGGCGCTGATGCAATCAAGCTGCAGACGTACACCCCGGATACCATCACAATCCCCTGCAGACGAAAGGAATTTCAGATCGGCGGCGGCACCCTCTGGGACGGCCGATCTCTCCACGAACTGTATGCTGAGGCGTTCACTCCCTGGGAGTGGCAGCCGAAGCTGAAGCAATTGGCCAATGCTGCAGGAGTCGCGTTGTTTTCGTCGCCGTTTGACGAAACTGCCGTTGACTTTCTCGAGGCAATGGAGGTTCCCGCGTACAAGCTGGCCTCATTCGAACTTGTCGATGTTTCTCTCATCCAGAAAATGGCGCGCACTGGCAAGCCGTTGATCATGTCCACTGGAATGGGTACGCCGGAAGAAATTGAAGAAGCAGTCGCGGCGGCGCGCAATGCGGGCGCGGCGGAAATCGCGTTGCTGAAGTGCACCAGCGCATATCCTTCGGCGCCCGAAGAGATGAATCTGCGTACGATTCCCGAACTCGCGCAACGCTTCGGAGTTCCTGCAGGACTGTCGGACCACAGCATGGGAATCGCTGTTCCGGTTGCAGCAGTCGCGCTCGACGCCTGCATTATCGAAAAACATTTGACGTTGTCGCGAGCGGATGGAGGTCCCGATAGCGCATTTTCGCTCGAACCCCACGAGTTCAAAATGATGGTCGAAGCAGTGCGCTTCGCGGAGAAGGCGCTCGGCTCTATCCAATTTGGACCGACCGAACGCGAGCAATCCAGCCTGACGTTTCGGCGCTCGCTCTTCGCTGTAGAAGAAATCAAACGTGGCGAACAATTCACCAGCAAGAATGTACGTTCCATCCGCCCGGCACACGGATTGCACACTCGCTATTTGCAGGAGATCCTGGGTCGGCGTGCAACATGCGACATCGAAAAAGGCACTCCGCTTGATTGGTCCCTGATAAGCACCTGAATGCTCGCGCCAGCGAACCCAGCTTGGCATATCGCTGTGAACCTGAGCTGCACTATCCTCGAAAACTGAAGTGTGCTCTCGGCCCAAAACATGAGTGCTGCCACCAATATCGCTCAGCCGATATTTTCACCGGCCTTGATTCCTCCGGTCGATGAGTTCCGCAGTTGCATGGGCAGAATTTCGCGGCAATCGTCGATTTGTTTTGCCGGATCACTTTTCGCCGCCGCCGCCGGATATTTTTTCAAGGTCTACCTCGCGCGCGCGCTCGGCGCAGAGGCACTCGGGCTCTACGCGCTCGGAATGACGATTGTTGGATTCGTCGGCGTGTTTAATTCGCTCGGCCTTCCCACAGCCGCGGTGCGATTCGTGGCGGCATATGCGGCCAAGGGTAATCCCGAGAAGCTTGCGAGCTTTCTGCGCGGAAGCGTGACGCTCCTATCGGCGCTGAACCTTGCATTCGCGTTTGTGGTGCTGCTTGCAGGGCCATGGATTGCAAGCCGCTTCTATCATTCCCCCAGACTGGACCGTTACCTCTGGGCCTTTGCCGTGATCATGGCTGTGGGGGGCCTCAACCTCTTTCTTGGTCAGGTGATGGCTGGTTATCGCGATGTCGCACGCCGCACGATTATTACAAGTTTCATAGGCACGCCGGCGAACATAATGATTGCCGTGGCCTTGATCAGTCTCGGTTTCGGCCTGACCGGGTACTTGGTGGCGCAGGTTATCAGTTCGCTGCTAATCCTTTGTTTGTTCATCGCGCTGGTCTGGAAACTGACGCCGGGCAGCGCACAGAAAAAATCGACCTTGTATTTCGAGCGGGAGGTTGTGACCTTCTCAATGGCCGCTTACGGCATGGCCACGCTGCAGTTTGTCCTTGCCCAAGCCGACATGGTCGTGCTCGGGCACTATTTAGAAGCGAGTCTGGTTGGAATTTACGCGATAGCTATGGCTCTGGTCGGCGTCGTGCCTGTGGTACTCGACTCGGTGAATCAAATTTTTTCGCCGATCATTTCTGAGCTGCATGCGGCAGAAAATCGCATGCTCCTGCAACAACTTTATTCAACTCTGACCAAGTGGATACTGATTCTGACCTTTCCGCTCGCGCTCAGCATGATTGTTTTTGCGGGCGGATTCATGTCGATTTTCGGCGCTGGATTCCGCTCCGGCGCCGCAGTCCTCGTCATTGGGGTCATCGGTCAAATTGTGAACTGCGCAGTGGGATCCGTCGGTTTTTTGCTGCTCATGTCAGGCAACCAAACCGAACTGCTCCGCATTGAGGCGGTGAATGCCGCGTTGCTTGTGGGCTTGAATGTGTTTCTGGTTCCGCGTTTCGGAATTGCCGGGGCAGCGGTTGCGGCGACGTTAACGGCGGCAACGACGAACTTGTGGGCACTGAAGTCGGTGCGCCGGCTACTCAAAATTTTTCCCTACCATTCCGGATATTTCAAACTCATAGCACCGGCATTTGGAGCCGCGCTGGGCCTCGTCGCGCTGGCGCGGGTCTGCGCAGGCTTTGCCCGGCAGTGGGAAATCGCAGGCGCGGGCCTGGTGCTTGCCTATGCAATCTTCGGCGGAACAGTTTTCTTGTTCGCATTGGACCAGCAGGACCGTACCCTCGGGAAATTGGCCTGGTCCCGGCTAACGCTCGGGGTTCGCAAACTCGTGATGGCCTAAAAATATGAACACAAGAATGATTGCCTTACCGAAAGAATTGTGCGAAGCGGCGGAACAGAAATTTTCAGCCAGGTTCAATTCAGTATCCGAGCTGTTGACCGCGCTGCTTACTGAACTGGTTCGAGAAGACGCAACGCGAATGGACGAACGCGAGCAGCAGGTCATCGAAGAACGGTTGAGGGCCCTGGGATACGTGTAAGCGGGAGTCGTAATGTCATTTTGGAGACCAATGCAGATCAGTTCTCATTAAATCAGGCGAAAGATGGTCGAATTTATCCAAAATTTATTTCGGGCTCGTCGCCAGTCTCCTGGGTTTGTATTCTCCCGGCCACTAGTCGCGATTCAAAGCGACGATTGGGGGCGGGTGGGAATTCGCGATCGCGAAGGATACGAGAATCTTCGGCAAAAGGGAATCCATCTCGGAGAGCACGTCTACGATCAGTATTCGATCGAGACCGCCGACGATGTAACCGCGCTCGCTTCGACCCTTTCCAGGCATCGCGATTCCGTCGGCCGCTCCGCGTGCATGGTAATGAGTTTCTGCACCGCGAATCTCGATTTCAGAAAAATGAAAATGCGCGAATTCAAGCACATTGAACTGCTTCCGCTTGCGCAGGGACTTCCAGGCTCCTGGTCCCGCCCGGGATTATTCGAGGCCTATCGCTCCGGCATTCGCTCCGGAGTTTTTTATCCCGCCATGCACGGTCTGTCGCATTTTTGTCCGGTTGCGCTGGAAAACGCTCTCGCCAACAGCAACGAACGGCGGGAAATGTTGCGAATCTTCTGGGAAGCCGAGACGCCTTACATCTATTGGCGCATGCCCTGGATTGGCTACGAATACTGGAACCCGGAACCGCCGCACGCGGGTTTCTTATCCGCGCAGCTTCAGCG
>DATIYR010000145.1:0-26803 GCA_035517535.1 Terriglobales bacterium
GTCCCTGATTGGTATGAGTTCCAGATCGCCAGGATCACGGGGAAGGAAATCTGGAGCGGGAGACGGGATTTGAACCCGCGACTTCGACCTTGGCAAGGTCGCACTCTACCACTGAGTTACTCCCGCTCAGCATCAAAAATACAGTTCCGATCCCTCGACTGCGCTCGGGATTTCGGCGGCGGGCTCAGACGCCCGCCAAACGCCTCAAGTTACTCCCACTCGTTGCCTCATTCTACAGCAGTTGCATAATTCGTTCCAAACAGCTTACCCGCATTTCGCTCGCAAGTTGCGAGGCTAGCGCTGGCGCTGCAGCGCATCGTCGCCTTCTTCAACCAGATAGAACCTGTCAGCCGGGACATTATGAAAAGTTTGCGTCAGCCCGCTGGGCCATTTGATTTCCAGGCTTTCGACGCTGGTAGCCTTGCCCAAGCCAAAATTCGCGCGCAAATCGCTTTGCGATAGATAACTTCCGCCGCCCTCGATTTCTCGGATCTGAGAAACGCCTCCGCTCACGATGCGAATACGTGCACCCATCGCGTCTCGGTTGCTTTTGGTTCCGACCAATTTGAAGTTGATGAAGTGGTTTCCGTTTTCGCTATTGTGCAGCAGCAACGGTGGATCGCCGTTGTTGGCGACCAGTATGTCGACGAAACCGTCGTTGTCGAAGTCTGCGAACGCTACGCCACGCCCGACATGCGGCGTCTGCTCGGCAATCCCCGTCTCCTTGCTGACCTCTACGAACTTCCCGCCGCCTTCGTTATGAAAAAGCGAATTGACCTGCTTGTAGCGAGTTCCAGGCGAAGCCTGCTCAATTTCCGGATAGACGTGCCCATTCGCGATGAATAGATCGAGCAAGCCATCGTTGTCGTAGTCGATGAAGCCGCCGCCAAAGCTCAACACATTGTGCGTTGGGCCGGTGATTCCGGCTTCGTCGCTCACTTCATCGAAGTTTCCTTTACCGTCGTTGTGCCAAAGATGATCGGATGATCCCTGAAAATCGGATATGTAAAGATCGAGCCAGCCGTCGTTGTCATAGTCGCCGAGGGAAATACACATCGCAGCCATGAGGCTGCCACTCGCGGAATACGCCATGCCACTCGGAATGCCGATTTCCTTAAAACCCTTGCCGTGCTCGTTGTGATAGAGATAGGCCTCCAGCCCATCGTTGGCGACGAACAAGTCCGGCCAGCCATCATTGTCATAATCGGCCGCGCCGACCGAGAGATTTTTTCCGTTCGGCTGATAGATGTTCATGGCCTTCGTGACATTCGTGAACGTTCCATCGCCGTTGTTGTGATAAAGCGCGTTCAGGCTTCCTTTGTATGCCTGCGGCGGGCAACTGCTGAGAATAGTGCCGATGTTGCAGTAGCGCGGCCCGTCCGGATCGAGCGCGACATAACTTCCAACGTAGAGATCGAGATAGCCATCCTTGTCGTAATCAAAAAAAGTGGCGCCGCTGTGAAATTTGCCGGACTCTTCGCCCGCGACCCCGGCTTTATCGGTCACATCGGTGAATGTGCCGTTGCCGTTGTTGTGATAAAGCGCGTTGCGTCCATACTGGGTCACAAAAAGATCTGGATGTCCGTCATTGTCGTAGTCACCCCAGACGCAGCCAAGCCCGTATCCGGTGCCGGGAACGCCGGCTTTATCGGTCACATCCGTGAAGGTGCCGTCTCCATTGTTGTGATAGAGCGCGTTGCGAACCGAGATGCCGCGATTGTAGAAGTCGCGGCCATTCACGAAATAAATGTCCTGCCAGCCGTCGCCGTCGTAATCGGCAACGCAAACCCCGGGCCCAAACTCTTCGCGGTTGATGGAGATTCCCTTATTGCCCTTGAAGTGAACGAACTTGATTCCGGCTGCGTCGGTGATGTTGGTGAAGCGGATCGAATTGGCAGCTGGTGTTTGCGCCTGTACCCGCGAAATTTTGTTGAACCAGAGCAGCAGAGCCGTTCCGAGGGCCAGAGCAACCGCAAGTTCCCGCCGCCCTATTTCCATTTGCCCTGGCCTTCAACAATGGTGATGTACCGATCGATGGGCAAATCGGTGAAGCGTTCGGTTTTGCCGCTGGGCAGCGGCCACTT
Source organism: Terriglobales bacterium (assembly GCA_035517535.1). Taxonomy (GTDB): domain Bacteria; phylum Acidobacteriota; class Terriglobia; order Terriglobales; family Acidobacteriaceae; genus Gp1-AA145. The sequence goes on from DATIYR010000145.1 coordinate 2,085, forward strand.
GATCTCAACCCAATCGATCTTCGTGCGCTTGCCAATGCCAAGCACAAGGCGCGGGTCGTGGCTTGAAAGATAGCTGCCGCCGCCAACTTTCATCCGGCTGCGTTTCAGGTCCTGAGACTCATAGGTAATCCGCGCGCCAATTGCATCAGGATTCGAGTTTTTGCCGACCAACTGAATCCCAAGCCAGTGGTTCTCAGCGCCGGCATTGTTCTTGAGAAGAACCGGTGCGCCATTGTTGATTGCAATAAGAACGTCTACTGCGCCATCGTTATTGAAATCGCCGATGGCCATGCCGCGCGCGGAGAGCGGCTGCTCGAAAATTGGTCCGCTCTGCGCGCTGATATTGCGAAATGTTTTTCCGACACCGCGAAATAGAAGCGGCGGCTCTTCATACTTTACCTGGGGATGGATTTGCTCGATGAGATCGTCGGGATTTCCGTTCGCGAGAAAAAGGTCCAGGTCTCCATCGTTATCGAAATCAAAAAACTTCAACCCCCAACCGCTCATCAGTCGCGTTGCATTCGCGATTCCGGTTTCGGCGGAGCGATCGTCGAATGTTTCGTCATGATTATTGCGGTAGAGCGAATACATCTCGCGGTCGACATTGGCGACGAACAGGTCCATCCATCCATCCTGATCAAAATCGGCCGAATCAACGCCCATGCCCGAGCGCGGACGGCCATCGGCGCTGTAGGCTACTCCGGCTGGTTCGCCGATCTCTTCAAATTTTCCGTTACCCCGATTTGCGAAAAGGAAGTTCGCCACGGTGTCATTGGCCACGAAGAGATCGATGAGGCCATCATTATTGATGTCGGTTGCCACAACACCCCAGGCTTTGCCAAGCCGGTCAGCAATACCGGAGGCTTTGCTCACATCCGTGAAAGTGCCGTCTCCATTGTTGTGAAACAGCCAGCTTGCCGTCGGCCGGTAAACGTGAGGGATGCAGTAGCCGCGCTTTGCATCTTCGCCAGTGCGGCAATCTTTGTTTTTATCTTTTGAGAATTCCACGAACTGGCAAACAAATAAATCGAGCTTGCCGTCATTGTCATAGTCAAACCAGACTGCGCTTGAAGACCAGCCGGGCGCGGCGAGTCCGGCTTTGTCGGTAACGTCAGTAAACGTGCCATCGCCGTTATTGTGATAAAGAATGTTTCGGCCGTATTGAGTTACGTATAAATCCGGAAATCCGTCTCCGTCGTAATCCCCGACCGCGATGCCCTGGCCGTAACCGCCGCCGGCCACGCCGGCTTTCCCGGTGACGTCGGTAAAGGTTCCGTCGCGGTTATTTCGATATAGCGCGTTGCGTAAAGGAGTCGGCGGCGTAAAAAAATCGCACGGGCCGCTGTTGACCAGGTAAATGTCCATCCAGCCATCGTTGTCGTAGTCGAGAAATGCGCAACCCGCGCCGGTAGTTTCCGGCAGGTAATGTTCGGGAGATTTTCCGCTGCTGTGGGCCCAGTGAATTCCGCTGGCCTCTGGAGCAACGACTTCGAACGGATAGGATGGCGGATTTAAGCCGCCTGCGAAACGGGGCAGCGCCGCGAGCGAGAGCCCGCCCGCCAGAGAAAACAGAAACTGGCGGCGCGAAGTGATGAAGATATCCCGAGGCAAAGTTGGATTTTTCACAGAAAAGATTGGCGTGGCCAGCGCATTATTGTGGACCGGACGGTGATTCTCCCGCCTGCTGCTGATCCGGCGGCTGCTTCTGGACCATGTTGCGATGAATCGTGAACTCACGCTCTCCATCTTCTTTTCGTCCCGTGCGCGTGTACGCGATCGCGAGATTGTAGTGCGCGGCAGGGTTATCCGGTTCCAGCTTCACGGCCATCTCCAGGGGCGCCACGGCATCAGAAAATTTCTTGGTTGAAACCAGCGAAACACCCCAACCGAGATACGCGTCTCCGAAACTTGAATCCAGCTTAGCCGCGCGGGCGAAGTGCTGGATGGCGTCATCCCATTGCTGGGCTTCGCGAGCCAGTTCGCCAAGAACATATTCGGCGCCCGCATTGCTCGGGTCGATCTGAAGTTCTTGCTCGAACTCTTTTTTTGCCTGCTCGGCCGCGTCCGCCGGCGGATGCGGCTCGGAAAGCAATAAGCGTCCCAGGCGGAAGTGAATGCCCGGCATTTGTGGATTGATCTGCAGAATCTTCTGATACTGCTTTGCCGCGTCCTGCCACTTGCCCTGCATCTCCAAAGCTTCGGCATCGAGTTCATGCGCCTGGGCCGAGTTTGGCGCGCGCGTGGCCAATTGCTGCGAAGCTCGCGTTGCGAGATCGGAATAAGTGTGGACTGCGGTATAGAGGACTTCGGGATCGTTCGGGAAATCCGCAATGAGCCGCCGCAAGAAATCGTCAGCTCCATCGAAGTCGTTCTTGACCATGGCGCAGCGCACTCCGGCGAGGCCGGCTTGGAGACGAACATCTTGTTGCTCAGCTTGCTTGAGTGCTCGTTTCAGAAGCGGCAAGGCCTCTGAGCAACGGCCTGACTTCGCAAGATCGAGCGCGTGCTGAGACCCGACCGCCTTCTGCGAGGAAGTCGCACTTGCGCGCGGCGCGGTCTGCGAACTCTGAGCGAATAAAGAGGAAGCAAAAAACAGAAGCAGGGAACAACTCAGGCTGAAAATCCGGGGTTTGGACATAAAAGAAAAAGGGGCAGGCGCGGTGAACGCCTGCCCCATCATACCGCGATCAGAAGTAGAACTTCAGGGCGAACTGCAGTTGGCGTGCGTCCTGACTGGTGGTTATCAAACCCATCCCGCTTCCCAAACTCGTATCGGGTGCAGCAAGATTGGGATGATTGAAGATGTTCAGGAAGTCCGTGCGGAATTGGAACTTCATTCGTTCTCCAATCGGGAAGTTCTTTTGCATGCTGATATCAACATCGAAATAACCTGGGCCGATGACGGGACCTTGTGCCGGACAGGTACCAAATGTGCCGGACGGGGCCGCTGCGAAGGTATTGGGGTTGAACCATAGCAATCCGCTGGTAGAGGCCGTCTTGGGATAGCTCACGGAGCCCAGACAGTCTGGACGTGCTTCAGGGCTTCCAGTTCCTGAATCATCAGACCCGTAGAGCGATAGCGGAAACCCGGTGTGCCAGGAGACGATCGGATTGATGGACCAATTTCCTGCCACCGCATCAACCACTGGATTCACGTCCTTTCCGAACTGCTTGCCCTTGCCGAACGGAATCTGGTACACGGCATAGGCGCTGATGACGTGCTTCGAGTCCCAATAGCATTGGGCGTAATCGCCGTTCGGGTTGTACAGGTTTTGCCAGTAATTGCCCGAGGCTGTAGTTAATTTCGCGCTGCCCCAGGTTCCGTAATATCCATCGTCATTGGTCATGCACTTTTCGAAGGTGTACGAAACCTGTGCCTCAAGGCCGTTGCTGTAGCGTTTCTGCAGCACGGCTTGCAAGGCGTTGTAATTCATGTTGCCGGACGAGGCGGTGTCCTTCACATTGCCGAGCTGATTGGGGCCGAAACCCGTCAGTCCAGACGCCGCCGAATTCTTCCCGCCGATGAACGGATAAGTAACGGTCCCGTTGGACAGGTCGCCTTGAGCCAGCCACTCCGGCACCATCAAGTGGGTAGTGCGCTGTCCTACATATCCGAGTTGAACGGTCGTGTTATTTGCAATCTGCCGCTGAACCGAAAGGTTCCACTGGTCGGAAACTGCCGGTTGCACAGTTCCGCTCCAGGCCAGCAGAGTAGCGCCGACAAATGGATTGCCAGCAGGCGGAGCTGCCGTGCTGAATGCCGACTCGGTAGAATACCCGCCACTTCCGCCGGTAGTGCCAGTCGTCACGTTGGACGCTTCGACCTGAGGCGGAGTGAACGGCGGATTCTGCGTCAGACGAAGGTTCGTTCCAGTGCCTTCGAGATAGGATGAAACGTCGAAGGCGCCGCGGACTACGGTCGTTCCGCCCCATGACTTCGGACTCCATGCGAATCCAAGACGCGGCTGGAAGTCCAGCCAGCCATAATCGGAATTGTAAAGCCCGCGGCTAAACCCGTTCGTGCCCACAACTCCGGCCGGTACAGGGGTATTTCCTGGAAATTCGATAGCACCTGTAAAGATGTTGACCGAATCCTGGCGATTGTTGAGTTCGATCCATGGAGTGCGCGCTTCATAGCGAAGGCCGAGGTTAAGAGTCAGGCTGTCGGTCATACGCCAATCGTCCTGAACGAAGCCGGCAAAGAGCCAATCGCGCTGATGCCATCCGCCGGTGCTGGTTCCTCGGCCCACATCCTGCGGAAGACCGAGTGCCCAATCTGCGGCTGGATCGCCACCGGTTGGTGTGACCACGCCGCCGACAAGGCCGGTCGTACCTGAATAGTTGCCCCCGGGACCTAAGCCAAAAATCTGGACCCCGAGCTCACCACCGTTGCCGCTGTAGAACACATTCAAGTTGTAGCGGTTCATCTGATACCCGGTCTTGATTGTGTGCCGACCGTGTGTATAGATCAGAACATCGTCGAACTGGGTGACCGTGGTATTGAACTTTTCCACGACCTCGGCGCTCCCGAGGTTATTCAAGGTACCGGCGTTGATATTGGTGACCGAACCGCCTCCGAAAGAGAGCTCCGGAAGCCCGATGATCGAACCCGGATTTCCATCGGCAATGCCGATCGTATTTCCAAGTTGACCTACCGAGGTGTCGAAGGTCGGCAGTCCGGTGGCCAGTTTGACGTAATTCTTGCCGAACCGGACTTCATTCAAAAGGTTCGGCGAGAACGAGTGCGTCCAGTTCACGGCGCCGTTCAGCAAGTACGCTTCGTTTACGGTGTTGCCGAGTAGCGCTACAGAATTTGTCAGCGGATCATACTGATCGCCTTTTGAGAATCGGACAAACGCGCTGTCCTTCTCTGTCGGCTTGAAATCAACTTTGATATCGCCCTGGTCCGAATTGTATTGCTGTGCCGTTGTATTGATGGCTTGTCCGAAGCCGGTTGGGAGAGTAGTTATGGATCTCGGGTACAACGCATTCGTGGTCAATGCGGTGAAGGCAGGATCGAGCATGCTGCCCGGAATTATGTTGCCTGCAAAAGCCGTCCTGGCCGTGTTCGGTTGGATGTTGCAAGCCGTTCCCGAAGTTCCACCGGTTCCGGCGGCGCAGGGATTGTAAAGCTGGTGAATGATCAGTCCATTCTTATCCCGGTCGTTACAGATGCCGCCACTAAAGCCGGTCTGGCAGATGGCCGAGAAGTCGCCGCCAATTTCGGCCCCGGTGAGAACGGTGATGGGACCGGCAGAGGCCGGGTGATCGAGACGCCCACCTTGGTAGTCGGCAAAGAAAAAGAGCTTATTCTTGATGATCGGCCCGCCGAGAGTGCCGCCGAACATATTCCAGCGCAGCTTCGGCGTGGGAAGAACACCGGTGGCAGTGCCGGCGCCTAATCCGTTTTCCCACTTGTTCGCGTTGAAGATGTCGTTGCGGAAATATTCGAATGCATCTCCGTGGAACGAGTTGGTTCCAGACTTGATCGTGGCATTGATAATTCCGCCGTTGTAGTTACCGAACTCAGCGGAAGCGTTCTGGTCGATAACGTCAAACTCGCCGATTGCATCGGGAGAGGGCGTGAAGGCGAGCAGGTTATCGGAAGCCTGGTTGTTGTCGATTCCGTCGAGCAGGAAGTTGTTCGACTGCTCGCGGTTACCATTGATGTAAGGACGTCCACCTTCCTCGGCAGTGTTGGAGCCTTCGTTCATACTCGATGGATCGACCGAAATTGCCCCGGGCGAGAGAAGTGTGAGTTGGACATAGTTGCGAGTTTCGAGCGGGAGGTTGTCGGTTGTGGCAGAGTCAATGACCGTGCCGACCTGCGCATTCTCGGTTTGCAGCACAGGCGCGCTACTTGTAACCTCGACGCTTTCGTTCACTTGCCCAACCCGCATTTTCACATCGACGCGGGCGGTTTGATTGATCTCCAGGACAAACGGCGGATGCACAGCCGTATCGAAGCCGGTCGCGGCAACCTTTACCGAGTAACTACTGATCGGCAGTCGCAAAATCGAATAGGATCCAGTGTCGTTGGTCCGCGCCGTCCACACTGTACCGCGATTGGTATCGGTGGCGGTTACGGTAGCTCCGCTGATGGGTGCGCCACTGGGATCAGTGATGGTGCCGACGATCGTGCCCGTGACTTCCTGCCCCCAGGCGACCTGAGTTGCAGCCAGCGCAAATAAAACAGAGAGGAAAACGGCCAGTGAGAGCAATCTTCTTGTGCTCATCAAGAACCTCCGGGAAGAACTTGGAATACCTGCCCACAAAAGTTATGTTGCAATGCTATATAGCAGGCGAATGGCGTTGGTCAAGCAAAAAATTCACAATTTTCCACAATTTTTAAAAGAAAGAGAAGTCAGGCTAGACCAGCAAGTGCTCTATAACAATTTTGGGGTCCGAAAATGAAGCGGGTTGCATGCACTGTCGAGCTCCAGATTGCTGCTATCCCCTTTGAATATGAGTTCAGATGGGTGGGTTTGCACCGTATTCGGTGCAGAATTTGAGCTGGTAAAACGATCTTGCAGTCTAAACCTCCGCTATATAACTGTGTATTGGCTCGACCGGGTACCGGTTTGGCTTTATTTCTTTACTTTTTCTGTTTATTTCGCTATATAGCAGAAGAATTTGTCATCGTCGAGCAGGGAACAGGCGCAGGAACAGAATGGCGAGCAACGGCCAAAGAGCCATCCCGGCGTACCAGAGGATCCAAAGCTCTATCCGCGAGCGGATCGATGCTGGACACTTAAAACCCGGAGATGCGGTCGCTTCCGAACGCGAACTCGCCCGCGTGCACCGCGTCAGCCTGATGACTGCGCGCCACGCGCTCGCCAGTTTAGAGCGGGAAGGAATTGTCGAGCGGCGGCGCGGGGCGGGGACGTTTGTTGCTCCGCCGCGAATTCATTTCAACAAATTAATGAGCTACACCGAGCAGATGGCCAGCCGAGGCTTGGCGGCGGCTTCGAAGGTGATCGCGGCAAAAATTATCGAGCAGGAGGATGAAATTGCCGCCCGGCTGATGCTTCCCGCGGCCAGCAAGATGGTCAAAATCGAGCGCGTTCGGCATACCGCGGACGAACCGTTTGCGCTGGAAACCTGTTATTTACCGGCGGAACGATTCCCGGGCCTGGCCCGCGACGCGCTGGGAAGAAGTTCTCTGTTCGCCCGCATTGAGCAGGAGTATGGAGTGCAATTGACTTACGCCGACGAGGAAGTCGACGCTACTGCCGCCGAAGGCCGAGTGGCGCAATTTCTGCAGCTGCCGCGCGGCGCGCCGGTCATGCGGATACGACAAGTCATTTACTCGGCGAATGGCAAGCCGGTTCTCTACGTCGTGGGTTTTTATCGCGCCGAACGCCACTCATTATTTATACGAAGATTCCGCTAAGAACTCATGTGCGGTCGTTCTCGGTGATCGAAAGCGGAGGAAATATCTTCCCGCGAGAAAAATCATTTCCTGGACGCGACCGGTACGACCGGAAGGATCAGCGCAGACGGATGTTGAGCGTCGTGAAGAATCACGTTTGTAGCCGGAACAAAGTTTCGGGCGAATCGGGCTTCATCTCCGGTATTCATGTTGCGATCAAAGCGCGGAAAATTGCTGCTCGAAATCTCGAGCCGCAATGAGTGCCCGCGAAGAAAAACATTGCTCGTGGCCCACAGATCGAGCGTGATTTCATAAGTCTGCCCGGGATTCATTAAGTCGCTGTGTTCCTGGGAAGCGCGATAGCGCATGCGAAGAATTCCTTCCGTCAGGTCTTGTGCGAAACCGTCGGGCCACACGTCGACCAGCTTCCCCGTGAAATCAGTATCGACAGCCGAAGATTTGACGAAGAGATCGGCGGCAACCGGACCTGTGACTTGGAAGTCCTGAGCGAACGGGCCGATCGAATAGACAAGAACATCGTCGCGGTTTTCTACCGGCCGCTGATCGCGCGGTCCCGGCTCCATATGCTCCTGGTCGCAACAAAGCGGTCCGCCGATGGTCGGTGCGGGATTGCCCGGATTATAGACATAGCTGTCGGGCGGCTCAGTTTTGGGCGCGGAAGTTGAAAGAGAGCCATCGCCGCGCAAGGAGTTGGCTTTGCCGTTCGAGTGCAGAAAATATTTGGTCGGGTGAGCTTCGGGTGGCGGCCAATCCTCCTCCTGGCGATATTCATTCACACCCATAGTGAAAAGCTTCACTGGTTTGTCGGTGGCGAATTCGTTCTGGATTCCTTTGAACAGAAAGTCATACCAATCGAGGATGACGTCGGTGTACACGTTTTCGAGGGCGTGTGGGCCAAAGTCGACGTCGCCAATGCGGCGGCCGAAGCCAGCGTGGCCGCCGATCTCGATCAAAAGATGCTGCTGGGTGCGGGCGGCTTCAGTGGCGCCATATTTTTTGGCGCCCATGTAGTTGCGCAAGGTGCCGGCCTGAAAAATGTCATACCAGCCGCCGACCGAAAGCATGGGGACGGCGATCTTCGAAAAATTTTCCTCGATCGACCACTGCTTCCAATAATCGTCGTAATCGGGATGCGCCAGCCAGTCAAAATAATAGGGCGCAATCATGTGGGTGAGCTGGGCATCGGCCGGTAACTGCCCGAAATTAAAAACCGGATAATTCGTGAGTGGCAGGACAGGGGCTCCCACGCGGGCATCGGTATTCTCATGAATGACGCGCTCGAGTGTGTTCTGCGCCAGTTGGGAAGTCCAGTTTTGATCGAACCATTGCTCGAAAGCCCCGGACTGGTAAGTCCAGCCATCGTGATAATTGCTTGCCGTCACATTCGGCGCAATGGCCTCCAGATGCGGAGGTTGAGCAATCGCAGCCAGCATTTGCGTCGCGCCTACGTACGAGGCGCCCATCATGCCAACTTTTCCATTTGAATAAGGAAGCGCCGCGGCCCATTCGACGGTATCGTAGCCGTCGGTCTGCTCGTGCCTGAACGGGTACCACTCGCCTTCCGACCGATAACGGCCTCGCACATCCTGGATGATCACGACATAGCCGCGTGAGACCATTTTGGGTGTTGGCGCAATCGCCCAGTTGACGATTTTGTCGTATGGCGTACGCATGAGAATGACGGGAAATTTTTCGGAAGATCTCGGCCGATAAATGTCGGCGTACAGCTTTACGCCATCGCGCGTTTTCATCGGCACGTCGTACTGCACGATCATGTCGACGGGTATCGAAGCTGCCGTGGGTTGTGCCGCAGTTGCCTGTGTCGAAGTCGCTTGTGCCGCAGTATGCTTCCGCGAAATTAGGCAAATCACAGTCAAGAACAAAATAAAAAGCCACATCGCGCCGCGCGATTTCACGTTTGGTGCCTCCCGCCTGAACCGAATCGGATTACAGGATGATAAGCATAACAACGAATCTTGTTTTGCGAATTCCGGATTGATTATTAAGGAATAAAAAAACCACAATTCGCCTGCGAGATCCGGCGCAGACGCTGTGGACCTCCTCCTGCTTGACAGTCCAAGCCGGAGAGCGCACTCTATTAAACGCATTTAATAGCGGGATTTCCGCTATTCAAGAGGAGCGATGCTTCACTCCATTCTCCACGCTTTCCTCAGGACTCGACTCTTTCTGGTCACAGGCGTTTTTGCAGTGTTTCTTCCATTAGCGCTTGCACAGTCCGCCTACGTGCGCGTGAATCAAGCAGGATATGAGAGCGGAGAGGCTCCGTTTCGCGCGTACTTGATGTCCAAGTCGCCGCTAACTCCGGCAACGTTCAACGTAGCGAATTCCAAAGGGAAGATTCGTTATTCGGGCTCAAGCGGGGCTTTGCTGGGCACGTGGAGTCATAACAACACTGTCACTTATTATGTGTACCCTGTCGACTTCAATGTTGCCGCCGGTGATCTGTATACGATTTCAGTATCGGGATCAGCCACCGCCGTCTCGCCAACCTTTGCGGTCGATGGCCGCGATGCACTCTACTCCGGCTTGCTCTTGAACAGTTTGTTCTTCTACCAAACGCAACGCGATGGAGCAAACTTCGTTCCCAATGCGCTACGCGCTGCGCCGGGACATTTGAAGGATGAGAATGCGACGGTTTATGCAACGCCGCCGCTCGACAGCAATGACTTCATTGATAACAAGCCGCCGGCGCCGCCTTTGGTGAAGGCGAGTCTCCCAAACATCGATGCCTCAGGTGGATGGTGGGACGCCGGCGATTACATGAAATATGTCGAGACTGCCAGCTACACGACCGCTCTCATGGAAATCGGGATTCGCGATTTTCCAAATGAAATGGGATCACAAGCTACATTGAATCCTCCAGCGCCGCCGGGAGCGATTTCGTACGCCGGAACGAGTGGAATGGGAGCGCCGATGTCCTCCGACTTCTCAAAGGAGGCGGAGTTCGGTATCAATTGGCTCACGAAGATGTGGAATGACAGAACACGTACGTTGTACTACCAGGTTGATAACTCGCAGGATTGGGATTATTACGGCGAGGGGACGCCCAGTTCGGCTGCAGGTTACTGCGGAGGAATCTACGCGACTCCGTACTGCCTGATCACCGAATATGACATCTGGACCCTGCCACAAGCGGCGGACGATTATGAGCAAGCGGGCGACCCCGAGCTGTGTGATCCGTACACGACTTTCTACATTTGCAATCGAGCTGTTTTTCCCGCTGGATCCGCAGGTTCGCCAATCAGTCCTAATCTTGCCGGCCGGCTCGCAGCCGATTTCGCGCTTTGTTACCAGTTGCAACACGTCGCAAATCCGGCGCTGGCGAATCAATGCCTGCAAAATGCCGAACACATATTCGCGCTGGCAAATACATCGTATTCCGATCCAGCGCCGGTAGCGGACTCGGGTTCGTGCAGTAATTGTTTGTTGACGATTGCTCCCTTCGACGGCTATCCCGAGAACGTTTGGGACGATGACATGGAGCTCGGTGCAACGGAACTCTACTTTGCGCTTGAATGCGCGAGGGGCGGAGAGAATCTTCCTGCCGGATTAACCCAGACCGATCCCACGTACTATCTGCGGCAAGCAGCACAATTTGCTGCGAATTACATCACGAATATTTACGACGCAGGATATACCGACACGCTGAACTTATATGACGTGAGTGGGCTGGCTCACTTCGAGCTGTACCGCGCTTTGCAGATGGCCGGCAATCCCAGCGGGCTCGCGATATCGGCGGCGGGAATTCGCCGGCAATTACTCCAGCAGGTGGATGACGCGATCACCCAGGCAGGCACCGATGCGTGGGGCTTTGGATACAACTGGAGTTACGGCGATACCACCTCGCACGGCGCCGGTCTATCAGTGATGGCGAGCGAGGCCTATGACCTCACCGGAACGAAGAAGTACGACACCTACTCCCAGCGTTGGTTGGCCAACATTTTGGGCGCGAACGCGTGGGGCTCGTCGTTCATCGTCGGCGACGGAAGCACCTTTCCTAATTGCATCCAGCATCAGGTCGCGAATCTGGCAGGCGCGCTGGATGGAACTACCGGCGGCACGCCGGTACTGTGGGGCGCGGCGGTCGAGGGTCCCTCATCGTCTGCCAGTTCCGGCGTACTCGACGGGATGATTCTATGTCCAGCAAATGGGGTGGACACATTTAAAAAGTTCAACGGAAATTCTGGACCGTTCAACCGTTCAAACAAAGCCGTGTATCGCGACAATATGCAGTCTTACAGCACGACTGAGCCGGCAATCGACCTCACGTCGACATCGTTTCTGATGTGGTCCTGGAGGTTGGCGCAGCATCCGGAATTTTGAATTTGGCTGGGTTCTGGGCAGAAGCGAAGATTGTCAGCTTAATGCCCGGTGTGCCACTGCGGATCTTTTTCCGGTTCAACGATCTCGCCATCGCGCATGTGGATGATGCGGTCACCGTAAGCTGCGGCTGCGGGATTATGCGTGATCATCAGCACGGTCTGGCCGAGCTCCTGGTTGGAGTGCCGGAGCATCTGCAAAACAATTTCTGAATTCTTGGTGTCGAGATTTCCCGTCGGCTCATCCGCGAGCACGATCGCCGGACGGTTGATCAGCGCGCGCGCCAGCGCCACTCGCTGCTGTTCTCCGCCGGAAAGCTCTGAAGGGCGATGGTGCAACCGCTGCTTGATTCCGAGTAACTCCACAATCTTATTGAAGTGGCCAGTATCGCGGCTGCCATTCGTGCCGGCTATATCAATTGCTACGTCGATATTCGAACGCGCGTCGAGCGTGGGCAACAGATTGAATTTCTGAAACACGAAACCAATCTTCGATTTCCGCATGCGGGTACGGGCGGAGTCAGAGAGTTTGGTGAAATCGACGCCATCAATTACCACACTGCCCGAATCGGCCCGCGTCAGCCCGCCGATGCAATAGAACAGTGTCGATTTGCCGCTGCCCGAAGGGCCCACAATGCTGACGAACTCGCCGCGCTCGACACTGAACGAGATGCCACGCAGTGCGGGGACCTCAATCTTGCCGATGTGGTAGGTTTTGCGGAGATCGACCGCTTCAATGATCGCAGCCATTCAAGCTTTTGATCTTACAACAAGAAATGCGCGTACTCCGAAGGCTTTCGAATTCGCGGAGTCTCGCATCTCAGAGCGCCATTTCAGTCAGTGAATTCTTACCAGCCATTTATGACTTTCCCAGGCCACCAAAGTTCAATCCAAAATGCGGCGCCGATTTTGTGCCGGTAATGCTGATCGGGACATCTGTACCGGCCCCGTTTCTGGCGAAGAAGGGATCGATTGGCTTGAGGAACAAGGATTTCCACCCGCCCACCATCTGCGAAAGCCTGGCGTTGAACCGCGCGTGACCGGCGAAGTTGAATCTATTTCCATCCAGGCTGAAGCTGCCGGCAAGGTTCACTCTGGTGCCCGGCATTTCAAAAACCAGGTTATTCGATTTAAACGCGGAATTGTCCAACAGGAAGTTGCCGCTCATCTGGCTCTTCACGTTATCTGGAATGTTATCCGTGGCGAGCTGCGGTTTTCCCTGGCTGCGCATGCTCAAGGAATCAATTTTGCTCTGGATCTTTTCATTTGAAAAATGCGCTCTTTGAATGCGAAAGCTGCCCTTCAATTTCAATCTCTGCGTGATGTCTTCCGTTCCGGGTTGAATGTCGAGCTTTGTGGTCAATCGAAGATTGCCGGTCATGACTGGCGGTTTAGTGCGTACTGCGAGCAGAAGCAGATCTTGAATATTTCCGGCGGGGATGGTCACATGGAGCTCGATGTGATGTCCGGGCGGAACAGTGGATCGAACGACGAAGCCGCTTGCGGTCAGGCGGGTGTTGAGTAGCGTGGCATTAACCGGCTGTAGATAGGTGTTGCCGTTGGTTGCATCAACGATCGCATGAAACTGAGTTTTGAGCGGGACTGGAGTGCCGCTGATTTGCAGTCGAAAGTCGGGAGTGTCGGTTTCGCCATCCACAACAATGTGCCCGAGCGTTCCGTTGTATTTTCCCGTCGACGAAAGAATGCCTCCGATGCCTGCAATTGTGCTCAGATCGGCGTTCCTGAACGAGTAGTCGCCGCGAACCGGAGTATCGCGCGGTTCGTCGGGATTAAAAGGCCCGAATTGTCCGCGAGAATCGATGTCGCCTTGTGGTTTCGGATTAATAAGCTTCGCCGTAAAAGTCATGGGACGCCCCCGGCCGACGTCTTTCATCCACAAATTCTTGATTGCGAATTCAAGAGGCTGCTTATCGGGGCGATCGGTGTTGATGATTAGAGCCGCAGTGTCAGCCTGAAATTGATCGAGAACAATGCTGATTTTGCCGGCCGAAAAATGAGTCGCTTCGCGCCCATTCTTCGGTTTGGGAGGAATGTTTAGACGCAGTCCTTTGACGAAAACTGTGCCCACGTGGATGGGCGACCGAAGAAGGCCCAGCGCTCCTAATCGAAAACGGAATTCGTCGACTGCAATCAGCGGCTGAATGCCGGGAGCATGAATGTTGGGGTCCGAGTGCCCGTACACGAGCAGGTGTTTCCCGGAAACCTCGAGTCCCTGATTGAAGGCCACGTTCACATCACCCAATTCCACGCGTGTATGGAAGCGCGCGGACAATGTTTCAATGATCCGGGCGCGCAGCAGCGGGCCCGCATGATGCGCGAGTACCACCAGAAAGATGGCGAAAGCGATAACTCCGACAAGGACGCTAACGAGGATCCGTCCCGTACGCTTGCGGAAAAGGGCTCGAAGTGGCGCTTGCGAGGTCATACATTGACCTCTTCAAGATGCAGGCGAGCAGGCGAGAGTTGGACAACCGAGCTGGCGAAACGGGTCGCGCAGGGACGGAAATCCAACTCTGACGCGTGCGATGGCCTTTTAGAGAATTCCGAAGCTTATGCTGGGTCAAGCAGAAGCGATGTGATTCGAGCGCGGAGCTTGAGCCTGAATACATTGCGCGTGCAGGCGAGCATGGCCGCGCTTGGGACCGCGCTTGCGAACCAGCAAGAGGCGTATGCGTTCCAGCAGGTCGGCCGGCGCATACATTCCCTTTGCCAGGAAAACGTCGGCGCCGCTGTCGCGCTCATAGATTTTCACTTTTCCGGAGAGAAGAATCGCCGGCGTTTCCGGTGACAGGCCTTTCACGCCTTCAATTAACTTCGAGCCATCAATGCCCGGCATGATCAAGTCGGTCAAGACCAGATCGACTCCGCCTTGCGAGAACCGCTCTAAGGCTTGTTGCGCGTCGGAGAATGCCAGCACGCGATAGCCGCGCGTCTCCAGCATCACCTTGCGAATCGAAAGCGACTGCTCATTGTCATCAACACAGAGGATCGTTCGTTTTGGTTTCATGTCCTTCCCAATACCGCGCCAAGGCTGCCGCGCGAAAATTTTAAGAATTTGTCGGTTGAAAAAATTGACTAGAGCGGAATGAATCCTAACGTCGCAGCCGTCGCGTGTAAAGTGACGTGAACGCCAATGCGAAATTTTCAACTTGAAAGAAAGCGTGGTGTGTGCCGCGCCGCATTTTTGGCGGAGTTCCTCGCATGTGGATTCAGAAAAAAAGTTCACCGCGTAAAACTTCAACAACATTTCCACCGACGCGTACATTAACCACTCTGTCATTGCTGCGCGAAGCACGAACAAAAATCCGGCTCGGGCGTTGCATTTCGACTCCCTGTTCGATGAGGACACGTTCATCCGGCCGTGCGACTCCGTGCTGCACCATCCATGCGGCAGCACATCCGGAAGCCGAGCCAGTCGCGGGATCTTCGCCGTTGTAGAAAAGCATGCGGGCGTGCAGACGGGCCGCTGGATCGACGGTTTCACGCGTCACGCAAAAGAAAAACTTTCCGCCGGAAGCGCTCAGGTATTCCGTGGCGCGTGTCTGGTTGATGTTCAGCTTGCGAGCGGACTCCAGGTTGCGGAGCGGAAGAATGGTGAAGGGAACTCCAGTAGAGACAGTCTGAATTGGAAGATCGCGGTCGATATCATCGAGCGGAATTCCAGTGACCTCGGCGATCTTTTTGCGATCGTGAATCTCTCCGAACACTGGATCGTTCTGTTTCATTTCGCCGAACGCCGGCTGGCCATCGTTTTCTTCGAAGCGAACCGGAATCGTTCCCACGTTCAGTTCCAACTTGATCTCGTCCGCGCGAGAGTTCCCGCGCAAAGCAAAGGCCGTACCGAGGGTTGGATGACCGGCAAACGGCAGTTCCTCCTGAACCGTAAAAATGCGAACGCGAACTCCTCGCTCTTTTTCAGTCTTCTCCTCGCGCGGGAGAATGAATGTTGTTTCGGAAAGGTTCATCTCCTTGGCGATGGCCTGCATCTGTTCGCTGCTGAGTCCTCGTCCATCCGGGAATACGGCTAGCGGGTTACCCTCAAGAGCGCGGGAAGTGAATACATCGAATTGGGTGAAGGGGAAGTGCCGGGGTAAGCTCATGAGTATTGGATCAGGAATGTAGCCCATTGCTACAAAATTTCTGGACCAGCCCGAGCCTGCGCGTTTGACGCTGAGTTTGACCCTGCGTATCCTATTGCCATGAGAATCCGCCCCATTCCGGCATGCATCTGTTGTTGTATCTATGCGCCGGCGTGTGGGTGAGAGCACGAGTTCTTCGAACCCGCCCGGCGCAAATCGGGTGGGTTTTTGTTTTGCGCGAAGTTCACCCGATCGCGCCTGCGAGGGTTTCGAGATAAACCCCGATTTCCCCAAGGAGGAAAAATGAGCACTGCAATATTGACTCCAGCCGAAGCCGCCATTCCCCGGATCAACGACGTTGCCCCGGATTTCACGGCCGAGACCACCCAAGGCCCTATCCATTTTCACGAGTGGATCGGGAACGGATGGGCGGTTCTGTTCTCGCATCCCAAGGATTTCACGCCGGTTTGCACGACCGAGCTCGGGGCCATGGCCAAGCTGCAGCCGGAGTTCGCCAAGCGCAACACGAAAATCCTTGCTCTGAGCGTCGATCCGGTGAGCGATCACAAAAAGTGGCAGGCCGATATCGAGGAGACCTCAGGGGCGAAGGTGGATTATCCGATGATCGGCGATCCCCAGCTCAAGGTCGCCAAGCTTTATGGTATGTTGCCAGCCGCAGCGGGAGATAGTTCGCAAGGCCGCACTCCGAATGACAACGCCACAGTGCGCACGGTTTTCGTGATTGGTCCCGATAAAAAGGTAAAAATGCAGCTCAGCTATCCGATGAGCACTGGACGCAACTTCGAAGAGATTCTTCGAGTCATCGATTCATTACAGCTGACGGCGAAGCACCAGGTTTCAACCCCGGCGAACTGGAAGCAAGGGGACGACGTGATCATTGGAGGCGGGGTCACCGACGAGCAGGCGAAGCAAAAATATCCTGGAGGCTGGAAAACGCCGAAGCCCTACATGCGGGTTGTGCAGCAACCCAAGTGAAACGTGATCATTGATTGGAAGTAGTACGGGATCAATGATCCAAGCTGAATGCCTAATGGCGCTCGAACATCGAGCGCCTTTTATTTAGGTGGCTAACGGGCAAGAAGTAGGGACTCAATGTAGGTAACAGTTCGGGCGTTTTCCCTGCTGGCATCCTTTGCCGGATGATCGGCTCTGAATCCAGCTGCAAGGGGGTTCCTGTTTCGGCGCTAGATTGCTGTTTTTGCAAGAGTATACGAGGTTCTCGGTCTTACACTGATCGTTCCTTGCCGCGACCTGAATTGATGGCAAAACCAGTCTGTTACGAAAACGGAACAAATCCACGTTCACAATCCCAGAAACTCTGAAGCGAGAAGATTTGGTCCGTTTGGCGCGTAAATTCCGCAAATCGCCCACTGGCAGGGCGAAGCAACGAAATTTTACGCGCGACCCTGACGGCTATCCTGTTCCGAATTCGTTAATTCAGGATTTTGAGCAAGCCAGAGTTCTTGAATTGTGTTTCACTCTCCAGCGACGGTGCCATTGATGTTGGGGACGAATTTCGGGTCGGGTGAATGCGCGTTAAGTTGTAGTTACAGCGGGGTTTTCCACAGAAATTTTCCATGGCACTTGGACGGCTTCAGCTTTTCCGGCCATGATCGCACAGGCGTTTTCGCCGCGTCGGAAGCCCGATTCGGGGCTGTTGAGCACCTGGTTTCCTTCTCTGAAACAGGGGTTACTTTCGCGCCACTTTTGACAATATTTCCCGCACCAGAGACCGACAGAAAAGTTAGAATTTATGCCATACCTTAGGTCAACTACAGTAAACCCCGGGGGTGGAATCGGCACACTCAAGGGGAGGGGTTCGCGGGCCGATGTCTCCATAAATTCCCAGGCCAAGCGAGGTTCGAATTAAATCCGGCGAATGGGGTGGTTGTGCCAATAGGCGTTGATGGGCGGGCCACTGTATTTTTGCTGGCCCAAAATAGACTTCTCCGCGAAGCACTGTCCAAGATTCTTTCCAAGAAGGAATCGATACAGGTCGTGGGTTCCTCTGCGCTGACTACGACCTCACTGCAGGAAATTGTTCAGGCAGTACCGGATGTGCTGGTCATCGATTCCTTTGCCTCTAATCTGGCGCATGTTGAGTTCGTGCGCGATGCGCAACAGCGCCTGCCCGATACCAAGCTTGTGGTTATTGGCATGGAAGCCGACGGGCAGCCGTTTCTCCAGGCCATCCGCGAAGGCGCCATGGGTTACGTGGTCAAAGACGCGTCCGCGATGGAAGTGGTTGCAGCGGTTCGCACGGTTGCGAACGGTGGCGCGGTTTGCTCACCTCAGCTTTGCGCTTTTTTGTTCCGCTTCGCTGCCCAGCAGAACCAAATGCCCAGCTTTTACGCCCGCAGCCGGCTTGGCCTGACGAACCGCGAGCAGCAACTCGTCGGCCTCATCTCTCAGGGCCTTACTAATAAGGAGATCGCCAACCGCCTCCAGTTGGCCGAACAGACCGTCCGCAATCACATCCATCGCATGCTGCGAAAAGTTGGCGCCAGCCACCGCCTCGCAGTCGTCGATATTTGCCGCACCGAAGGAATCCAAGTCTGAGCACGTCAAAACCAACCTCAAACCGAACTTCACTCGTTCGCCAATAGTGTTTGTACTCTGGTTGCCTGCAGAGCTGCACACAACTGCGGTAAACTAACTGCTTCATGGAGCTGCTGCTCAACCTTTTATGGTTCGCCATTGCGGCGGGGGCGCTGCTGGTCTGGCTGCCCATTTCTCCCTCGCATCGGCGTCAGTTCCGTTTGGGATTGGGCGCATTGCTTTGTGTTTTGGCGCTGTTGTTGCCGGCAATCTCAGTTACTGACGATCTGCATTTCGATACCTTCGCAGTAGAGGATTCGAGTTCCAGTAAACGCCTTGCGAATGCACCGGTTCACGTCAGCCCGATCTCGCACGTGGTTTGGTTTGCAATTTTACTGGTCGCGTTCCTGCTTGTTGTGTTTGGCCCAACATGGCTACCCGCAGCACTTTCTTCGTCTCGCCGTCCGGACTTCTGTTTCGGTTCGCCCATTCTTGGGCGCGCCCCTCCTTTCGTTCTCGCCTAATTAATCGCGCTGCGGGTTTAACGCAGCGGGTCTGAATCCCAAATCTTCGGAAGTAGAAGAACATGACACGAGCAGCAGCGTGCGCGTTGCTGCTGTGGCTAGGGATAAGTTCAGCGATGGCCCAGACGCCTCCGGGCCAGCCCACGCCACAGCCGCTCACCTGGCAAAAGGTGCGCGCGAGATTTGAAGCGAACAATCCGACTCTCCTTGCCGACCAGCTGAATGTCGATGAGTCGAAGGCGGAGGAGATTACGGCATATCTGCGCCCGAATCCGAATTTCTCTCTGACCGCCGACGGAACGCAGATCGCCCCCGATCACGGGCAGTGGAAGCCTTTTGCCGGAACCTTCGAAGTTCCGAGCCTCAGCTATTTGCACGAGCGGCGGCACAAGCGAGAGCTGCGGCTTGAAAGCGCAAAGAAGGGAACGTCAATCGCCGAATTCAATCACTCGGATCTGGATCGCACGATGCTCTTCAATCTGCGCAGTGCGTTCGTTTCCACGCTGCAGGCGAAAGCGGTTCTCGAGCTCGCGACCGAAGACCTTGCCTATTGGGACCACGTGCTCGAAATCAGCCGCATACGTTTCCATGCCGGTGATATCGCCCAGGTTGATCTCGATCGTCTGGAGTTGCAGCGCATCCAGTACGAATCTGAAGTGCAAACCGCCGAAGTTGATTTGCGTACCGCAAAAATTCAGCTGCTTACACTGCTGAACGATCGTACGCCGATTGATCAGTTCGACGTTACCGGGCCTTACGATTTCAGCGATCAGCTTCTTCCGCGCGATGAGTTCAGAAAAATTGCCATCGACACCCGGCCTGATCTGAAAGCCGCGGTCGAAGCAGTTGAGAAAGCGCAAACCGACCACCAGCTTGCAGCCGCCAATGGCTCAACCGATCCGACGTTCAGCGCCTGGTACACGCACAATTCCTCAAACAACAATCCTTTCGGCTTGAACACGCTGGGCGTGAGCGTGAGCGTGCCATTACGTATTTTCGACCGCAATCAAGGTGAGAAGTTGCGGACCGAGCTGGATATTACACGCCAACAGAGATTGCGTGATGCGGCAGAGGCGACCGTTCTCAGTGACGTCGATTCGGGTTATGCGGTGATCGAAAGCAACCTGAACCTGCTGCGCCCGTACAAGCAGAAATATTTGCAGCAGGCCACGCGCGTGCGCGACACGATCTTCTTTTCCTATCAACACGGTGGCGCATCGCTGCTCGATTTTCTCAGCGCGCAGAGCGATTACCGCACCGTGCAGCTGAATTATTTGAACCTGATCGGTTCATATCTGACCGCGGCCGCGCAGTTGAATATGGCCGTCGGTCGTGAGGTAGTTCCATGAGAACAAAATTGATTGCACGAGTTATTCATTCGCTTGCTTTCCTCAAGCGCAGGAGAGCACCGCGCAGGAGCGCACCGTGGAAGAGCGGGCCTTCAGGCCCGCGTCAGCTCAGTCGCGCCCTCTTACGCGGCCCTGAAGGGCCGCTCTACCAAAATACTGCGCGAGCCGGTGCTCCGCAGTTCGCGGGCGTGATTCTTTGCCTGGCCTCTACTCTCGCAATTTCAGCCTGCAGCGGCGCGAAGGGTGACGCCAAGGCCGAAGCTCCGCCGCCAACAACCGCGCAGGCCGATTTCGATCCAAACAACTTCACTATCGATCATCCAGAGTTGTTTCCTTTGGCTACTGCCACGGAACGCAAAGTTGTTCCCGCGCTGAACGCAACCGGAGTCGTGCAGCCGGATATCGAACGCGCGGTTCCGGTGGTTTCGCTCGCCGCAGGAAGAGTCGTCGAGCTGAAAGCCAAGTTAGGCGACGCCGTCACCAAAGGCCAAGTGCTCATGCGGGTGCAGAGCAATGACGTTTCGGGCGCATTTCAAACTTATGTGAAGGCAGAAAACGATGAACGCCTGGCGCATATTCAACTCGAGCGCGCCCAGACTCTCTACGATCACGGCGCCACTTCCAAAGGCGCATTGGAACAGGCGCAGGTCGCAGAGGAGGACGCACAAGCTGATCTCAGCGCCGCCAGCGAGCAGTTGCGGCTACTCGGTATCAATAAGCAACATCCCTCCGGAATCGTGGATGTGGTCGCTCCGATTTCCGGCGTAATTACCGATCAGCAGGTCACAAATTCTTCAGGCGTTCAGGGTCTCTCCGGTCCGAATCCGTTTACCATCTCTGACCTTTCATACGTCTGGATTGTTTGCGATGTCTACGAGAACGATCTCGATGCGGTGCACGTTGGCGAGTACGCCGATGTTCGCCTCAACGCGTACCCGAACCAAATCGTGAAGGGACGAGTCGACAATATCCTGCCGATTCTCGATCCCACCATCCGCACTGCCAAGGTGCGGATCGAAGTTCCCAATTCCGGCCTGATGCGCATTGGGATGTTCGTCACGGCGACGTTTTACGGCAAACAGCCAGTGGCGCGAGCTGTCGTGCCCGCGACGGCAATTCTGCATCTGCACGACCGCGATTGGGTTTATCAGTCGCTCGGCAATGGTCATTTCAAACGTGAGGAAGTTGCGGCGGGTGCAACTCTTCCAGGCAACATGCAGGAAATTGCTTCGGGCCTTAAGGGCGGCGATCAGGTCGTCTCGAATGCGCTCGAGCTGCAGAACACGGTGGAGCAGTAGATGATTCGTCGTTTAGTCGATTTTGCGTTAAACAACCGCCTGATGGTTCTGGCGCTCGCGCTCATTGTGTTTGCGGGAGGCGTGGTTGCATTTCATGATTTGCCGATCGAAGCGTATCCGGACGTCGCCGATAACTACGTCGACATCATCACGCAATGGCCGGGAATTTCTGCAGAACAAATCGAACAACAAGTCACCATCCCGATCGAAATCGCGATGAACGGAATCCCGCAGGTGGTGCACCTGCGCTCGTTTTCGCTGTTCGGGCTTTCGGATGTGAAGCTTATTTTTGACGATACCTCCGACGATGCCTGGAACCGCGAACGCGTGCTCGAGCGCCTGAACCAGGTGACTTTGCCGCCGGGTGTTACGCCGCAAATGGGGACTGATTGGAGCCCGGTCGGGCAGATTTATTTCTTCACCCTGCACAGCACCAATCCCGCTTACGACCCGATGGAGCTCAAGTCAATCGAAGACTGGGTGGTCGAGAAGAATCTGAAAGCTGTCCCTGATGTCGTCGACGTTTCCAGTTTCGGCGGCCCCACGCGCGAATATCAAGTACGTCTCGATCCAAACAAGCTCATCGCGTACGGGTTGAGCCTTTCGCAAGTGGAGCAGCAACTCACGAACAACAACGCCAACGCTGGCGGCAGTTTTATTCAAGCCGGGCTGCAACAGATCAATGTGCGCGAGGCCGGACTCGTCGATCACGTGCGCGACATCGCAGATACCGTCATCTTCACGAAGAATGGCACGCCGATTCACGTGAAAGATATCGCGGCCGTGAGCCAGGGCCCGAAGATCAGGCTCGGCCAGTTCGCCCGCGCAACTCATGAGGGCAACAAAATCATCGACAACGAAGACGTTGTCTCAGGAATTATTCTGCTGCGCAAGGGAGCGAACGCGGACATCGCCCTGCAGGGCATTCACGAAAAAGTGCAGGAACTCAATGATCATATTCTGCCTCCCGGCGTGAAAGTGGTGCCATTCATCGATCGTAGTGACCTGGTTCACTTCACCTCCCACACCGTTCTGCACAATCTCACGGAAGGAATGATCCTGGTTTCGATTGTTCTCTTGCTCTTCCTCGGCAACATCCGTGCCGCCATCATCGTGGCTACGACGATTCCGTTCGCGCTTTTGTTTGCCGCGATCTGTCTGGACTTGAGCCACATTCCGGCAAATCTTCTCTCGATTGGAGCGCTGGATTTTGGCGTCATCATCGAAGGCGCGATAGTGTTGATCGAAAATATTGTGCGCCAGTTGAGCCAGGAAAATGGCGGCCACAAATCGACCGCGGAAAAGATCAGCGACGCCTCGCATGAAGTTCAGCGGCCGGTGTTCTACGCGATCGTGATCACGATGACGGCGTTCCTGCCGATTTTCACGCTGCAGCGGGTTGAAGGCCGCCTTTTCCACCCCATGGCGTGGACCGTTGTCTTCGCGCTGCTCGGTGCGTTGTTGTTCTCAATTATTGTCTCGCCCGTGCTGGCGAGTTTTGCCTTCCGCCACGGAGCGAAGGAGTGGCGCAATCCGGTAATGGAATGGACGATGGATCGCTATCAGGTCGGCGTGCGTTGGGCCATTCGTCATCGCTGGGTCACGGTGGGAATTGCCGCCGTCATGGTGGTGGTCGGCAACATTCTTGCGTTCGGCGGGGTTATCGGCTCGGAATTCCTGCCTCATCTGGATGAAGGTGCAATTTGGGTGCGCGGTGTTCTCGCGCCCAGCACCGGCCCGGACGAAGGCATCCGCATTGCCAATCGCGCGCGAATCATTCTGTGCTCGTTCCCGGAAGTTCCCCAGTGCACCAGCCAGGTGGGCCGCCCTGACGATGGCACCGACGCCACCGGCTTCTTCAATACGGAATATTTCGTTGACCTCAAGCCAAAAGATCAGTGGCGTCCCATTTTTCACCAGAATAAAGATGAGCTGATCGCGGCCATGAATCGCGAGCTCAGCAAAATTCCCGGCGCCGACTGGGGTTTTTCGCAGCCCATCGAAGACAACATGGAAGAAGCTGTCAGCGGTGTGAAAGGCGAACTGGCGACGAAGATTTATGGTGACGACCTGCGGTTGCTCGAAGCCAAAGCTGACGAAATCGTCAAGGTAATGCGCGGGGTGCAGGGGATCGAGGATCTGGGAGTATTTCGTGTGCTGGGGCAGCCAAATTTAAACATCACCGTCGATCGCGATGCCGCCGCACGTTATCAGATCAACGTTTCTGACGTGCAGGATGCGATTCAGACCGCGGTTGGTGGCAATGCGCTCACGCAAGTGCTGCAGGGTGAGGCGCGATACGATTTGACCCTGCGTTATCTGCCACAGTACCGCGATACGCAGGAAGCAATCGAAAAAATTCGTTTGTTATCGCCGACCGGAGCACGCGTTTCGTTGGACCAACTTTGCAAGATCCACGAAGAGGATGGCGGCTCAGAAATTTATCGGGAAGGGAACCGACGTTACATCGCCGTGAAATACAGCGTCCGCGGTCGCGACCTGGGCAGCGCGGTAGAAGAAGCCATGAGGAAAGTGAACGAGCAGGTAAAGCTGCCGCAGGGATACACGATCAGATGGGAAGGTGAGTACGCCAGTCAGAAGCGCGCGAATGCGCGGCTGATGGTGGTCCTGCCGATTACGGTTCTCATCATCTTCATCATTCTGTACACCATGTTCAAGTCGTTCAAATGGTCGGCGCTCATCATGGTCAATATCGCGGTCGCGCCGATCGGGGGCTTGTTTGCGCTGCTGATCACCGGAACAAATTTCAGCGTGTCATCCGGCGTCGGCTTTCTGGCGCTGTTCGGGGTTTGCGTGCAGACCGGCGTCATCATGCTGGAGTACATAAACCAGCTTCGTGCGCGGCATTCTTCCGTCGAAAATGCGGCGGTCGAAGGCGCGGTGCTCAGGCTGCGTCCAATCATGATGACCATGCTAGTCGCAACTCTAGGGCTGCTGCCCGCCGCGGTTTCGCATGCAATCGGCTCCGATTCTCAGCGCCCATTCGCAATCGTCATCGTCGGCGGACTCATCGCCGGTTTGGTGATGAGCGTTTTCCTGCTCCCCACGCTTTACGTCTGGTTCGCCGGCGACCACGATGTGCTCCCCCCAGCCGATGGCATGTTCGAAGAAGGTGAGCACGTGGATTAGTTTCTT
>DATIYR010000146.1:0-5358 GCA_035517535.1 Terriglobales bacterium
CCCATCTCGGCCAGCATGGGGAGCATTTTCACTTTGTCGAGAAATCCCTGCGGAGACTTTACGTCCATGAATTGCCGGATTCGATCGGCAATTTCATCCAGCGAATCGACCTCAAGCGCCATGCGCATGCGGCGCTCGGAACCGAATTGGTTGATGAGCACGGGAATGTCGCTGCCCTTAACATTTTCGAAAAGCAGCGCCGGCCCGCCAGGTTTCCATGTGGCGCGGGCACCCTCGCCCGCGAAAGTGCCCTTCGAAACCCGATCGGTGATCTCGGCAATTTCCAGCACGGGATCAACTTCGGTCCTTATCTTTTTCAGTTCGCCGGCGCGTTCAAGCGCGGCGATCCATTCGCGCAGGTCGTTATAAGCCAAAGCTCTCCTCGGTGGACTGCCTCAAGAAAGCGCGATTATATATAATCCCGAGTCCTTAGCCGCGTGCGGGTGATTGGGGTTGACGATATGAGTGAATTTCCTTCTTTCGATTTGCACGGCAGAATTGCGCTCGTCACCGGGGCCGCACGCGGTCTCGGACGCGCGATTGCACTGGCATTGGCGAATGCCGGGGCCGATGTTGCGCTCGGCCTTCGCGACGCGAGTGCAGGCGGCGATTTAGTGGGCGAAATTCAAAAACTTGGCCGGACGGCCTTGCCGCTGCAAATGGATATCTCCAGACTGGATCAGATCTCGGCAGCCATAAACGATGCTTCGCAGCACTTCGGAAAACTCGACATCCTGGTGAATAACGCCGGAATCGCGCCGGAAAATTTGGCAGAAAATGTTACCGAAGCCGACTTCGACGCCACGCTCCGTGTCAATCTGAAAGGGACATTCTTCGCGAGCCAGTCGGCCGGGCGGATCATGATTCGCCAGAACTACGGACGCATCATCAACATGAGTTCGCAGGCAGGGTTCGTTGCGCTGCCGACCGAGAGCATTTACTGCATGACCAAAGCCGGAATCGCGCACCTCACGAAATGCCTCGCCGTCGAATGGGGTAAATACAACATTACGGTGAACGCCGTAGCGCCGACGTTCATTCACACGCCGGGAACTGAGGATTATCTCTCTATACCGGAGAATCGCGCTGACACCATTGAGCGGATTGCGGCATTGCACCGCATTGGCGAGCCGATGGAGGTCGCCGGCGCGGTTGTATTCCTGGCGTCTGACGCCGCCTCTCTCATCACCGGCCACACCATTCTGATCGACGGCGGCTGGACGGCAAGGTGATCATGCCGCCGATTTGCTCGCCAACGCCTGAAGTTGTCGAAGATGATGGATGTCATGTCCCGCGCTGGTTTCGAAGAGTGTCTTGAAAACCATCTGCCCGCGCTCGGGATGCGTGACCGGCTTCGATAACTGTTCAGCCGTGAGCGAGCGAAGCAACACAAGATTCCAACTGCGCAAAGCGCTGAAAGTCGAAAGCGCCTGCTCCGTATCGTAAGCCGCGTAGCTCTTCGCCCATTTGTCCTGATCGAACGGCTGCACAACGTGATTGTCTTCTCCGAGCGCCTGCCGGTAGCGAAACCCGAACGCCAGTTCGCAATCCGCAAGGTGAATGAAAATTTGGCGCGGGCTCCATTTTCCCGGCGCGGCCGACTGATTGACGAGCGCTGCGCCCAGTTTGTGCGCGAGCTCATTCAAGCGCGATGGTGTGACCTCGAGAACGCCAATCGCATTCTCATTTCCGAGTTCTGCTGCGTAAGGATTCATGCGCTAAAGGGTAACACGGTGAAATCGTCGGCTTCGTCGGAAATCTGGCTGTTGAGTCCTGCGTTTTAGGCTGCTGCTTCTAAATTCGGCCTTCTCCGGATTAAGATGAACTGAATTCACAATTGAGGAGCACTATGGCAGAGCCAACTTACGATGAATTAAAAGCAAAACTCGCCGAACTCGAGAAGCAGCAGGGGACTCGCCGCACCGGGAGTCTGGAATTTCGCGTGGGAGAAAAAGGCGGCGTCAGCGTTTATGGCCTGGGCCGTTTTCCCGTGACTCTTTATTACGAACAATGGATTCGGCTGCTCGATTCCGCCGACAAGCTGCGCGAATTTCTGGAAGAGAATAAATCGAAGCTGAAGCTCAAGGGCTAATGATCGTGCCGAGTGCGAAGCCGTCACTGGGTCTCGTCCGTCTGTTTCATACTCAGAATGATTGGGCGGAGTGGCTGGAAAAGAACCCTCAACAGCTCGAGGGCCTTTGGCTCCGTATCGCCAAGAAAGCCTCGGGCATGAAGTCGGTTTCGTACGCGGAGGCACTCGAAATCGCGCTCTGCTTCGGATGGATCGACGGCCAGAAAAAACCGGAGAACGATAAGACCTGGCTGCAGCGATTCGTTCCCCGATCTGATAAAAGCATCTGGTCGAAGATCAACCGCGAAAAGGCGGAGGCGCTGATCAAAAGCGGTCGCATGCGGCCTGCCGGGTTAGAAGCCGTGCACTGCGCGAAGGCGAACGGTCGCTGGGACGCGGCTTACGACTCATCCAGTCGCGCAAGGATTCCGGAGGATCTTCAGACTGCGCTCGACCAGCACCCCAAGGCGAAAGCGTTCTTCGCCGCGCTCGATAGCGCGAACCGTTACGCAATTTTGTTCCGCATCCAAACCGCGAAAAAACCCGAAACCCGCGCCCGAAAAATTCAGGAATTCATTGCCATGCTCAAGCGGCGGGAAACCATCCATCCAAGGCGTTCGAGCCGCCCACCCAAATAGACGTATCAGCCGATCCGGTTCATTAGCCTGCCTGCCGGATCAATTTCTCGATTGGAGTCGGAAACCGCGTCTGAAAATCCAACAATTTGGCCCAAAGCGGCTTGATCTTGATCCGAGCCATCTGTTTGTACATTCCACGCACCTGCACCTCGAAAGCGTCCCATTGATCGGGCGGGATACCTTTTCTAGACGCAGCCAGATATTCGGGCGGTACGCCATCAAATATATCGATGGCGGCAGTACCGCGCACCAGCAAAACATGTGGCGGGAATGTGTTCGTATCAACCGTTAATGCCACCTTGGGATTTGCTTTCAGTGCCGGAACTTTAGGTGCGTGCGGCACCGTACACAGCACAAACTCAACTCCATTCCAGTGGAAGCCGATAGGAATTGCGCGCGGAAACCCGTCGGGTCCCACGTACGCTAACCGCGCGGGAATGCTGGATTGCATTAGTTCCAGTGCGAGCGGATCCCTCAGCACCTGTTCGACGTCTTGTGTTTGCATCGTAGCTCCTTCTCGGCAACTTTGGGCCGTCATCCAAATAGACGCATCTGCTCGGCTTTGGGTTCACGCAGTTCGGGCCACTGCCACCGCGATTCTTTCTCAATTCCATACTTTTTGCGGAAATTGGTGAAGAGCTCCGAGATCCTCTTTCGGTACGCGGGCGGCAGGAACGCGCGATCTTTGAAGCGCTGCTCGTAATCCGGCACGAGCTTGGGAAAATGTTCCTTCAGAAACGGCAGAAACACCGCTGCCGAGCACGGCTTCAGAAAAAGTGGATTCGCATAAATGTAGGCCGCACCGGCTTCGGCAGCAGCACGCACCACTGCCTCAAGTTGCTTGGGAGAATCCGTAATACCCGGCAGCACCGGTGCGCAGATCACTCCAGCTCTGATTCCAGCGTCGCGCAGTTTTCGCAGCGCTTCAAGGCGCAAATCAGGGCGGGGCGCACGCGGCTCGAGAATGCGAGCTAACTCGGCATCGATGGTCGTGACCGTCAAATTCACAGAAATCCGGTTTTGCCGTGAGATTTCCTGCAGCACATCGATGTCGCGGACAATCACCGCCGACTTGCTCACGATTCCCAGCTCAAAACCCGAATGCCTTGCGAACTCCTGCAGGATCGCGCGCGTGATTTCAAGCTTTCGCTCAATCGGCTGGTACGGATCGGTTGCCGTACCGATCGCAATGGATTCGCCCGACTTCACTTTCCGTAGTTCCTGTCCGAGCAGTTCCGCGGCATGCTGCTTGGCATAAATCTTCTGCTCGAATTCAATGCCGTCGCGCATTTCCATGAACTCGTGCGTGTAGCGCGCATAGCAATATTTGCAGGCGAACTCGCAACCGCGATAAGGATTGATCGTCCAGGTAAAAGGCATCTGCCGCTTGCTTACGCACCGGTTCAGCAGCGAGCGGACCGGCAACGTGAAGTACTCAACGTTGTGTCCCTCGCGCACGGTTTCGCCATGCGCGGCGAGTCGTGCAATTCCAACCAGGCGCTGCCCGGAATCGGGAAGCAGGGGAAGAGAAGCCATGAGCGTATTCGCCTTTTGTTCGCCATTAAGCTTATCACAGATTGCGCACTCGTTCCCCGCCGAAAGCAGCTTTTATAAACCTCCTACTGCTTGCGATTCAGATTCCCGCCGCCGTGCATGGTGTTATCCAGCGGACAAAGCGTGGGCGGCAGGCTGTTATCCACGTTGTGCCGCACCGGCTTCACCGTTTTCAAATAGGCAAATATCGCGGCCAGGTCTTGGTCTGTCATTTTCCCAATCACCATCCAGGGCATGGCGCCGTTCAGTTCACGTGCGCCCACCATGCCGGTTCGCATGGCCTTTATGAATATCGCTTCGTCATAGTAGGGAATGCCAGAGGGGTCCGGCGTGAGATTGCTGCTGGCCACGTTGCCTGACGGCAACGCAATAATCTGCCCTCCGGAAAAGTCCATTCCTGGAATTGGATTGTGATGATTGTCGATTGGAGTATGGCAATCCGCACAGCCAATTAAGTTCACCAGAAATGCGCCCCGCTTCACGGGATCAGACAAATCCGGCTGCGGAACTGGAGCCGTAATCGGTTGAGGAGCATTTCGCATAAGATATTTCACGGGGAAGATGATCTCAGTTTGCGGCAGTGGGTTGCGAACCGGAGGAAGAGAGCGCAGGTAAACCACCACTGACGCCAGGTCCTCATCAGGCATGTTGCGATAGTGCGCATACGGCATGATCGGAAACAGAGCGCGGCCATCGTGACCGATGCCCTCACGAATGGCTCGTGCCAGCGCATCGTCGCTCCACGTACCAGCGCCGGTTTCCTTATCAGGTGTGAGGTTCGGCGCAATCACTCTGCCGGGAAGATCTGTGTATCGAAGCTGTTGTCCGGCGCCTTCCATTCCAGGAAGGATCGGTTCTTCGCGTTTGCTCCAGTCATGAGGCGAATGGCAATAGAGGCAGCCCATCGAGGTTGCAATGTATTTGCCTCGTTCGAGTCTGGCCGGGCTGCTCTCAAATGTGCGTGCTGTGAGCTCGCGTTTACGTGGCCCAATGAAGGTGTGAATCCCAAAGAGTTGAACGGCAATTCCGAATGCGCCAACCAACAGGAGAATTAAAGCGACAATTATCATCTTTAACGCTTTTTTCATTACGCAA
>DATIYR010000147.1:0-5969 GCA_035517535.1 Terriglobales bacterium
CGGCGGTTTTGTAATGGCCGCACCCGAGGGTCGGGCCAGCTTTTTCATCAACTCAGCCGATGGCCGCGACCGCTATAGCGATTTCTTTCTCACTGAATTCTTGCCATTCATCGAAACCCACTATCGTGTGCTGCGGGAACGACGCTCACGAGGAATTACCGGGCTCTCCATGGGCGGCTACGGCGCGCTGCGGTTTGCCTTCGCTTATCCGGAGCGCTTTGGTTCGGTGAGCGCGCAAAGCCCGGCGCTGATTACGGAGTCACCGCGCGAGCTCGACGCTGATCTGCGCAATGCCGGTCCGCTGTCCAGACTGCTGGGCTCGGTGTTCGGGGATCCAATCAATATCGCGCATTGGAACGCGAATAATCCATTCCTCCTGGTACGCAAGAACCAGGGGCAGATCAGAACGCAGGCGATCTACTTCAACTGCGGCGAGCAGGATGACTACGGGTTCGAGGTCGGCGCCGAGGCGCTGCACAAACAACTCCTGGCAGAGAGAATTCCACATGAGTTTCATCTCTACCCCGGCGGACATAATGCCGAATATTTTCTTTCGCACTTAGGCGAGACGATCGAGTTCCATTGGCGCGCATTCAACGCCAGGTAAGATATGCTTCAGCGCTAGAAAGCTTTGTAGCTACTAGCTCCTGGCTGCCGGCAAGCGAACAATGAATTGTTCCGACGGGACAAGCAACTCGAACAGTACTTTTCGATTACACTGAATCGGCTAAAGGCTAGAGGCTAGCCGCTTGTTTTATGCGCAAAGCCATCCTTCACCTCAAAAAGTGCGATCCAGTCATGCGCTCAATCATTGAGCGCGTAGGTCCGTTCCGTATGCAATTCCGTGAACCCACGTTTCATAGCCTCGCCCGCGCGATCGCATATCAGCAGCTGAATGGCAAAGCCGCGTCCACAATCTTCGGTCGCCTCACCGCACTTGCCGGCGATCCGCTCACTCCCGAGGGAGTTCTGAAACTCACGCCGGAGCAAATGCGTTCGGCCGGGCTTTCGAAACAGAAATCGTCTTACCTGATTGATATGGCCGAGCGCGCCCACCGCAGCGAACTGGATTTCTCGAAGATTGCTGATATACCGGATGACGAGGTAATCGAGCACCTCACGCAAGTGAAGGGCGTGGGCGTGTGGACAGCCCATATGTTTCTTATGTTCGCATTGCGCCGTCCCGATGTTTTGCCAACCGGCGACTTCGGCATTCGCATGGCGATGTTCAAGAGCTATCTGGACAAGAGCGCAGCAAAAGCAATGGCCCGATCAAAGAATGGCAAAGCTCCATCAAAGCCGCGCAAGCGAAAAATCAAACTGCCAAGCCCCGAGCAGATGGAAAAAATCGCAAAGTTATGGGCGCCTTACCGCAGCATTGCCTGCTGGTATTTGTGGCGAAGCCTGGATGTGGAAACTATCGGATGATCTGGTGATCTGACCATCGGGCCATCGGGCGATCTCGAATTAGGTCAGTCTGGCAGGCGGTTGCAAGTCTAATTGACAACGGCGTGAATCGCGCACAATTACATCACCAGATCACCCGATGGCCAGATCTCCCGATCACCCGATGTTGCGGTGTGTTTAAATACTGACCATGGCTGAACCGAAAATTCGCGTTCTGGTCGCAAAACCCGGACTCGATGGTCACGACCGAGGCGCAAAGGTGATCGCGCGCGCACTGCGAGATGCCGGCATGGAGGTCATCTACACCGGCCTTCGGCAAACGCCGGAGATGATTGTGAACGCTGCGCTCCAGGAAGATGTGCACGTCATTGGCTTATCCATTCTTTCGGGCGCGCACAACGCGATTGTTCCGCGGGTGATGGATCTTCTTCGTCAAAACAAAATGGATGACGTTCTGCTGATCGTCGGTGGAATCATTCCCGATCAGGACATCGGTGCGTTGAAAAAGGCGGGAGTCGCCGCGATCTTTCAGCCCGGCACATCCATGGAAGACATCATCCGCTTCATTCGCGAAAATGTTCACCACCGCGGCGTGAACGCCTGAGACGCGCTCTCCTCGACCTTTTTTCGATCCGAGCCTACTTGCCCATCGCCGCCGCGAGCGCTTTCGGAGCGTCCGCCGACTTTTCCGGTTTATGCTCGGCCGGGGATAATTGAACGCTGCCGCGCACCATGGCGCCATCTTCTACGCTGATGCGCCGGCTTTGAATGTCACCGGTGAGCGAGCCTTCGCTGCGGATATCAACGCGATCCGTGCATTCGATGTTCCCGGTAACCTTGCCCATGATGACGACTTCGCGCGCTGAAATATTTGCGGCAACAACGCCGTTACGGCCGACCGTCACCCGATGGTCCTTGCAGGTGAGCGAGCCCTCAATGCGGCCATCGATGTAAAGTGACTCGCTGCCGGTGACTTCGCCTTTGATGACGAGCGTGCGCCCGATCGTCGCCTGCTCGATGGGCGAGGTTACGGTTTTGATTGGGGCTGCCGGAGTTGATGGTGCATATGTCTGTTTGGGAGCGTTGTCGGTTGAGTGCAGCATCGGCCCTTCCTTGTTTATGTCCGCGCGTGCGGCAAAATTTGTGGTAACAGTGACTATGGCACGGAGTTACCAAAGTGCGGCAGGTTACGGAAGGAGTGGTACAGGCGGGATGCACTTCGGTTCGCTGTGCGCGAGATCAGATCAAGCTTCGAGCTCCTGCCCGATTTGCTCCCACTCGGCAATGCGTTGCCGTAGTTCGGCACGATTGTGATCGAGTTGGCGAGTGAGACGGGTACTCTCTTCGGCGCTTACGAAGGTCTGCAGTGAGCCCTCGCATTGCGCGATTGCGGCTTCGAGCCCGGAGATTTCTTCTTCGAGTTCCTGCGAGCGTTCTTCCATTTGCTTACGCCTGATCGGGTTCAGGCGCTTGTGGGTTTTGTCGCCATTCGAGGCGGTCGCGGCCCCTGCGGCGGCCGGGCGGGAATCAAGGCCTGGACCTGCGTCACCGTTCTTGCGTTGCGAGCTTTGCATGGTTGCCGATACCTGCTCGTGCAACTTCGCCGCTCCACCCTCTTTGCGCCAAAGAAAATCCTCGTAGTTTCCGGGATACACTTCGACGTGACCGCTGCCAATTTCAAATACTCGCGAAGCCAGCTTATCGATGAAATAGCGGTCGTGCGAAACGAATACGACTGTTCCCGTATAAGCGCTCAACGCTTCGAGCAGAATATCTTTGGCGCGAATGTCGAGATGGTTCGTCGGCTCGTCCAGCAGAAGAAAATTGGCCGGATGAAGCAGCATTCGCAGCAGCGCATATCGATTGCGCTCGCCTCCGGAGAGCACGCCGATGCGCTTGAACACTTCATCTCCGGAAAAGAGAAAACAGCCAAGCAGGTTGCGCAGATCAGTCTCGCGAGAGGACGGCGAAACGCGCCCCAAATCGTCGATGATGCGTGCATCCCGATCGAGCTCTTTGTACTGATCTTGGGCGAAGTAGTCGAATTGAACATTGTGGCCGAGCTTGTATTCGCCAGCACTCAGCGGCTCGATTCCCGCCAGCAGCTTAATCAGCGTAGACTTCCCCGCCCCATTCACGCCGACCAGCGCAATACGGTCGCCACGCTCAATCATAAAATTCGCATCGCGAAACACTTCTTTTTCGCCGTACGACTTTGCCACGCCCGCGAACTCCGCCACAATTCTGCCGCTCGGCTTCGGCTGCGGAAAAGAAAAGTGAATGGTCTTTTCTTCTTCGGGCAGTTCGATACGCTCCATCTTTTCGAGTTCTTTAATGCGGCTCTGCACCTGCTTCGCTTTCGTAGCCTGATAGCGAAAGCGATTAATGAAAACTTCCAACTGCTCGATCCGCTCGCGCTGGTTGCGATATGCCGCCTCCAGTTGCTCCTGCCGCTGCGTCTTCTGCGTCAGATATTTCTCGTAATTGCCGCTGTACGTCCAAATCTTTTTGTTCCAGATTTCGATGATGCGATTCACGGTGACGTCAAGAAAATAACGGTCATGTGAAATTAGCACGAAGGCAAACGGATACTGGGACAGATATTCTTCCAGCCAATTGCGCGATTCAAGATCCAGGTGGTTGGTGGGTTCATCCAGCAACAATAAATTGGGCTTCTGCAAAAGCAACTTCGCGAGCGCGATGCGCATTTGCCAGCCACCGGAGAATTCATCCGTTTGGCGATGCCAGTCTTCCGCTCGAAAACCCAGGCCTGCCAGAACCGTACCCACCTGCGCTTCGATTGCGTATCCATCGTGAACGCGAAATTCATGCTCGATGGTGTGGTAGCGCTCAGCTACCTGATCGTATTCCGCCGAAGTGTGGTCGACCTCTGCCATGCGCGAAGTAAGCTGCTCCAATTCTTTTTCCATCCCGCGAAGACGCGAGAACACGGACATGCACTCGGCGAAAACAGTTTTGCCCGAGAGCGTCAGCCCATCTTGCGGCAGGTATCCTGCGCTGATGCCCTTGGCCACGCTAACCGATCCGTAATCGAGCGTCTCCAGGCCGGCGAGGATCTTGAGCAGGGTAGATTTTCCCGTGCCGTTCGCGCCGACCAGGCCAACCCGGTCGCGTGGCGTGATCAACAGATCGGCGCCCTCGAACAGAAGCTTGTGTCCGTAACGTTTTCCAGCTGAGTTGAGTTGGATCATCCGACTACTTCAATGTTCTCATGGAAGCGCGGGCGAATGTTCCTCGGCGTTCCTCTGTGCAACTCCGCGTTCGCTGTGGTCAGGTTTTCGAGAAGCTTCACCACAGAGGACACAGAGTTACACGGAGGAACGCCACGGAGGAATTCGTCTTAGATCGCGTACTCGTGCTCAATGGTCCGCATGCTGTGCAGGATGGTCGAAATGACGCCCTCATCTCCCATCGCGGTGTTGATCATCACGTGATACAGAGACCGCGTAGGCCAGTCGGCGCCAAAATAGTGCTTCACGAAGAGAATCCGTTCTTGATCGACGCTGTCGACCAGATCTTCGGCATCTTGCAAGCTCATACCCAGTTCCTCGATACGTCGCAGTTTCTCTGCGCGCGGCGCATAAAGGAAAACGTGAAAAGTATCGCCGCGTTCGCGTAAGAAGTACGGAGCGCCGCGGCCCACGATCACGCACTTGCCGCGTTCGGCGATATCGCGCATCACCTCTTCGCCAACCTCAACCATACGGTCAGGCCCGAACGGTGGCTGTTCCAGGTCGGCACGGCGTTCATAGCTGCCGCGCCAGAAGACCTTCACCAGTTTTTGAAATGTGCTGTCGACGCGTTCTTCGCACATGGACACCGAAGAAGGATCAACATGTGCGACGCGAGCAATTTCTGCCGTGAGTTCGTTATCCCACAGTTTCCAACCAAGCTTGGAGGCCAGCTTACGCGCGATTTCGCCCGCGCCGCATCCGTATTCCCGCTCGATGGTGATGACCCGGTACATGAATCAACCTGGGCCGCCGACAACGCCCGTAAGTTCGGGGCAAACTTTATCGCAACCAGACTTTGGGTTCAACTGACATTCCAGGCCGCAGAACGTGCTGCTTGGTTTCTCCGGTATCGAAGGTAATCTTCACCGGGATACGCTGGACCACTTTCACAAAGTTGCCGGTCGCATTTTCCGGAGGCAGCAAGCTCGTGATCGCGCCGCTTGCGCCGGCAAAGCTATTCACGCGCCCTTTGTAATCCTTGTCGGTCGCATCCACGTGAATCGTAACCGGCTGCCCGACCCGCATATTTCGCAACTGAGTCTCCTTGAAGTTTGCGGTCACCCAAATGTCGTCTAGATTAATGATGCGCATCAACTCCTGTCCGGGTTGTACGTTTTGTCCGACCTCGACCGTTCGGTTGGTGACGAAGCCGTTCACCGGTGAGACCACGGTCGTGTATCCCAGGTCCAGCTTGGCGGCATCGAGCGCTGCTTGTTTCTGCTCCACCAACGCTTCGGCTGATTTAGCCCGGGAACGGGTGACTGCCACCTGCTGCGGCGCGGTACGGGCAGAGCGCAAATCGGCCTC
>DATIYR010000148.1:0-18070 GCA_035517535.1 Terriglobales bacterium
TCGAATACTCCAGATTCCTCGTGCCACGGATTAACGCGGATGAACACGGATCAAAATCAATTCACCACGGAGACACGGAGTCACGGAGCGGATGACTGTTCCTCCAGCTGCGCAGAGACCAAGTCCGCGAATTTCGCTGCATATGCCGCTTCCGTTGGACCGTGAGGATACTTTTGCTGGAGATTTGTGGACAGCAGGTCATAAATAAAGTCCTCATACTCCTCGTCGACATGCACGACCTTGACAACGGACTGTTCACCGTCGGCAAAGGCGATACGAAAAATCTGTCCTTCGTGATCCTTCAGAAGTTTGTAGTACGGATGGCTTTCAATTGCGTAAGCAAATATCGCCAACCCTCTCTGTCCGTCGGCGAAAACCGAGTCCCGGCAGCGCACGCGAGAATGCGGCGCAAAAGCCCAGGATTCACCTACAGTTATTTCGTCGACGACCTCAAAAACATCGTCATGGATTTGGACGGCTCGCACCGGACGCCAACAATCCGTCCCTTCGCCCAGGAGCGGCATGTAAATCATTTTTCCCATGCGGAGGGTTACTTCGTGTCTCCGTGGTGAAAACTTCAGTTCAAGCTCTCCACCACCATCGCAATCCCCTGCCCGCCGCCGATGCACGCCGTCGCGAGTCCATACTTTTTCTTTCGTCGGCGCAGTTCGTACAAGAGCGTGATCACCAGCCTTGTCCCGGTCGCGCCCAGCGGATGCCCCAAGGCAATCGCGCCGCCGTTCACATTCACCTTCTCGCGATCAAGGCCCAATTCTTTTTCAACTGCCAAGTACTGCGCGGCGAACGCTTCGTTCACTTCGATCAGATCGATATGCTCGAGCGTCATGCCCGCTTTTTGCAGCGCAAGCTTGGTCGCGGGAACCGGGCCGCTGCCCATGATCTTCGGGTCGACGCCGGCGATTCCCCAGCTGACAATCCGCCCCAGGGGCCACGCGCCACGCTTGCCCGCGTCTTCAAGCGACATTAGAACGACCGCGGCACCGCCATCTACAATTCCGCTCGCGTTACCCGCTGTGACTGTCCCATTTTTGCCGAATGCAGGCCTTAATTTCGCCAAGCCCTCTATCGTCGTCTGCGGCCGCCGGTGGTCATCTTCCTTCAACGATTCTCCGGTGGCTTCGCCCTTCGAATTGTTCAGCGGCACGGGAACGAGCTCCTCCTGAATGCGGCCGGCCGTGTAGGCATCTTCAGCGCATTTCTGGGAGCGCAGCGCAAATTCATCCTGCATCTCGCGCGTGATGCCTTGCTGCGAGCCGTACAACTCCGCCGTATTAGCCATGTAGAGACCGCAATAGCTGTCGAGCAGCGCAACCATGAGCGAGTCTTCCAGTTTTCCACCAGGAGCGAGAGAAAAGCCGTCGCGGCCGCGAATCGAGAATGGAGCTTGCGACATGGCCTCCATGCCGCCAGCGAGAACAACGTTCGCCTCGCGGAGCTGGATCATCTGGGCCGCGTTCACAATGGCCTGCATACCGCTTCCGCAAAGGCGATTCACGGTCAGCGCCGGTGTTTCAGTCTTCAATCCTGCGCGCAGGCCGACGTGGCGGGCGCCGTATAAGGCGTCGCCGGAAGTCTGTTGCGCGTTGCCGAAGACGGCGTGGTCGAATTCTTCGGGATTTACTTTGGAGCGCTCGATCGCGCCCTTGGCGGCAATGGCGCCGAGTTCCTGCGCGGTAAAATCTTTCAACTTACCGCAGTAGCGGCCGAAGGGTGTGCGCGCGCCGCTGACGATTGCAATGTCACCTGGTTTAAGCATTGGGCCAGATCGGTTCAGAGATGATTACTGGAACTTCGTAGTCTATCAGCGGAATGAAGGCGGGTGCCAGCGACGCAAAAGCAGACTCCTCACGGCTAAAAGCCGTTCGGAATGACAGAAAGTTAGGGACTAAAAAGAAATCACGCCACTGCGGCTGCGGTCATGGCTGCTGGCAGGGCTGCGCTCTTTCCTGCACCCTCGGTAACGGATTTCTCGAGCGCGCGCTCGGCACGGTTGATCACTTCAGTCACCGTATCAACCGCGTCAAACTGCTGGCGAACTACCGCTTCGGCAACTCCGGCATTGAAAGAGCCGGCGATCTGTTTTTCGCCGATTGCGGTCCCGATCAGCCGCCGCATCTTTTCAACCACGCGGAGCGCTTCGGTTTCGGCGGTTTCGCCGAGCACAATCGCAATCGCATTCGCCGCGTAACGAAAGGCAAGATCATTCTGCCGAACATTGGCGGCGACCAATTGGCCAAGGCGCTGCATGAGTTGGTCCGCTGCCGCCTCGCCTTGTTCTTTTGCGATCACGGCGCGCTCGCCAAAGCGCATCAGCAGAACTGAAACCGGAGTCTGTTGTTGCGCCGCGCGTCGCACTTCGCCCATCAGAAGGTCGAGATATGACGCCCGCCGCAGCAGGCCGGAATTCTCGTCGGTCACCGAGAGGTTCTTGACCAATCGCCGCAAGCCCGCGTTGTTGAGAGCAATCGTTACCTGCTCGGCGATCATTTTGAATACCAGGACGTCATTTGGCGCCCACGAACGAGGTGTGTTTTCAATCAGCAGCAAAACTCCCAAGTGATCGTTGCCGTCCATTAACGGGAGTGCCAGCAATGAGCGTGCACCCAATCCCGAAAGTTGGGGCTTTAATGCCTGCAGTTCTGCGGCTGAGGAAGTATCGGGATAAGCCAGCGTGCCACGGGTGATTGCCAACTCGTGCAATGTGGAAACGACCTGCTCCACGATTTCAGGATCAGCTGCCTGCAA
The DNA here is from genome assembly GCA_035517535.1 of Terriglobales bacterium. GTDB lineage: Bacteria > Acidobacteriota > Terriglobia > Terriglobales > Acidobacteriaceae > Gp1-AA145. The sequence continues at coordinate 2,767 of DATIYR010000148.1, forward strand.
TCCCGCGCCCGCGTATTGTTTTGCGGCACTGGTAACCAGACCAGGCTTTCGCAAAGCCGCCATGCAGCGAGAAAGCTTCCATTGCGTGCCGATCTCGGTTGCTGCCGTATTCAGTACGGTATCGGCGGTACTTTGGCGATTCAGCTTGCGAGTAATATCGGGAACGCGCGCAAAGCTGGCCATATCCAGGTTATCGGAGCCTGCGCCTGAAGCAGCCGAAGTTGCCGGAGGCGCGACGGGAGCGGGAGCCGAGCCCGGACTGGCCCCGTTGGCATATTGCGGAGTCATTCCCGCAGTTACATACAACTGCCGCAAATCGGCGTTGCGGTCTTCCTCATGCGGGAACAATTGCTGGATTCGCTGGAGGCGCTCCAGAGCCTTGTTTCGCATGCCATACTGCACCAGAATTTCCGCCTGCAACATCAAATCCTGCAACGTGCTCGAGCCAAGGGTTTTTTCTTCGGTATTGCTACGCGCGGGCTGCGTCGCCGAGGTGCCGGTGAAGCGGGAAGCGATAACGTCATAGCGGTTCTGCTCAATTCGGCCGCGCAAGCTTTCGAGGCGCTTCTGATGTCCCGGCTCGTAGGGATCGATCTCGGCCGAACGGTCCAGGGCTTCGCCGGCTTTCGTGTAATTCTTCTGTTCGACGTAGAGATCGAACAAGCGCAGCAATGTGGCCGAATATTCGCTCTCGCGGTTAGCACTATTGAACTGGTCGGCCAGAAATTCGAGCATTTCGGCCGAAGGCTTATGCCCATTGGCAATATCCTGCATCATCGCGAGGAAAGCGCGGCGTTCGCCTTTGCGCCGCTGGAAGTGTTCGAGCTTTTCAGCCAGCACGACCGCTTCGCGGTCCAGCCCTGAATCAAGAAATGCTCCGATTAAATCGCGGATTTGCTCGATTCGCGAAGGATTTTGCTCAAAAATCTGCCAGACGAGCGGCGAAGCTTCCGTCAATCGATTTGCGCTTAGCAGGGCGCGAGCATAGACCTCGCGGAACTCGGGCGTGTTCTGCCCAGTGCTGGCCAACGGCTCAAGAACAAAGATGGCTGCACCGATCTGCTGCTGCTGCATCAGGCATTTTGCGTAGCCGAGCGCAATGGTCTCGTTGGTTGAATCTTCCGAATATGCGCGTTCGAACCATTGGCTGGGGTCGGCGCCTGCAGTTTCCGATTGCTGCGCAAGTTTCAGGAATGCGCCAGCAGCGTCTTTGCGTTCGCCGATTTCGGAGGACAATTCGCCCAACCGAACCATATTTTTCTCTGATCCATCGAGCGCAACCATTCGCTTAAGTGCCGCGAAGGCATCCGGTTTGCGACCTTGTTTTGTGAGTTCGTCAAGCGCGGCCTCGTAGGTTTCGAGCGCCAGTTTGCGGTTCGAGCTTTCCAGCAGCTGCGCGAAGCGAATCTTCTGGTCGCAGGTGGGGCTGGTGAATCGCGCCAGCTTCTTATAAGTCAAACTCGCGCGCATGGCGTCGCCGCTTGCCATTTGCCGCTCGAAGAGTTCTCCGAGCAAGCGCACTGCTTCGGGCATGCGCTGGAGGGAAAGGCACAGATCGGCGGCCATTTGGCGGACGGTGTCGTTCGCCGAATCGAGCGCTAATATCTGCAAAAATTCTTCCAGCGCTTCGGCGGGCTTGCCTTTTTGCAGCAGTTTCTCACCGCGCTCAACTCGGCGGGCGACTTCCTGCCGGTCCACTCGTTTTGCAGTCTCAGCCATTGACGGATTTCTACCCCGGAAGCGAACGTCTGGGTTTCACGCTACTCCGTGCGGAGTCGTCCACCTCACGATTCTAGGCGGGGTGGCGGAGGTGGAACACGCAGTAACGGAAGGCCGCAATTACGAAGGTCACCCGAGCGAATGCGTTCGAGAGCCAGCGTTACCGCGGTAAGACATTCGCGGCCTTTTCACAATCGAATGCGGCAGAGATTCGGCTACACTGCCAGAGAATTAAAAGTGTGTCCAATTCCTGTTCTCGCCTGGCGTGATGACCGAATTCGCAACAATATTGGCGGGGTCCTCGGAAGCGAATCTTTTTGCGGCGGCAGTCGTGGGTACGGTTGCCGGCTTCTATCTTTTCTACCGCGGCTTTCGCCTGCTGCAGCGCAGGCGACTCATTCTGAATACGCCTGAGTCGAAAATTCGCAGCGCATCGATGGGCTTAGTCGAAATTAATGGGCTGGCAACCGGGCCGAACGTGATTACTTCGCCGCTGAAGCAGGTGGACTGCTTTTACTATCGGAGCGTGGCCTGGGAACTGCGGCAGCAGGGCAAGAACAGCGAATGGATCAAAATCGGTGAGGAGTGCCTTCACGTTCCGTTCTATCTTGACGACGGCACCGGGACGGTGCTGATTAATCCCAGCGGCGCAGATATGGATCTGCACTGCGACTTCAAGGAGGAGTACGGCAACTCGCTTTTCGTCACGAGCGGCGCAATGTCTGGAAATGTGAGCCAGTTTCTTGCACGCCACGGCGCGAATTTCGATCGACGGCTGAAGGTTGAAGAATTTTGCATCAAGCCGAAGAATTTTCTTTTCGTGCTGGGAACCCTGGCGCAGAACCCGCTCAGCAGTTCGCTCGACAGTTCAGCCGCCCCGGTTGCGCCCACCATCGCCACAGCAACCGCTGCGGTTGGGCCGGATCACAGCCGTCCGCTTGCCGATGTGAATGGCGTTCCGCTCGTGGGAGCGAATTATCGCCAGGTCATTCACCTGACTGCGGAGCCAAATTCCGTGCCTGCAACTGAGATGACCCAGCAGCAAAGAGTGGCGGCGGCGCTGGTGAAAGCCGGAGTTACCAATCCGGCTGCATGGCTCACGGCAGGAGTTTCTCAGCAGGATGCAGCGGTAGCGAAGTCGTCCGAAATAAACATGACCACGAATCTGTCAGGAAACTCGCATGCCGGCCCGGCTGTGGAGGCACCGTTCGATCCACATCCCCCTATCGCCTTGATGAAAGGAACGCACGATCCAGCCTTTTTCATTTCCTGGCGAAGTCAGCGGGAAGTGCTCAGTTCACTCGGATGGAAATCGGCCCTGATGATCTGGGGAGGGCCTGCCCTAACACTTGTTTGCGTTTACATTCTGCTTGCACACTTCAATCTGCTGTAGTGCGCGTTGGAGACACTATGAACACAATTATTCTGCTCGCGTTTCTGTTCGTGATCGCCGGCATTCTTGTTTATCTGGGCATGATCTACAACGGCCTGGTGGCGATCAAGAATGACATCGACAAGGCCTGGGCGAACATCGACGTGCTGCTGAAGCAGCGCCACGACGAGTTAAGCAAGCTGCTTGACGTCACCAAAGGCTACGCGAATTTTGAACGCGATACGCTGACCAAGATCACGCAGGCGCGAAGCCAGTACCAGCAGGCGACGACGATTGACCAGAAGGCGCAAGCGGACCAGAGCATGACGTCCGCTCTCCGTGGCTTCTTCGCCGTGGCGGAAAATTACCCCGACCTCAAGGCCAACGCCAACTTTCAGCAACTCGAAGGCCGCATCACCGACCTCGAAAATCAAATTGCCGACCGGCGTGAGTTCTACAACGACTCCGTCAATACCTACAACATTCGCATTCAGCAGGTGCCTGACACATTGGTGGCAGCGTTTATGCGCCTGACCCCGCGGACTATGTTGCATGTGGATGACGCGGATAAGACCGATGTGGCGATGTCATTCGGGGCGGGGAAATAATTGGTAGTAGCTCAATCTGAATTTTGCGAGTGGCTTCATCCTGAGCGTGCCGTTGTGCAGACAGCGCGAAGGGTCTGGCGTGTAGCGGCCAGCTGCTCCGCGCGAGATCCCTCGCCCCGCTGATGAAGACGCGGGGCATCGGGATGACCCCCCGGGTAAGGTAATTTCGAACTGAGCGCTATCAAGTAATTCGCCTCTTTCCGTCATCGTCCATCGGCCTTAAAATCTATCGTTCTTCTTCTTTTGAGGGATCGATATGACTGAGGTGGAAAATTCCCATCCTGCTGTGTATGTCACGCTGAGCGGCCTGCCGCTGAGGGTGGAATTCAAGTGGCCATTCCATAGCTCGACCGCCGGGGCTGACTTCTGGGTGTTGCACGCCGATGTGAAGCTCGGCAATTCTGACGGGCTGCACGCTGCCGTGGCGGTGAATCTTTCGGCCACTGTGCGCGAAGTGCTCCCTTCGATGGAGCCGAAAGATGTCGAAGGGCCGGTTGTCAATGCACTGCGCAAAGAAGTCGACCGCCGTCAACTGGAGTTCCTGAAATCCGGCAAGCTCGTTCCCGTGCACTTTTCGAGCCGTTATTACGATTTCAAGCGCAACAAATGGGTATTCGGTCGCGCCACCGACGAGCAAATCGCGACTTTGATAACGCGCAAGGTTTTCTGGCAAACCCGTCTGATCGGCGGCAACGTGTGGATCGGCGACCCAGCCGAAGCGCTTTACGCTGAAACAACCGTTCCACACGTGCTCGAAATTTCGCGCGGGCTCGCGGAATCAGGATTGATGACAGTTGAAGGCGAGCATGCTTCCGCCAACGCTTCCTTGATGGCGCAAGCAGAGAAATTCGAAGCCGACATGAACTCGGCATTTGCGGATTTGCAGAAGAAGCACGCGTTTGAAGATGCGAAGCGGGCGGGATGAGTTCTCCAGCCGCGCCTGAAGGCTTTGCATCACCAAATAAAGGTCCACGGATTATCGAATTGACCAAATTTAATTTCATTAGATTCGCTCTGATTCTTTTCCTGTTCGCGGCCGGCGTACAAGCTCAGATTGTCACTCCGGATGCGCGCTACAAAGCCGACATCCTGCTCGTGGTTGCACATCCGGATGATGACACGCTAGTCACCAGCTATCTGGCCCGCGCGATCTTCGACCAGCACAAGCGCGTAGACGTCGTTTATTGCACTCGTGGCGATTCCGGGCCGAATGCCGAGGGACGCGAGCACGGGCGAGCGCTCGGTCTGGTAAGAGAAATCGAAGGCCACCGCGCGATGGGATTTCTCGGAATCGAGAATGTTTGGTTCCTCGACGGCCGGGATACTTCGAGCCAGAACGTTCTCGTGTCGCTCGGAAATTGGCCGAGCGCTTCGGTTCTTGAAAATCTGGTGAGAATTTTTCGTTTGACCCGGCCGGAAGTCGTCATGACCTGGCTGCCGAGCAGCGTGGCCGGTGAAAACCATGGCGATCATCAAGCCTCCGGCGTGCTCGCCACCGAAGCATTCGACATGGCGGGCGACCGCACCGTTTTCCCCTCGCAACTCGCCGGGCCGATTCGCCAATTTGAAAATGCCCTCGAAGGGCTGACACCCTGGCAGGCAAAAAAGCTTTACTACTTTAGCGATGCATTTGACACCGGTTTCATGGAAGGCCGAGGCCCGGAGTATTCCGGCAAAGAGATTTCGCCGTCGCGCCACCTTTCTTACCTGCAACTGGCGGCGCAGTCGGCGGCCGCTTATTACACGCAGTCTTCTGACCCCCAGTTGAACCGGGAAATTGAAGCGGGCAAGAACATAGATGAAGTTATCGCCAAGATGGAGGCCGCTGGATACTTCCCTGATCCCGTGCGGCTATGGCTAGGAAAATCGCACGTGAGCGGCGACACTACAGGAGACGTTTTTCAAGGCATTAATAGTGAACCAATTCCGTTCGAACCACCGCAGAAACAGTCACCGCCAATTACTCAGGGCGTGCAGGTCACGCTGGGCGGCCCGTGGGGCTTCTATAGGGATTTCTGGCGCGCGCACGACTTATTGAACCTGCGCTTCCGCCGGCCTGAAATCGCGGTGCAGCCGAACGATACGCTGACGGTTGCGTTGCGAGTAGAAAACAACTCAGAGGGACCTGCGCGGGTTTCGGCTTCCGTCGCATTGCCGCCGGGGTGGAAGCAAAAAGGCGAAAACCCTCAAATCACGTTGCAAGCCGGCGAAGAAGGAACGCTTGCAGTGCCGGTCATCGCGCCTCCGCAAGAAAACACGAATTTCGCGGAAATCCGGATCAATGTTACCGCCGGCGGCGGTTTTGCGTTTCAGACCAGCGTCTTCGCGAAGGTGAGCCCCTACGTGGCGGAACAACTGAAGTGGTGACGGCGTTTATTCCGCCTGCATGGCCTCGACGGTCTGGAACAACTGGCTGGTATTAGTTACTTCGATGAAGGGATGCGAAGGATTTTTGCTGACCACGTAAATCGTCGGCGTGTGCTGGATGCCGACCTTTCGCCCGAGTTCCTTATCTGCATTGACTTCTGCGGCGAACTTACCCTGCGGGTCAATCACAAACGGCACATCGACTTTGTGGTCGGAGGCGAACTTTTCCGTGTATTGCTGTAGATCGCCTGGCGTGATCTCGGGCTGGTGCTGAAAAATGTAGTCGCGGTACTGATTACCGAGATCTTTGCCTTGCGAGTCGAAGAACCGCGCAATCACCGCTGCGTTGAATGACCAGTTGTGCATGGGCAAGGGAAAATCGTGCCGGATCAGTGGGACATTATGAGCACGCGCCGCCTGTTCTTCGACCGGCGCATCCATGCGGCACTTGGGGCATTCCAGGTCCTGGAAGACGACAATGGCGACCGCGACGCCCTTCGGGGGACGCAGCAGAGCGGGATCCTGGGCAGGGGCAAGAGCAGTTAGCAAGAATGGCAAAGCGAGTAGGACAAGTTTCTTCATATCAGAATTGGATGCGGCGAGTAGCCGAAGAAAATATGGTAACCGAAGTGCCTATCCTCATGCAGCAGGCTGTGTTGATTCCTAGAGCAGACGCAGCTGTCGTTTCTCGAGCGCCAGCAATTTCTCTTTTATGTGCAGTCCGCCGCCGTAGCCGGTTAGCTTGCCGTTTGCGCCGATCACGCGATGGCAGGGAATAATGATGGGAATGGGATTCGATCCATTCGCCAGACCGACAGCGCGGCTGGCGTTGGGATTTCCGATTCGCCGGGCGACTTCGCCGTAAGTGGTCGTCTCGCCATAAGGAATTTTGCAAATATTGTGCCAGACCTTTTGCTGAAAGGGAGTGCCCTGCGGCGCAAGCGCAAGATCAAATTCTTCCAACTCGCCCGCGAAGTACGCGCGGAGCTGGCGAATAGGTTCTTTCAGCGCGGCGGCATGCGCTCGCCACTCTGGCTCAGCACGCGCGGAATGGTGATCGTTCATGAACTGAATTTCGCGCAGCCCCGTCTCACCTGCAACCAAGGCCAGGGGGCCAAGGGGGCTCTCAATCCGGGTAAAGACAAGCTCAGTCATTTATCGAAACCATTTAACCACAGAGGATGCGGGGAACACAGCGGTGCCATGGAGGCGATTAGAGCGTGACGACTTGTTCGCGGCGGCGGGCCTGGATTTCGATGTAGACGTTCACCAGAGAAACCGCTGCCGGGGTCACGCCCGGAATGCGGGAGGCGTGGCCGAGAGTACGCGGGCGGATTTTAATTAGTTTCTCCTGCATTTCGCGCGAGAGGCCGCTCACGGACTTGTAGTCGAACCACTCAGGTATGTTTCTCTGCTCGGCTTTCTTCAGGCGATCGATGGCGCGCTGCTGCTGCTGCAAATAGCCTTCGTACTTGATTTCGGTTTCCACGGACTTCAGCTCATTGAGGAGGAAGGAAGGCAAAGCAGCCACGGATTCGCGCGGATTCTCACCGGTAAAGAACGGGGACTGCAAAACCTGGAGAAGCGGGACGAGATGCTCGATTTTGATTTCCGGACGCTTGAGGAGTTGTGCGAGCGGTTGGCCGAGCGCAGCGGAAAGATCGATGCTCATGGAAAGCGAAGCATCGGTTTCATTCATGACGGGCGAGACGCCCGTGTCCCCACGATCGGAACTTTGCTGAGCGCTGAGCGCCGACTGCTGAATGCTCCTGAGCATGTCACTCGTCAGCTTCGTCTTCTGCAGCAACTCCTTCATCCGCTGCTGGCGTTCCTGCTTGAACAGAAAATCGGCCCAGGCTTCATCTGAAATTAATCCCACACGCCGCCCATGTGCAGTCAGCCGCCGGTCAGCGTTATCGATTCGCAAATGCAGGCGAAATTCCGCCCGCGAAGTGAACATGCGATACGGCTCGTTCGTCCCCTTAGAAATAAGGTCATCGATCAGAATCGCGGTGTAAGCTTCGGTGCGGTCAAGAATCAGCGGCGGCTGGTTTTTCACTTTGAGGCCGGCGTTGATTCCGGCCATCAATCCCTGGCACGCGGCTTCTTCATATCCAGAAGTGCCATTGATCTGACCGGCGAGAAATAATCCCGCAATCTGTTTCGTTTCCAGCGTGCGCTCGAGTTCGGTGGGATCGATGGCGTCGTACTCGATCGCGTAGCCGGGGCGCAGCATCTCGGCGGTTTCAAGCCCGGGGACAGACTTCAGGATCGCAAGCTGCACCTCGACCGGTAGCGATGTGCTCATCCCGTTCACATAAATCTCGTGCGTGTTCAAGCCTTCCGGTTCGAGGAACAATTGATGCGTGGTCTTATCGGGGAACTTGACGATCTTGTCTTCAATCGAAGGACAATATCGCGGCCCGATGGATTGAATCTGCCCGCTGTACATGGGCGAGCGGTGTACGTTTTCGCGAATGATGCGATGTGTCTCTGGTGTCGTCCACGCGATGTAGCAGGGAACTTGCGACTCGTGATGCGCGACGCGCTTGGTGCGGAAGCTGAACGGCGTGGGATCAGGATCGCCCGGCTGGACCTGGAATTTTGACCAGTCAATGGTGCGGCCGTCGAGTCGCGGCGGCGTTCCGGTCTTGAGGCGGCAACCTCGCAGGCCGAGTTTCTTTAGTGCTTCACCGAGCAGCACTGCAGCCGGCTCTCCGGAGCGCCCCGCGGGATACTGCTGCTCGCCACAGTGGATAAGCCCGTTGAGAAATGTGCCGGTGGTGATGATGACAGCCTTTGCGCTCACGATGCGGCCGTCGCGGAGTTTGATGCCGCGAACGCGGTGTTGGCCGGCGGGCACTGATACTTGGTCATTCGTAATTGCCGAGCGAAGCTCGGCTGGACGGGTGAGGGCACCCGTCCCCACATGAGCATCGTTGGTTCCGGAGTTTTCGGCCAACGACGAGTCCTCTTCCTGACGGGTGATGGCTGACAGCTGATGGCTCTGAGACCCTTCGCTTCCCTCAGGATAGCGGATTTGATCGTCTGCGACGATCAAATCCGCTACTTCTGCCTGCTTAATTTTCAAATTGAGCTGCGACTCGAGCACCTCGCGCATCTTCAGCCGGTAAGCCTGCTTATCGCATTGCGCCCGCGGAGACCAGACCGCCGGCCCACGCGATGTGTTCAGCAATCGGAACTGAATGCCAACCGCATCCGTGACTTCGCCCATGATTCCGCCGAGCGCATCCACTTCGCGTACGAGATGGCCTTTGGCGATTCCACCCACAGCGGGGTTGCACGACATCTGCGCGATCAGATCGACGTTCAGCGTGAACAGCGCCGTCTTCAGGCCCATGCGAGCGCAGGCGACGGCAGCCTCGCACCCTGCGTGACCGGCTCCGACCACAACGATGTCGAATTGTTCAGTGAATTGCATGCGTCCAGTTCACCTCGCGCTCGGCCAAGTCCTTCGACTTCGCTCAGGATTTCGGCGCGCGGCTCAGACGCCGCGCAAACGCCTCAACCTCGCACCCTGCGTGACCGGCTCCGACCACAACGATGTCGAATCTTTCGGTGAAATCCACGAATTTCTATTCTACAGGCGAGCGGATCCATTCCTAAGGTCGGACAGAAGTGTCCGACCCACACTGTTAGTGCTTTATATCGGTGAATTCCGCTTCTTGCCAATGGTCCGAAGGGAAGTACCATCGACTGGCGCCGGCTTCGTGATTGTTTCCACCGCGACCATACCCTACGACTGAGTTACGCCAATAGTCGAAGCCGATCTGAAGAAGAGCTCCTTGAGAGATTCGTGCTCGCACCTTTACGGTGCAACCCTCGACGCGACCTACAGGAAGCTGTTGCCGGGGAGACGCCGCCCAGAAATGCCAGACACGATCGGCACGCTCGCCTACCCGCAGAATCACCGATCTTTCATCATCCGCCCTTTGATCATCCGAATACGCCACGGGCATCGGGTCATGCGCGTCCGTACCGAACCATGGAAATCGCCGGTACAAGCCTCCGCGCACCTGTCCGCGGTCATCGTTCAGCACCGTGTCTTTTCCATCTACTCTGCACGAGAGTTGTGTGTGTGCAATTTCAACCTGCGCCTTTTCGTAACCCGGCACACGCGTATCTGCGATGGCGATGCCCCACAGCATCGCCGAGTTGAAATCACCCGGCTTGCGAGAGGAATTTATGTAGCCAGATTTGAAGCGAACCTCCGGAGGGATGCGGGGATCGTCGGCCGCCTGCAATGCGACCGCGCAAACGGCAATAGCCATCGACACCCGCACCCACGAACTTCGCATCAGCTGATCATGATACGCTGCTCACTTGCCCCAACAATATTGTTCGCAAAGCGCGACCGCCATTCCCATCCTGAAACTGCCATCACCGGCGTATAATCACGCGTTTCGCCTCGTTCTCGTCCTCTGAGGAGGACAACCATGCTTGCGTGCTTAAAGCACACTCTTCTTCTCTCGATTGCACTGTTTCTGCCCACTGGGGCTGTCGCGCAGAATATCCCGGCTCCGCCGCCTACTCCCAAGCGCCCGGTCACCGACGTCTATCACGGGGTCAAGGTTGTCGATAACTACCGCTGGCTGGAAGACTGGAACAATCCTGAAGTCAAAAAGTGGAATGCCGCGGAGAACGCGCGCACCCGCGCCTACCTCGATCACTTGCAGGACCGTTCCGAAATCAGAGCCCAGCTGGCAAAGTTACTATCCGAGTCGTCGAGCCGATATTTCGATTTGCAGTATGTCGGCGGCACATTGTTCGCGATGAAGATGCAGCCGCCGAAGCAGCAGGCCATGCTGGTCGCATTGCAGTCTCCCGACGACACCGCCGGCGAAAAGGTCGTGGTCGATCCCAATGCCATGAACGAAGCCGGATCGATTGCCATTGACTTTTATGTTCCGTCACTGGATGGCAAGCTCGTCGCCGTATCACTTTCGAAGGGCGGCTCCGAAGATGGCACCGGCCGCATCTTCGAATCCGCAACCGGGAAAGAGTTGCCGGACCGCGTGGCGCGCGTGAACTTTGCGACCGCTGGAGGCAGCATCGCGTGGAAGGCAGACAGCTCCGGCTTCTATTACACGCGCTATCCGCAGGGGAACGAGCGGCCGCCCGAAGATGCCAACTTTTATCAGCAGATTTACTTTCACAAGCTGGGCACGCCGAGTTCCGAGGACACATACGTGCTCGGCAAAGATTTTCCCCGCATCGCGGAAATCCATTTGCAATCGAGCGATGACGGGAAATGGATTATCGCCGCAGTCGCCAACGGCGATGGCGGACAATTCGCGCACTACCTCATGGATCCATCAGGAAAATGGACCCAGGTCACGCATTTCGCGGATGAAATCGTCGGGGCTGAACTGGGAACCCCGAATGATCCGTCACTGTACCTGCTCTCGCGGCACAATGCGCCACGCGGCACGATACTGCGCGCGCCGCTCTCTGATCCGCAGGTGTCGAAAGCCGAACAAGTTCTTTCGCCACTCCGCACTGATGACGAGAATGGACGCGCGTCCATCACGACCTTCACTCCAACCGATTCCCGCCTATACGTAGAAGAAGAGGTCGGCGGGCCATCACGCGTCGAAATTTATGATCTTCATGGCAATCCCCTTGGCGTTTTGCCCGCCGAGTCAATTTCTGCAGTGAGCGACGTAGTCCGCACGACCGGCGACAACGTTCTCTTCCGGGTCGCGACGTATCTTTCTCCACCGGCGTGGTACAGCCTTGATGCCTCTGGAGATCCCGCTAACGACATCACCCGCAAGACTGCGTTGGCGGAAATTTCTTCCATTAACTTTGATGATGCTCAGGTGGTTCGCGAATTCGCAACTTCGAAAGATAGCACGCCTGTGCCGCTGAACATCATTCGTTTAAAAGACACGAAGCCCGATGGCACGAATCCCACGCTGCTCACCGGATACGGCGGCTATGACATCAGCCTGACTCCGCATTTCGTGGGAGCACTCGTTCGTATCTGGCTGAACCAGGGTGGCGTCTTCGTTATCGCCAACCTGCGTGGCGGGGGCGAATACGGCGAGGAGTGGCATGAGGCCGGCATGCTCACCCACAAGCAGAACGTCTTTGATGATTTCATCGCCTCGGCCGAATACCTGATTCAGCACAAGTACACCTCGCCCCAGCATCTGGCGATCGAAGGCGGAAGTAACGGCGGGCTGCTGATGGGCGCGGCGCTCACCCAGCGCCCTGATCTTTTCCGCGCCGTCGTCTCTTTTGTCGGAATCTATGACATGCTGCGGGTCGAACTCGATCCCAATGGCGCCTTCAACGTGACCGAGTTCGGCACCGTAAAAAATCCCGAACAGTTCAAAGCGCTCTACGCCTATTCGCCTTATCAGCACGTGAAAGACGGCACCAAATATCCCGCGGTGCTGTTTCTCACCGGCGAGAACGATCACCGCGTGAACCCGATGCAGTCGCGAAAAATGACCGCACGCCTGCAGGCGGCGAACGCGTCCGATCATCCGATTCTCTTGCGCACGACTGCGAGCGCCGGCCATGGCTTCGGTACCGCTCTGAACGAGCAGATCGAGCAAATGGCCGACGTGCTCAGCTTCTTATTTGATCAATTAGGAATTCACTACACTGCTGGTGCGCAGTAACACAGCCTATGAAACCAGTTCCCATTGGCGCGCGTGGCGAAGCGGAGAAAGTGGTCGAGTTCAAGCACACGCTTACCGCGCACAATCCTGAACTGCCGCCGGTCTACTCTACTCCACAGATGATCGGCCTCATGGAAACCGCGGCCTTCCAAGCATTACAACCTTATTGCGAAGATGGCGAGATCACCGTGGGCACTGCCATCAACATCGAGCACCGCGCAGCGAGCGGTATTGGAGCGCACATTCGGGCCGAAGCCGTGGTCGAATCTTTCGATGGCCGGTTCTACACCGTCCGGGTTTCCGCCCGAGATGACGCCCGCGAGATTGGCCGCGGCACGGTGGGGCGGGCGGCGGTGAACGTGCGCAAGTTTCTGGAGCGGGCGAACAATGGTTCTGGGCGGAAATGAGCCGGGCTAGGACAATTTTGCGGGCGCGGAAAACCAAATTTGCGGACTTATGTTGACTTGATCGTGGTTGAGCAGAGATGAGAAACTCGTTAAGTACCTTTAGGGAACAATGATGAACGCTCGTGGCGGCGGGCGATTCGCCCTCTTTTGCGGCTTATTTCTAATCTGTGCCACTCTTTTGGTTGCACAGCAACAACGAACCGACCCGTTCTCTACCGTTGACCCAACATCCAATACACAAACTTTTCAATCGGCGGGCGCCGCGTTGGTTTTGACCGTGCTCGGCCCGAAACATGAGTCTCTGGATCGACAGTCCGTTGTCAAGCTTGAAAATAAAGCCACTCACGATGTTCTGTGGCAGACCACGACCGATCAATCCCAGGCCCTATTTGTTGATTTGGGGATTGGTCAGTACCAGATTGAAGCCAGCGCAGTCGGATACCTGACTGCCACAGAGTCATATCCGGTTACAAGCAGTTTCACAACTTTCCGGGTCGACATCAGCCTTCAATCCGACCCTAACGCGGTCGAAATTCACGAACCTAATGCTCCCGATCTGCCAAAGAAAGCACGCAAGGACATTCAGCGCGGAGTCCGAGCCCTCAAATCAGGGAACCTGAAGGAAGCTGAGAGCAGGCTCGAAGTCGCCAGCAAACTAGCTCCCAACAGTGCGGACGTAAATTTTCTTTTGGGCTATGTGTACTTGTTGAAGCAAAATTTCCGTCAGGCTCAGAGCTATCTGACAAAAGCATCCACTGAGGATTCCCGCAATGTGCAGGCCTTGACGCTCCTCGGACGAGTTCGTTTGCACGAGGGTGATGATATTGCTGCCCGAGGGACTCTTGAAGAGGCAGTCGCGACGGACCCGGACTACTGGATTGCGCACAAGTTTCTGGCTGTCGCATTCCTGAAGCAGCACGAGTTTGATAAAGCGCGCGCGCAATGTGAACTTGCCATTGCAAAGAGCAAGGGCGCAGGTGCTTCGGTTGACATCATCCTGGCGGAGGCGTTGGCAAATCTCGGCAAGACCGACGAGGCAATCACAACTCTCAAAGGTTTTCTTGGTACTAACCCCAAAGACTCACAAGCTGGAGAGGCTCGAAATCTGATTAGTGTTATTAAAATGCATGCTGCAACGCCGGCGGCAACGACTCTGACATTAACGAGCCCATCGGTCTCGAACATTGACGATACAGACGTGAGGTTGTCAATCAAGTCCTGGCTCCCTCCTGGAGTCGACGATGAAAGACCTTCCGTTGCGCAGGGAGTAAATTGCCCCACGGACAAAGTAATTGCAGAAAGTGGCGCAAGGGTCGAGCAATTCGCAAACAACATTTCGAAATTCGCTGCCATCGAGGATCTGATTCACGAAAGGGTGGACGAGCTCGGACATGCGATGACCAAGGAAAGCCGGAAGTACAACTTTGTTGCTGAAATCTCGCAGGACAAGCCAGGCTATCTGGAAGTGGAAGAGTACCGAACCGAAAATACACAAGCCGCCGAATTCCCGGATAACATTGCCACGAGAGGCTTCCCGTCCCTCGCGTTAGTCTTCCATCCCGCAATGCGAGACAATTTTGAGTTCGTCTGCGAAGGTTTGGGCGAATTGCGGGGACAAGCGACGTGGTTGATGCACTTTCGTCAGCGAGATGACCGTCCCAATCGTATTCAAGAGTTAAAGGCTGGTGGCATGATCTACCCCGTTAATTTGAAAGGGCGCGCCTGGATCAGTGCAGCGACATTCCAAATCGTCCGCATCGAAGCCGAATTAGTAAAGCCCATGCCCAACATTCAATTGCTTACGGAACATGAGATCGTCGACTACGGACCTGTGCAGTTTAGCAACAAGGATACCGAACTTTGGCTACCGATAAAGGCGGACTTGTACCTGGATTTTCGAAAGCACCGTTATTACAGGCAGCACAGTTTCAGCCACTTCATGCTGTTTTCAACAGATAGCCAGGACAAAGTCAGCGGCCCGAAAGAGGAACCAAAACTAAAGGATGGCTCTAGGCGAAATTAGGGGTCGTCGTCAGGTCTCGCTGCGAATTAGGGTATTCAAGAGTTGCCAAGTTTCGAGTTGAACTTCGGGTTGCATTTTCAGTTCGCAAGGTTACCTTTTAGTCGATTCCATATTTCATTCGGCTCTCGTTAATTTAGGAACATGCCGGGTCATTC
>DATIYR010000149.1:0-3102 GCA_035517535.1 Terriglobales bacterium
TAGATGAGAGTATTGCTGGATCCAACCGTGGACATCACGCCGGGCTGCAATTGCAGGAACTGATAGGTGTCGCGGGTATTCAACGGCAACTCGGTCACGGCGCGTTCGCCAACGACGGCGCCCAACTGGGTGCTGGTGGTATCAACCAGCGGGGCTTCCGAAGTTACGTCTACGGTTTCCTGGGTACCGCCCGGTTGCAGGACCGCATTGAGAGTGAGCACCTGGTTGAGTTCGAGCACCACATTGCTGCGTACTTCGCGCTTGAATCCGGTGAGCGCGTAGGCGACGTGGTAATTGCCGGGCGTGACTTCGACGAAGGTGAAGTCGCCCGTGTCATTGGTTTTGGTGCTGCGGCTCTCACCCGTGGCTTGATTCACGATGGTGACGTTCACGCCGCCGACCACCGCCCCAGTGGTATCAGAGACGCGGCCGATGATGCGGCCCGCGGTGCTTTGGCCCAGGGCCGACGGGAGCAGAAACAGCAGCGCAGCTACGGCGCAGAATGCAAGAACGGAATGCCGGAAATCGGGGGAAGACATCGAGCGGCCTCCAGGCAATCGCCAAGAATCAAAATGCAAAGGAAGTTGAAGGAGAAACGAACCTTGCTATAATCCGGTAAGGTTAGTAGCTGGTTAATAATACTGTCAAGCAAAAACCGCTCGCCTTACGCCCCCAAAACTGGCGGGCGAGGCGCCCGCCCCACACGGATCATGAGTTCTGGCAGCAACAACGATTATCTGAAGATTGGAGATGTCGCCCGCCTGGTCGGCATTTCCCCCACAATGATCCGCATGTGGGAGAGCCTTGGCCTGGCGCGGCCTCGGCGCACCGCCAGCAAGTATCGCCTGTATTCTCACGAAGACGTCCGTCTGCTCAAGCGCGCAAGTTTTCTGCGAAAAGTTCGCGGCATGAATGCGCCGGCGATCGTGCAGACGTTGAAACGTGAGGGATTGGCGGAGTCCCGGCGCGATGGCAACTCCGGCGCAATCGGCGCGCGCCTGCGACAGCTGCGTTTGAAAAAAGGTGCATCACTCGCGAGCGTGGCCAAGGCGGTTGGGATTTCCGCAGGCTTTCTCAGCGCGCTCGAGCGCTCGCAGATGAGCGCATCGGTTGGAACCTTGCGCAAGCTGGCGCGGTATTACAAAACCAATATCCTTGATTTCCACGATACCGCAAATGGAAATAAGTATTTGGTCCGCCCGCGCGAACGCAAAATGCTCGAAGCCGGCGAAGGGGTGCGCATGGAGCTGCTCGCGTGGGGAAATACGGTGATGGAGCCGCACCTGTTCCGCGTGGCTCCGGGTGCAGGGAGCGGCGGGTCGTACGCGCACGTTGGGGAAGAATTTCTGTATGTTCTGAAAGGCGAGCTGCAGATTTTCCTGCGCGAGGAAGAATACCGGCTGAAAGCCGGCGACAGCTTCTATTTCGAGAGCGCGGTGCCGCACAAGTGGATGAATCCTGGCCGCTCGGAAACGGCTATTCTATGGGTGAACACGCCGCCCACGTTCTGATCGTCGCGCTGCGGCGCTCGCGTCAATGCCGCGAAGAAAAAGACAACGCAATTCGCCACCTTCAGCCGGTCAGGAAAGACCGCACCCGGCAAACTTCAGCATGCGACTGGTCCCCTGCAGTTGCGGAGCCAGCTTTGCAGTCGCAAAGGATTATGACCGTCGCGGTACAAGCTGGAGCCGCTACTTGATCTGCCCGAATTGCGGCAAGCGGCACGATCCCAAGAACCGGCTGCTCGAACTCGGGTATCAGCGGGACGGCTATTGGAAGGTCGATAAATGTTAGTGACCTACACCGCCGGTCTTGCCAAAGCGGTAGACAACTCCGAGCGCAATTCGGCCGTGGTTCTGACCGCTATTGAAGAAGTCGGTGTGCAGCAGATCGAGTTGCGCGCGCAGGGCGAACATTCTGGTCAGGTCGTAGTCTGCACCTCCGCCTAGAATCCAGGAGAACGATGTGTCGCCAACTCCGGCACCGGCCGCGTTCACGTTGGTGTGACTGAAGCCGAAGAGCAGGTGCCCGAAGGCGTCGTACTTGTCCGATCCAGGATGGTAGGTTCCATTCGGGCCGAAGTCGAAGCTATGCATCCGGCTGCCGATCGAGTTCGGCACGTTAGGAAGAAGCGTCGCGGCGGCGCCCAGGTTCTCGGTTCCGTAATCGCCACTCACGTCTCCTTCGACGCCCAACCAGTGATAGAGGTGCCAATCGGCGGTGCCGATCCAACCGCTCATGCCGATGCCGTAATTGCCCACGTGTGAGTATCCGCCGAAAATATCGATGCGAGGATTCTCGATTTGATTGGTTTGACCAAAGGCCGGAAGGCCGACTCCGATGAAAAGACCGACTAGAAGCAATGCACGACTCACGACTGTTCCCTTTCCCATGCCGTAAATTTGCGGAATCCCCTGAGGAACTCGCCGCAAAAATTAGAGACTCGGTGGTGACGAACTGTTGTAGTCGCGCCTCCTTGCATAGACAAGAGTTGACGCGTACTCTGGGCCACTGGCTTCGAACGCAGAACGCGTTCAACTGCGCAGGCGAAATCGATTGCTGGATTCCAAGAATTGAATTGAGACATGACAAAGAAGGACCTGCTGCGTTGCGAGTGGGCCAGAAACGATCTTGCGATTCGTTATCACGATCGCGAGTGGGGAGTGCCTTGTCACGATGATCGTGTGCTGTTCGAGTTCTTAATTCTCGAGGGCGCGCAAGCTGGGCTGAGCTGGGACACGATCCTCAGGAAGCGTGAGAATTATCGTGCGGCGTTCGATAATTTCGATATGCGAAAAATCGCTAAGTACCAATCGCGCAAGATCAACTCGCTTTTGAAGGATGTAGGAATCATTCGCAATCGATTGAAGATCTTGGCGACGGTGAAGAATGCGCGGGCGTTCCTCGAAGTGCAGAAGGAATTTGGATCCTTCGATCGGTACATATGGCAATTCGTGAATAGCAAGCCGCAGGTGAATGCAAGGAAGACTCTGGGCGAAGTTCCCGCGCGAACGGCGGAGTCTGACGCCATGAGCAAGGATTTGAAAAAACGCGGATTTACTTTTGTGGGATCAACGATTTGTTATGCATTTATGCAAGCGG
>DATIYR010000150.1:0-20559 GCA_035517535.1 Terriglobales bacterium
GTGCCCGCCAGTTCCACGCCCGTCGGTCCGCCACCCACGATTACAAAATTCAGCATTGCCTGCGGCTCGCCGGCAGCAGCATGTCTTTCCGCCAACTCGAATGCCAGCAGCACCCGGCGGCGGATTTCAAGGGCGTCCTCAACCGTCTTTAACCCTGGCGCGAGCGGCTCCCATTCGTCGTGGCCGAAATACGAGTGCTGCGCGCCGGCGGCAACCAGCAGATAGTCATAGGGCACTTCGAAGTCGGGCAGTTTGACGATCTTTCGACTCAGATCGAAGTCGACGACTTCGTCCATGAGGACTTCAACATTTTCACGTCCACGCATGACCCAGCGAATGGGGGCAGCAATTTCCGCCGGGGAAATGCCGGCGGTCGCCACCTGATATAACAGAGGCTGGAATGTGTGGTGATTTCTGCGGTCAATAAGCGTGACTTGCACTGGCAACTTTGCCAGCTTTCGAGTGGCTTCGAGTCCGCCAAATCCAGCACCTACAACAACCACGCGGGGTCGCTTGTCGTTCATGGCTCCGCTCCTGCTCAGCCATGCACAAATCCGGAATGAAGAACGCGCATCTGAGCCTTATATAGATTCTTGCCGATGGCCTCAAAGTCAGAAATTTTTGTGCAGGCCGGTCCGCAGCCGCAAATCAAGTCCCACGAGCTAAATACGGGTTACCGCACGCGTAGTCTGGTTGAAATTGGCGTTGTTTTTGCGCTTCTGATGGCGGCCGTCTGGAGTCCCCAGGGGCAAGTGAATTCGTTCTTCAGCATTTGTGCTGCTGCGTGCGTTGTCGCGTTCGCGACTGCCGGCCCATGGAATTTGCGTGAAATGGGATTGACTCGGCCTCTCGCCGGCGCAGGAGACATCCTGCTCATTGGGGCTGGGCTGTGCGCAGTGGTTTGGCTGGTCGGCCTGGCAGTAAGATTCGCCGGAGCGGGTTACCCGATTCCGTGGGACCGCTCGTGGGAATATGCCATCTGGGCGTTGGTCCAGGAATTCATTTTGCAATCCGTGTTTTTCGTGCGCCTGGAATCAATATTCGGCAGCGGCCGCGCTATGGTTGGTTCCGCCTCGCTTTTCGCCGTGGCGCACATTCCCAGCCCTGTGCTGACTCCTCTTGCTTTTATCGGCGGTCTGATTTTCTGCGAGTTGTTTCGCCGCTACCGAAATCTGTTTCCGCTCGGCATCATCCACGCCGCGCTCGGGATCACCATTGCCGCAAGTTTCCCCGAACCGTGGCTGCACCACATGCGCGTAGGAATTGGATATCTAGCGTTACGGTAAGAGCTTTTTGGCCGATGCGTGAAGAAATTTCTTCCTTCGCGTCCTTCGTGGTTAAACCTTGAACCACAAAGGACACGAAGTATACGAAGGAAAAATACTCACACTAGTTCACGCACCTTGTCCGACAAGGCAGTGAGCGCGATCTTTGAACGATTCGGCTCGCCGCGGGCCAGTGATTCAGCGAAGTGCAGCGCCTGTTGAGCATTGATCTTGCCGGGCAGCGGCGGCTCGAGTTGATCTACAACTGCCTGCAGAATCGCGGGTCCGGGAGCAGCCAAGAATTGTTCCACAGTCGAGGCGCACTCATTCGGATCTTCAACCGTGAAACCGACTCCTCCGCACGCGTGCGCGAATTCAGCAAAGTCAATCGGGTGCAGTTGCACTCCGAACTCTGGGTTGCCGAGGAAGACCATCTGCTCCCACTTGATCTGTCCAAGCACATTGTTCTTGATGATGACGACTTTGATCGGCAGCTGATACTTCACGGCAGTGACGAAGTCTGCCATCAACATTGAGAATCCGCCATCCCCGACGAACGCTAGTACCGGCCGGTGCGGGTACGCAACCTGTGCCGCCAATGCATAGGGCAACCCCGGCGCCATTGTGGCCAGAGTTCCACTCAACGAATGCATCTGTCCGCGTTTTGATGGGATCTGCCTGGCCCACCATGTGGTGATCGTACCGCTATCACAGGTCGTGATCGCATTACTGGGCAGGCGCTTTCCCAGTTCCCAGGCAATTACCTGCGGCTTCATCGGCTTGTCTCGGCGCGTGCCGCGTTCTTCCATTATTTTCCACCAATCCTTCATCCCTTCCTGAGCCTTTTCGAGGAAGTTACGGTTCTGGTTCTTTTTGAGCAGCGGGATCAGCGAACGCAAAGTTTGCCGACTATCGCCCACCAGACCAACTTCAGCCGGGAAGCGCAATCCGATCATCTTGGGATCGCGATCAATTTGAACGCCGCGCGCCTGGTCCGGCTTGGGCATGTATTCGATATATGGAAATGTACTGCCCACGATCAGAACCGTGTCACAGTCCTCCATTGCTTCCTGCGAAGGACGCGTACCCAGCAGCCCGATTCCTCCAGTCGTATAGGGACTGTCATCCGGGACCACTGCCTTACCAAGCAACGCCTTGATGATTGGCGCTCCCAGAGTCTCCGCGATTTGCTCCAATTCATCGCCGGCGTGGAGCGCCCCTTGTCCGGCGAGAATCACAACCTTCTTTCCCGCGTTCAAGACGTCAGCGGCTGCCCGCAACTCGCCATCGCTCGGCGCCGGAATCATGGACGCGTAGCGATCTGAAGTGTGGTTCGCAATATTGCGCCGCGACCGCTCGGCTTTTTTCAATTCCATGTCCTGAAAATCGACCGGCATGGTAACGTGCGCAACGCCCCGGTACGCAAGCGCCGTGCGGCAGGCCAGGTCAATCACATTCTCCACATGCGTCGGCCCCATGATGCGCTCGTCGTAAACGCAAACATCCATGAACAGTTTGTCGAGCGCGACATCCTGCTGCGTATGTGTGCCGACCAAATCATGAAACTGCATTCCCGTGATCGCCAATACCGGCTGGTGATCGAGCTTCGCGTCATAAAGTCCATTCAGAAGATGAATTCCGCCCGGTCCGGACGTGGCGAGGCACACCCCTAGTTTGCCGGTGAACTTCGCATAAGCACACGCCGCGAACGCGGCCGATTCCTCGTGCCGCACCTGAATAAAACGAATTTTCTCCTGCTGCTTTCGCAACCCCTCCATCACTCCGTTAATCCCATCTCCCGGAAGTCCGAAAATAACTTCCACTCCCCAATCGATCAGTCTTTCAATCAGAAGCTCGCCAGCGGTCATTGCCATCTCCGATTTCGCAGATTTTGGTCTTTCGCAAATTTTTGTCTTAGGATGCGTCCGCAGATTCGCACGCCGTCTGTTGCGGTACAGAATGATTCACCGAGCGTTACAGAGTTGACCCGATTAACTGGCCGGCGGTTCTGCCCTATTTTGCTGAGGTGGCCAGATTTGTGTGGCCCGAGTATTGAACGTGCAAGGTTGTAGGCAACACAACTCTGTTCGTAACGTGAGGACCTATGGGTTTGATTCTCCTGATTATCGTGCTCCTGCTTTTGATAGGAGCACTCCCAGCGTGGCCGTACAGCACTGGATGGGGTTATTACCCCAGTGGAGGATTAGGACTGATTCTTGTCATCCTAATCGTCCTTTTGCTCGTGGGCAGGTTGTAGAGTTATCTTCCACCGCACCTGGAAGAAATTCTCGCCCGCCCGCGCCCAATTGAGTCGCCGAACTAGGGTATGAGACTTAGTTTTACCCAAAGCCGCTGGTTGTGAATTGTTCTTTGGATTTAAGTACATACGTCTGATGTAACGTTTTAGTTGTCGTCTCGCTTGTAAGGCATTCGTCGCAAACGCTATACAGGATTCACTGGATGTCACCTACAGTGTTTATTCAATTGTTTTTCCACAGGCTGGAGGCATAGCGTGTGGGTATGCGTCGGGTCGCCACTCCTGTCTCATCTTTTCGCGCTGCACCCTCTGCGATCTCATTCCGCAGAAACGGCTCGGTAGTGGCACCGTGCCCTTCACTATTGTGGGTCGATGATTATGCCGTCGGGCTTGAGTTGTATCGCTCGATGTTCGAAGGCCTGGGCTTCAAAGTGCTGACGGCTTCGAGCGGCGAAGAAGCCCTGAAAATCGCCGCCACTAATCCCGTCGATCTCGTCGTAACGGATTACGAAATGCCTGGCATGAATGGTGAAGCTCTCGCCTTGGCAATCAAAGCCATGAAGCCGAACCTTCCAGTCATTCTGTTTTCTGGCAGCACGATCGTATCCCCCCGCGCTCGCCGCGTTGCCGACGCATTCTGTGACAAAGCAGGATCTCGCACTCGCCTTTCAGCAACCATCCATCGTATGTTGCACAAGAAAGGCATCCACGCGCTGCAACCCCCGCCTGTGGCTCGGGCGTCTGATGAAGCACATCGGACGGTCGCTTAGGCCAAAAGCGAACGATCGTCAAATTCACAAGCAGGAGTGCAGCAATGAAATTCACGCTATCGGTCTGTATTGCGTTCGCGTTTTTCATGGCATCGGCCGTTGCTCAAACATCAGAGAGCAGAACTCAGGGTACCAACAGTAATCCCGCGGCCATGTCGCAACAGCAAAACCAACAAACTGGCATGGACCAGACCCAAACCACGGCAAATGGAACCCATGAGCACTGGCTGAAAGGTTGTGTAGAATCCCAGGATGGGCAGTATGTGCTGAAAACCAAGAAGGGTAAGGATATAGCACTCACTGGAGAAGATGTTTCCGCCCACGCGGGACATGAGGTCGATTTGAAAGGCACTTGGGAGAAAGCGAATGCAATGTCGTCAACTTCCTCTGCCAATGCGAGCACTTCGAAACACGCGTTCGACGTTACCAGCGTCAAGATGATTTCGGACACGTGCAAAATGGGCGCAGCAAAATAATAGACCGCCAGAGACTATTTGCCCCCAATCCGTGCAAGTCAGCGCTGCAAAAAAGGCCCCGAAATAACCGGGGCCTTACTTGTGCAAACGAGTTTGTTAACGTGTTTACGCCGTGAGCTCGGCTTCGTCCGACGGTTTGAGTTTCACCTTGATCCAGCCCGCCTGGCGCTTGTCGAAGGCCTTTATCCGTCAGCTAGCGGCGGTATGCAGGCTCCCATCTTTTTTTATGGCTGATGTCGTGAAAAACGACTGCTCTCATCGGGTTCTTCTGTCGTGGTTCTGGTTATTAGACGCAACCGCGTAAGGTGGGGCAAATTGGGGGAAAACTTTTTGAGAGCAGTTTAAAAAAACACTCCGGGTCCAGGTCTGGAATCCTTTTCGCCCGAAGATACCCAGCCTGGCCCGGCCTTGGAAATTACTTCCTGCGGCTCACGCGTTTTATAAAGTGCTACGCCCGCGCCGCGTCAGCCCCGTTATCAAGGTGATCACAAAGACCACCAGGAAAATGAAGAACAGAAGCTTCGCGATTCCGGCTGCCGCTATCGCAATCCCGCCGAAACCGAAAATCGCGGCGATGATCGCGACAATCAGAAATACCAGCGCCCAATACAGCATGCTGCCTCCTCCGTCTCTCGTTTTGTAACTTGCATCAGCAAACAGCATATCTCCAGCACTCACTGGCTGACGATCAGGCCGACGCTGTACTTCAAAATGCGGATTGCTGTAGGGAAGAAGCTTGAAATGCCGCGTGTTTTGTATGGATTACGATGTTGCAAAGACAAGTAGACAAGTAGAAGAAACGCTGGGGCGCACAGGGGAACTCACGATTCATGCAGCCTCAGTCGTCTTGGTGCTGAGTGCCTCACTCTGACGGCGTGGAAGTTCCGCAACTTTCCCCAGCATGGTTCTCAAACGGCGTGCATTGTGGATCGCGTGTCCGCCGACATCATTGTTGAAGTAGGCAAAAACTTCTTTCAACTGCCCGCACCAGCTCTGAATTTGCTCTGACCACTCTTGCAGCAGATGATCCGGATAATTCCCCGCGTATTTTCCATTTGTTCCATGAAAACGAATATAAGTGAAATTCGCCGTCAGCTCGCGCGACCATCGCGCGGAAGCCCAATCGTGGAGGCACAGTGCGACGTTGTGCCGCTGGAGCAGTTCATAAATTTCTTGCTTATACCAACTCTCATCGCGAAATTCGATCACGTACTGTTGCCTACGCGGAAGCACCGCAAGAAATTCCTCCAGCCGTCCAATGTCGGCTTTCCACTTCGGTGGAAGTTGAAATAGCACGGGACCGAGATGAATTCCAAGATGCTTTGCCCGCGAAAAGAACAGCTTGATGGGATCTTCGGGATCTTTCAGGCGTTTGATGTGAGTGAGAAATCGGCTCGCCTTCACCGCAAACAAAAACCCCGCCGGAACAATCTTGCTCCACTGCTCGAAAGTTTTTGCCTCCGGCAGACGATAGAAAGAATTATTGATTTCAACAGTGTGAAATTCGCGCGCGTACCACGCCAGCATTTTCGCCGGAGGAAAGCGCGGCGGATAGAAACCGCCGACCCAGTGCTTGTAATGCCAGCCCGAAGTACCGATGTGCACGAACGCTTCCCCCACGCGCACTGGTTTTGCGTGCGAGGAATCAGGTTCGCGTTCTTCCATCAATTTAGCTCCGGGGGTTTCGACGTCGTGCTGATGATCGCGTGCTGGCAGCTTTTTGCGCCGCCCGCGACCGGCTCGATGGGCTGCGCCGCCGTGCGGCTGATCGCGCATGGCGCGACAATGCCCGATGCGACGCCCCCGAACGGCCTTCTTTTTTCAACGCGCGAGTGGTTGCACGCGAACGTTTCGCGGATGTCCCGTTGCGGCGCGTGGACCGATGACGGTGGGTTTCTTTTTGCGCTGAGGCACTTCCCTTCGGCGGCGGCGGCAGTTTCACTCCTGCTTTGCGCGCTTTCGACAAGCCGATTGCAATTGCCTGCTTCGGATTTTTGACTCCGTGCTTGCCCTCGCGTACATGGTGAACTTCTTCGCGGACAAATTCGCCGGCCTGGGTGCTGGGTGATTTCCCTTCACGGGCGTCTTTGCGCGCCCGCCTGATAGTCTGTTTCTCCGGCATCGTTTCCTCCTTGGAACTCATCCTCCCTTCTACCGAGTTTAGGGACGGTCACATTAGCAACCAATCCATAAAAGACCCTAAGCGGGTTAAGAGTGTTTCTAGCAACTCTTGCTGCACTAACAGCCGAAACAGATGAGAGCTGCACCAACCTGCCCCGCACCAGTGCCATCTAAGCCTCCACTAGGTGCGGTGGAACCGTCCCCGGTTGCCGCGATAGTGCCCGAATCTATCGCTATGCGCCGGGGACGGCGTTTCTCATACGCCCTCCCCAATATGCCAGTGAGACAGAAATCCGAAGTCGTAGTCGTCACCGGGTGCTCAGCAGGTCTGGGCCGGGCCATTGCCCGCGAATTTGGCCGTCATCGAGCTTCAGTCGGGCTCATCTCCCGAAATGAAGAGCGACTAAACGCTGCTAAGCAGGAAATAGAGCGAACGGGAGGGCGCGCCCTCGTGCTTCCTCTCGACGTGGCCGATGCAAAAGCAGTCGAGAACGCCGCACAAAGAGTCGAAGAAGAACTCGGGCCAATCGACATTTGGATCAATAACGCCATGGTCTCCGTTTTTTCGCCGATTGAAGAGATGGAGGCAGAGGAATTTAAGCGCGTCACCGAGGTGACCTACCTCGGCGTCGTGTATGGCACACTAGCGGCGCTCAAACGGATGCGCCAGCGCGACCGTGGGGCTATTGTTCAGGTCGGGTCGGCGCTCGCCTATCGC
Source organism: Terriglobales bacterium (assembly GCA_035517535.1). Classification (GTDB taxonomy): domain Bacteria; phylum Acidobacteriota; class Terriglobia; order Terriglobales; family Acidobacteriaceae; genus Gp1-AA145. The sequence continues at coordinate 7,608 of DATIYR010000150.1, forward strand.
AGCATTCCGTTGCAATCGGCTTATTGCGCTTCCAAACACGCCATTGCTGGGTTTACCGACTCATTGCGCTGTGAGCTAATCCATCAGCAATCTCGCATTCACGTTTGCATGGTGCAAATGCCGGCGCTGAATACCACCCAGTTCGGTTGGGTCAAAAGCCGGCTGCCGCATAAAGCGCAGCCTGTTCCGCCGATTTTCCAGCCGGAGGTGGGAGCTCGAGCCGTCTACTGGGCCGCACATCACCGGCGTCGTGAGTTGTTTGTCGGCAGCTCTACAGTGGCCGCTATCGTTGGACAAAAATTTATTCCCGGCCTGCTCGATGAATACCTAGGGCGCACCGGTTATCGGTCGCAGCAATACGACGGCCGGCAGGATCCCAACACACCAAACAACCTCTGGGAGTCCGTTCCTGGCGGTTTCGGTGCGCACGGCGCGTTCAATAAACGCGCGCACGCGCATTCCTGGCAGGTAATGCTAGACACGCACCGTAATTGGCTGTGGACTCTTCCCTTCGCTGCAAGCGGACTCGCAGGCGGATTGGCGTATGCATTCTTCCGCAGTCAGAAACAAAAATTCAAACGCCGCTTCCGTCTTCAGAAGAGGGCCGCCTGAAAAGACGCACAGAGGTTTTCTAGAGCGCTTACCGCGTTCCAGTTTTTTCCAGCGCCGGATGCTGCTCCATGTCCCCCAGCGCCAGGTCGACAATCGCAGTTTTCGTGGAATGTTCAAAGATCGACGAAAACACGAGAACTTTCTCCGCAGTCTCTGGATCGATACGGTCTTCCTCAGTATGCCGTGACAGTTCCATGCCCGCTGCCAGCCCCGCCCAGAAAACTACCTCTTCCATGCTCATTGTCTCGCCCGGGCTCGGTGGAAGCTGGCACAATCTATCCAAAATCTCTCGAGATTCCTCTGCGGTAAAACCGTCCGCCTCGTCGACAAATGACATCACCTCTAGTATGCGGCTGAACCCCTGCCAATCGTGTCGATTCGTTGTTTCCAGTTTCATCATGGCTATCTTGTCCGAAGATGATTACCCTTTCGCAACATTTGACCCGCACAAACCACGTACACCTAAAAGGTATCCGCCAACGAAGAGCGACGCTATCCCCTTCATCTCTTAAGCGTTGCCGTAGCATCCTGTAGTATCGCGAATAGAAGCGGGTCAGGGTTTTGCTGTACAAAACCGCAATTCGCTGTGAATCAGATTAAGCAGCGTATTGGCGTAGGAGTGCGAGATTGTTCAGGGCCGAACGAGGCAGCTGGATGCGATAAGTCGCTTCCGGAGCGGATCGCCAGTGCTTCTTGTATGCTTCGTCTCCGCGCAACAAATCGAACTTCCGCATTCCTCTCTGAATCGCGTTTTCGAGAGCAAAGAACATCAGCTGTGTGCCGGGGCTGAGATGAGCGAATTCCGGATCGAAGCCCTGCAAGTAGCAATAGACGGTCTCGCAACCAAGTAATGTGTATAGCGCCGCGACGGTGCGATCGTTCACGCGCAACCGGTAAAGGCCGAGAGTTCCTCGCCTGAGCAGGTGCGGCGCAGCCTGGCAATGTAAGATTCGAACCTTCTCGTCGGCAAGAACACCTGCTTCTCCAAGCTGCGACCAGCGATCCGTATGCAGACGGAATAGATCTTCCAAGAATTCGGGTAATGTTTCGGCGGATGCGAGCTCGAACGTTCCTCCACCCGCGCGCTGCAATCGCGAGCAAGCATTTCGTAAATTGGCCCGCTGCCGCTTGGAAAGAACCTGTAGCAGTTCCTGCTTTGCTTCGGGAAGCTTCAGCGATGAGCAGCGATCATGGGGGACTTTGAATTGAACTAAATCCGTTCGATGCAGAACGGACGTTGCCGGCAAATCCGTAAAGTCCAAGATCGTCCAGCCCTCGATTTCCGCAGTCGCTTCCAAAATCGCGCTGCAGGCCTGGCACGCGAATCGCGGATCGACCACGACGTCCAAATAATCGGAGACGCCACCAGCCATGAACGCCAAAACATCTTCGTCGCCGCGCGGAAAAATCAGGAGCGGCACCAACCCGACCAGCATATCTCCCCTGCGCACCTCAACTACTCTCATTTTTTCGGGAGAGAATGCGTCGGCCCAGGCCAATATCCATTCTGGACTTTGAAACGGAGTCGACTTGGGGCAGCGTTCGTGAAGATTGCTCCAATCAGAAACAATGCCGCGCATCTCTGTGACATTCGTTAGGATACGCGTCCTGAAATTGGTGCGCATGGTTATGCGGCCTGCAATTCGCGCGCCCCTTGAGCCGCAACAACTGATTGGTATAGCTCGAAATATCTCGTGAGCATTTTCTCCGACGAGAATCTCCGTTCCGCTTGGCGGCGACATGCGCAGGAGCTAATCGAGTCAACGCTCGCAATCGCATCTGACATTTCTTCTGCGTTATGGACCAGAAAACCAGTACTCCCGTGCGTGACAATTTCCGCGAGCGCTCCATTTGGAAAAGCAATCACCGGCGTTCCTGAAGCCATGGCTTCGATGGCCACGAGTGAACTCGTCTCCGGAGCGAGACTCGGAATCAACAAACATCGCGCCCCGGCCAATAAAGCCGCTTTTCGCGCGCCTCCAACTGGTCCAATAAAGCGAATGCTGCTGCTGAGCCGTGGCTGAATCATCGTTTTGAAATAGTCGCGGTGCTCGGGATAATCAAAAACCGCTCCCGCGATGATGAGATCTATTCCTGCGCGTTCCGCAGCATCAATGGCGAGATGAATTCCCTTTTCAGGGCACATGCGTCCCATCACAACCGCATAGTCCGATCTCCGGTTTGCTGGATGAAAACGCGACAGGTCAACTCCATTTGGAATTATGTTGTCGATTTTTGCCCCCGTCGGAGCAGTATCGGCCTGAGATTTGGACACACAGACTAGAGTCAGGTTTGGCCCAACGAACCGCAGCACATCCCGCGCATACCAACCCAATGGCAGATGCAAATTGACAATGACCCGGACATCGCAATCGGGCAGGTATTCGTGAAAATCCAGTCCATGCATGTGCACCACATCGACTGAATAACTCTGGAGCACCTGATCCAGTCGCTTCTTGAATTCGCGTCTGGCCTCTCGTTTGGCTTGTTCGTCCAGGATTCCGGTGGGAACCTGCGCCGGAATCAACAGCCCTCTACATCTCGACCCTGCCGGGGCCAACACAATGGATCTATGCCCTGCTCGTACCAGCCCGGAGTCAATCATCGCTAGCACTTGTTCGGCACCGCCGGCTGTGTGCGTCGAGACTTGCGCCAGCGGATAACTCACACTGAGCACGGTCAGCGACATGCGTGCTCCTGAAATTCCGACACTGCCGCTGTCGCCAGTTCACGCCAGCGCTCGCCGGTCATCGCCCAACCCATGCACTCGTACCATAACTTGCCTTCATGCGGTGGCGTGGAAAAGTCGTACTCGGGCGCGAGCCTCAGCCGTTCTCGATCAACCGAAAAACTTTCCAGCACGAGCCGCTGCGAGGCGTACGCATTCATCATCCGGCGTTTCCGCTCTCGATCATCGCCCGATAGCTCGAATAACAGTTCCGGCGTCAATTCAGGATTTAAAAACTCTGCCGTCACGCATTTCCCGTCCAGCGCGTGATAGGAAGTCATTTCGAGCAAAGCAGACCGGTCTTTTTCGTCCCATTCGCGGAGCGCAAGTCTCGCCACTACTGCTGCCGCGTCGTGGTCTGGATGGCCCCCTTCATACGAATGGGTGATCACAACCGCTGGTCGAATCTTTGAAATCAAACTTGCAGACATTTCGGCTAAGCGCCTGATCTCAAATACCGCTTCCTGGTCGACCGCTCCCAGCCAGAAGATTCTTTCCCGCGAAATTCCGGTGCAATCCAGCGCGCAAATCGCTTCATGCCTGCGAGTCTCCGCATAATGTTCCTGCGAACCATTTACTCCTGCGGACCACAACTTCATATCCCGCGGGGCGCCATCAGTTAAAAACGCGACGCAAGATTCAGGAAATCGCGACAAGAGCATTGACGCACCGATCGTTTCATCATCCGGATGCGCTGCCAATACTAATATCCGCAGCGCAGGATCCGGCGGTTCAGCTTGCAGGCGGGCGGAAAGTTCTCGCCATTTTTTTTCGGAATCAGCTCGCCAGTTCATGCACTGTGGCCTGCTTGGAGAGAACGCGCAGCGCCTCGCGAAATCCATTCAGCGTGCCCACGTCTACGTAAATGTCGCCGCGCTTCACGCCCCGTACGTTGCCTCCCAACGCAAGATACGCATTCACCAGGGTGCCCAGATATTCATCTGAACGCTCGCGCTCAATCCATAATCGGTGCAAGTCAGCAAAATGTCTGCCAGTCAGCTTGAACGCTCCCCACACCCAGTCTGACGCCGCGTTCCGTTGCTTCACCTGAATCTCTTCGACGTTGCCATGATGATCTGTAATTACGGCGTCGAACAGCTCCGGCCGGACGGTTGGGAAAAGCAAAAATGAAAATTTTCCGTCAGGCAGAAATTGGAAACCTTCAATGGGAAACCAGATCGTGTCAGGCAATCCCACCAGAATTTCATCTTCTGGCGAAACAAACGGCAGCGCGCTGAACAGTGCGTCGCAAAGTCCACCGGGATTTTGCTGAACGGCATAACAAATCGGAACATCGGCAATTCGCGCGCCGAAATAGCGAATGATGTCGGTCTTCTCCGGCGAAATTACAAAGCACACCCGGTTCACGCCGCCGATCAGCATTCGCTCCAGAAGATATTCGGTCACCGCGCGCGGCCGCTCAGTCGCGCCATCAAACCGCGTGCCCACCGGAAGTAGCTCTTTCGAAAACGCCAACGGCTGAATACGGGTTCCACGGCCTGCGGCTGGAACAATTCCCCAGCGTAAGCTCATGCCACCGCCTCCACCAGGTTCACAAATTCGCGGCTGCGATGCTCAGCCGTGTGCGCACCCAAGACTCTTTCGCGCGCTGCTCTCCCAATCTTCCGCAACTCATCGCGGTCGAGTTGAATGGTTTCGACCACGTCATCCGCCGAAGAAGCCACCACAATCTCGCGATCGGGTTCGAAGAATTCCGCCAATCCATCCCACGAATCACTCACCACCGGAGTCTCACAAGCGGCAGCTTCGAACAATCGCCCAGATGGGCAGTATCCAAAATTTGCCATGGGGCCGCGCGTGACATTCAATGTTGCCTTTGACGAACTGTAGAACGCGGGATGCTCCGGCGGAGCGACATGCCGCACAAACCAGACATTGTCGTTCCACGGAAAATCGTCCGGATACTGCGCCCCGCCCAGCAAGAATTTGCGCCCGGGCAATCTCTGCGCCGGCTCGAGAAAAAGCTCTTTCAGGGCCTGTTGACGGTCCACCGCATACGTCCCCAAATAAGAAAGATCGGAATCATAGTGGCTCGAAGGCGCGACCGGGCGATGAACGTCCGGGTCGACGCTGCCATACAGAGGCGCTACCCTTTTTGCGCCGAATGAGAGACGCATTTCTTCGAGCGCGCGCCCACCGACATAACTAAGCACCAGGTCAAAATCCGCGAGCCCATAACTGGGAACGTAATCTACTGCACCGTGCATGCGGAAGGTCTCCAGCGTCACCGCTGTGTCAAGATCGTAGAAAACTTTGATCGCCGTCGAACCAAGCACCAGATCGGAAGCTGAAGCAGCATCGGGACAATACGAAGTGACTACTGCAACATCACTACCATCAATTGCACGATCCGCGAACGAGCTCACTTCCTGCCACTGGGGATAGAGGATCAATTTGTAATGCTCAGGCCAAGCCAGATCGCGATGGTTGGCGTAGTAGGGCACATCTTTTTCGAAGAATGTGACCTCATGCCCCTGCCGGGCCAGTGCGTTGCATAGTCCACGCCACAATGTGGCATGACCGTTGCCCCATGACGAGCTGACCGTTAAGCCAAAGATAACCAGCTTCATTGGGTTACCTTACGCGGCGAAAGGAAGTGTGGACACATCATGCAGCAGGGCGCGGCAGTTTAACCGCTGTTTTACCCCGTAACTTCGATGCTCGTGCGGGGAAGTAAGCTGTATTCCGGAGCTGATTGCCACAACAACGCGGCACAGAAGCCAAGCATCGCACCCGGCGAGTAGTTACCACAAGTTGTTGCGCCACACAGGACATCTCGCAATTTTTTCCCGGCATCAGAGACAATTCCGGCTGCGGCCGATAACAGCTCACAACCCGCAGCGCGCCTTTTCCCCATGCGCTGGACAGTCATTCTGTTGACCGTTGTCGCTACTTCACTGTCCGCAACTGCCCAGACCAAGGCCAGCAATCAGCCGCCGTCCTACGAGGGCTTGAAGGTCGGGTCAGTCGAAATCGCAGCTAATCCGCACGTGGATAACGCGCTGTATCGGCCACTGATCGTGCAGCAACCGGGAGAGCCCTATTCCGATAACAAAATTCAGATGAGCGTTAATGCCCTCAAAGCCACCAACGCGTTTAGCAGCGTGCAACTGAAGGTGGAACCGGGTGAGGCAGGACTAAAACTTACATTCGTGCTCGAACCAGCCTATTACATCGGCATGTTGTGGTTCCCCGGCTCGACCAAGTATTTCACCTATGCTCGGTTGTTGCAGGTGGTCAATTTGCCGAACGAGACTGTATTTGAGAAGATCCAAGTTCAAAGTTCGGAATCCGCGCTCATCGATTTCTTCCACAGCAATGGTTTCTTCGAAGCCGCAGTTCACACCGACGTGAAACTCGACGACGACAATCGGCTCGCGCACCTCACCTTCCACGTCGATCACGGGCCCCATGCGCATATTGGGAAAGTAGTAATCACAGGATCGACCCCAGAAGAAGATCGCCGCCTAAAAGGCGATCTGCACTCCTTGTGGGCCCGTCTTACCGGTGCTCTTCTGGAGCACGGTAAGCCATATTCACAAAAGCGAATACAATCTGCCACCGCATACTTAAAGAAAAAACTGAGCAAGCAACATTATCCCGACAGCAAAGTGACACTGAACCCCCCGGACTATCACCCAGAGACCAACCTCGCGGATGTTTCCATCCAGGTGGATACCGGCCCTCTCATCTACATTCGCATTGTGGGCGCCAAGCTCACATGGGTTCCGTTTCAATCCGGACGTCTAACGAAAAAGCTCATCTCGATTTATGACGAGGGCTCGATCGACCCGGACGTGATCGAAGAAAGCCGGCGCAATCTGGTGGATTATTTTCAGCGCAAGGGCTACTTCAACGCAAAGGTGAGTACTCAACATCAACAGCAGAACGGAACAATTATTCTTAGCTTTGTGGTCGATGAGGGCGCAAAGTTTTCTGTCGATCAGATCTCTTTTACCGGAAATCATCACATCAGCAGCGGCGACCTCGCCGCGCAAGTCACGGTAAAAAAGAAGCGCTGGATCATCAGTCACGGCCTCTACAGCCAAAAGCAGGTGGAGGCCAGCGCCAAGAACATCGAGAATTTTTACAAGGATAACGGCTTTGAAGATGCGAAAGTCACGCCGCAAGTCACGCAGAAGAATAAAGCGATCTACATCACTTTCAATATGGCTGAGGGAGACCGCACGACGGTAGCTTCTCTACAGGTTAAAGGAAACAAGAGCATCCCTCTGAACCAGCTGCTGTTTCACAAGCACACTTTTGAGTTGCAGGAAGGCAAGCCATTTTCGCCTTCGCGCATGGCCAACGACCGCAATCACATTGCCGCGAAATATCTGAATCTCGGTTTTCTAAATTCTGAGGTCAAGACCATCGTCTCGCGGCGCAAGGATGATCCCCATCAGGTCGATGTCACCTACGACATTATCGAAAACCAGCAGATCCACATCAGCCATGTGGTTTACATGGGTAACCGGCACACCAAACTTGCTCTGATCAAACAAAGCGCCGAGCTCGCCCCTGAGGAACCCCTGAGCCAGGGCAAATTGCTTCAGGGCGAGAGCAACCTTTACGATCTCGGAATATTCGACTGGTCGACCGTCGGGCCGCGCAGGCCAATTACCACCCAAAACGATGAAGAAGCGCTCGTAAAGGTTCACGAGGCAAAACGCAACTCGATTACCTACGGCTTCGGCTTTGAGATCATGCGCCGGGGCGGCAACATCCCCACCGGCACCATCGCCGTTCCTGGCCTTCCATCGATCAATAACACCAATGTCCAAAAAGCCTTCCCCAACGAAAAAACCTTCGTCAGCCCGCGCGGATCGATTGAATACACCCGCCGCAACATGCGCGGCCTCGGCGAGACTGCTGCCGTGTCGCTTCTTCTTGAACGGCTGGACCAAAGGGCGCTCGCGACATACACCGATCCTCATTTCCGGCTGTCGAGTTGGCAGGCGCTCACGAGTATTTCAGCCGAGCGCAATACCGAAAACCCTTTGTTTGCCGCGCAACTCGAAGATGCCTCGCTGCAATTCCAACGTTTTCTCGACAGCAAGAAAACGCGCCAGCTGCAGCTCCGTTATAACTTCAACCATACGATTCTCAGTCAACTCATCGTCCCACAATTGGTCCTGCCGGAGGACCGCAACGTAATCCTTTCCTATATTTCGAGCACCGTTATTCAAGACACTCGCGATAAACCGCTCGACGCGCATCGAGGCATCTACAGTACCGTTGATTTTCGTCTGGTGCCCCAGTCTCTGGGCTCGAGCGCCAGCTTCACGCGGCTGTTCACCCAATACGCGTTTTACAAGCCGGTGCACGGCATGGTCTTCGCCAATAGCTTCCGCTTAGGACTTGCCGCGCAGTATGGCGGAAGCTTCGTTCCCACCAGTGAACGTTTCTTCGCCGGAGGCGGCACCACGCTGAGAGGTTTCCCGCTAGATGAAGCTGGCCCGATTAGGCAGGTCCCGTTCTGCCCTCCGGGCCAGACCACGAACTGTAGCCTCGTTCCTATCCCTGTCGGCGGCGACCAGCTCGTCATCTTTAATTCCGAGCTGCGCTATCCCATCCCGCTCATGAACAATCTCGGGGGTGTTGTGTTCTACGACGGCGGGAACGTTTACAGCCACATAAATTTTCCTGAGTTTCTCGACAATTACACGAACACAGTTGGCGTTGGGCTGCGCTATGAAACACCCATCGGCCCGGTCCGGTTCGACATCGGACGCAATCTGAATCCGGTAACTGGCATCAGCGCGACACAATTTTTCATCACACTAGGCCAGGCATTCTAGGCTTGCAGTGCGGGGTTCGAGCGTGAGGGACTGGAGAAAAATCGTTGGCTGGACAGCAGTAACGATTGGCGCGCTTGTGCTGGTTATTGTCGTGGGCGGAATCATCCTGCTGAAAACGCCCGCATTTCAGCACTACCTCATCGCCAAAATAGAGCAGAAGGGTGATACCGCAACCGGCGCTCGGATCCAGATTCAGGGCGTTCAATTCCAACTGCGAAGCCTGACCGCCATCATTAACGGATTGACGATTCACGGCAGCGAACCGGCTGGAGCAAAACCGCTCCTGCAGGTTCAGCGCATTACCGTGGGAATCAGAATCATTTCGATCTTTGGCGGAAAGATCAATTTGAGTGAGCTGCTGATTCAGGGGCCGGTTCTGAATTTACTGGTGAACAAGGCGGGTCAGACCAATCTCCCACACCCTCCGCCATCGCAGGGTGCATCGAGCATCAATGTATTTAACCTCGCCGTCCGACACGTGCTGCTCACGAATGGTGAAGTCGACGCGCGCGATCAAGAAATCCCAGTGGACGCGAATTTGGCCGACCTTCGCACACAGATTCACTTCTCCCAGCCCGAGCAAAAATACAGCGGAACACTTTCATACCGAAACGGGCTTATTCAATATGCGCATCTGCGGCCACTGCCGCACAACCTCAATGCATCTTTCGCGGCAACGCCTTCAGAGCTGAAGTTGAATCCGCTGATACTGAACCTGGGCAGCTCACGCATCACGCTTGAGGCGACCGTTCGCGATTACAGCACGACTCCTGTTGCAGAGGGGCAATACGATGTAGTGCTTGCAACGCAAGATTTTGCCGGGCTCTCCAGCATCGCTAAGACTGCCGGCGATGTAACCCTGCGCGGCACGCTGAATTACAAAGATGTTCCCGGGCGGCCTGTGCTCAGAAATGTGAATTTGTCGGGCGATATAAACAGCAATGCGCTTGCGGTTTCGTCTTCGCAGGCGGCAATGAAAATTCAAAATCTTGCCGGTAAATATCAACTTGCAAATGGCAATTTCATCCTGGATGCGCTGGCGATGGATGTTCTCGGCGGCCGCCTCCGCGCAAATGGAATGGTTGCGAACGTCGATTCCACGCTTAATTCACAACTTCATCTGCAACTTGCGGGTGTTTCGTTGCAGGCCCTCAAGTCATCACTGCGAAACTATTCGCGGCAATCGGTTCCAGTCACCGGATCGCTGAATGCAACTGCCGATGCTAGTTGGCACGGCTCTTTCTCAGACCTGATGGCGAAAGCAGCCCTGACCATGCGTGGCTCCGTTATCGCAAACAGCCCGCAAGCAAAGAGCTTTCCGCTTGACGCGGATATTCACGTGGATTACGACGGTCCGCGCAATTTGATCACCGTCGCTTCGAGTACTATTCAATTGCCTGCAACAACCATCCATGCGGAAGGTCAGGTTGGAAATCGCTCCAATCTAACAGTCACGGCGTCCAGCAGCGACCTGCATCAGCTGATGTCTTTGGTTTCTGCGGTTCCTTCCGCGACGAGCCAAGAGGCGAGTCAGCCAGCTGCCGCCAGCGTCTATGGTGAGGCCACGGTCAACGCGCTCGTACGTGGGACGTTACACAATCCACAGATCACGGCGCAAGTCGCTGCTACAAAACTTCAGGTGAACCAAAGCCAATGGAATTCGCTGAAGGTCGCGCTCGCCGCTAATCCGTCGCAAATCTCTGTCGAGAATGCATCGCTGGTTTCGGCCCGCCAGGGACAAATGACATTCACGGCGCGAGCGGGCCTGGATCGCTGGACGTATTCGTCCTCAAGCCCGATTTCTGCGAACGCGCAGATTAGAAAAATCCATATTGCTGAACTTGAGCAGCTCGCAAACGTCCAGTATCCAGTTCGCGGTCAACTCTTCGGCAACGTTCAAGTTCACGGATCAGAGCTTAATCCCCAAGGGCAGGGCACAATTCAGATTCATAATGCCAACGTGTCGGACCAGCCGCTCAAAACCGTGTCGGCGCAATTTCAGGCTGCGGACGGCACCATCCATTCACATGTTGTAATTGGATCGGCTGTGGCCAACGTGAGCTACACGCCGAAGACTGAGGCCTACACTCTGGACCTCCACGCGGCGAATCTAGACATCGGCAAGAGCCACGAAGTGCAGGCAGAGAATCTTCCTGTCAAGGGCATCGTCTCGCTCACGGCAAACGGCGCCGGAACCGTCAAGAATCCCCAACTTACCGCCTCGGTCGAAGTCAATCAGTTGCAGCTGAGCAATACAACTTTCAACCGCGTTGATGCCGAATTAAACGTTGCCAATCATCTTGCCAAATTGGCGCTGAACTCAGGCGTGAGCGGCGCCACGGTTCACGGTCAAGCAAGCGTGCATCTGAGCCCTGGTTATTACACCGAAGCCTCGCTCGACACCAGCAAGTTCGCCTTCGACCCGTTCCTTACCGTGTATTTTCCGTCGCTGCCGACGAGTCTTCACGGCGAAACCGAATTGCATGTCTCCCTGCGTGGGCCAATCGCTGACAAAAGCAAGCTCACTGCCCATGTCACCATTCCCGTTCTAAATGCCAGCTATCAATCTCTGCAGGTTGCTTCCGCGAGTCCGATTCACGTCGACTACACAAATTCCGTGCTCGTGTTGCAGCCGGCATCCATCAAGGGAACGGATACTTCTCTGCAGTTCCAGGGCAGAATACCGATCAATCAGCCCACGGCTATGTCGGTCTCCGCTCATGGCTCGATCGATCTTAAACTCGCCGAAATGTTCGACCCGACCATACGAACAGGTGGCAATATCGCGCTTGAAGTCAACGCCGCCGGCACGTTCAAAAATCCGAACCTGAGTGGCCAAGTCCGACTGCAGAAAGTTTCATTGGCTACGGAAGAAATGCCGCTCGGGGTGCAGAATCTCGACGCGCTGATGCAGGTCACCAATACTAGCGTCCAGATTCTGAACGGCACCGGGCAACTCGGCGGCGGTAACTTCACACTCGGCGGTTCGGTAACTTATCGCCCAAAACTAGAACTCGGCCTGAGTTTCGCGGCAAAATCGGTTCGCGTGCGCTATCCCGAAGGCGTACGCACGGTCTTCGACGCGAATCTCACCATGACGGGAAATCGGCAGGCTTCGCTCCTGCAGGGCCGCGTACTGATCGACTCACTTTCATTTACCTCGGATTTCGACATTTCAACTTTGATGACCCAATTCACCAGAACCGGCGCTCCGCCTTCCGGCGAGAGCATGGCCGATGATCTGAAGCTGCAGATCGCGGTTCAATCCACTAGCCAGCTCAGCGCCGGCACCGCTCAGCTCGGAATCGAGGGCAGTGCAAATCTGCAAGTGATCGGCACTGCCGCCGATCCCGTTATAATTGGCCGCGCCGATCTCACCTCCGGAGACGTTTTCTTTGACAAGAATCAATATCACCTTGAGCGCGGCGTCATCACTTTCGCTAATCCGAACCAGACCGAGCCGGTTCTGAACATCCTCATCACCACCACCATCAATCAGTACAACCTCAGCATCACCATTCGTGGTCCCATTCAGAAACTCCAGACCAGCTATATTTCCAGCCCGCCACTCGCGCCTATTGACGTCATCAACCTGATCGCCCGGGGCCAGGTAACCAGCGCCGGGCAACCGGAAAGCTTCGGCGCCAACGAGGTGCTGGCGGCTGGTCTTGGACAGGTCAGTAACGCAGTCACGAAACTTACAGGAATCGCGGGCCTTCAGATCGATCCCCTGCTCGGGGGGGCAAACAGCGATCCTTCGGCGCGAATCGGCATCCAAAAGCGTGTGACA
>DATIYR010000151.1:0-4176 GCA_035517535.1 Terriglobales bacterium
TGAGGACGCCCTTGAAATCCGCCGCCGGGTGCTGCTGGCATTCGAGTTGGCGGAAAGACATGCTGCTGCCGGCGAGCCGCAGGCAATGCTGAATTTTGTAATCGTGGGTGGCGGACCGACGGGCGTGGAACTGGCGGGCACGTTAGCAGAAATTGCGCATCAGGTGCTGAAGAATGAGTTCCACTCCATCGATCCAAAGCACACGCAAATTCTGCTGCTTGAGGGAGGTCCGCGAATCTTGCCGACCTATACTCCTGATCTTTCGAAGAGCGCTGTTAGGCAGCTTGAGAAACTCACGGTAAAAGTGCGCGAATCGGCAATGGTGACCAAGATCACTCCAGGAGCGGTCTGGATCGGAGAGGAGCGGCTTCCGGCGACGGTGATTCTGTGGGCGGCAGGTGTGGCAGCGTCATCCCTCGGACGAAAGCTTGGCGCACCAGTTGACCGGGCAGGAAGGGTAATGGTCAATCCGGACCTCACGATTCCTGAGCATCCCGAAGTCTTTGTCATCGGCGATCTCGCAACTTTGAAAGACGAGCACGGGCGACCCTTGCCGGGAGTTGCGCCCGTAGCCCTGCAGGAAGGGCGCTACGTTGCCAAGATGATTGCTCGTGACTTGAAGAATTCTCCGCGAGAAAACTTCCACTACCTCGATAAAGGCAGTCTTGCGACAATCGGACGCGCCGCCGCTGTGGCTGAGATCAGAGACGTTCATATCTCTGGGTATTTTGCATGGCTGGCGTGGTTGTTCATACACATATTCTTCCTTATCGGATTCCGCAACCGGATTATTGTGCTGCTGCAGTGGGCCTGGTCGTATGTCACTTACGAACGCGGGGCAAGGCTGATTACAGGTGATACCAGCCTTCCCGGCTGGTCTGCTTACGAACAAGAAACGCATTCCGAACCGGCGGCGCGCAAGGCAGTTTAAGTTCGTGCTTCCCCACACAACTTGCGCGAGAATATAGACAGCAGCTCCGGTGAGGAGTCCTTATGCGGCTTCGAACAGTTTTCGGAATCGTAATCACATTATTCTTACTCTCAGCTCTCTCAGCGGCTGACGTTCTGAAACTCGTCATCGACGACACCATTCAGGCAGCCAGCGCCGAACGCATTCAGCGCGCGCTTGATCAGGCAGCCGAGCACAAGGATTCCGCCGTGCTCATCGATTTGAATACGCCCGGTGGGGTCATGGGCTCGATGCAGGAGATCATGCAGTGGATCATCGCCTCACCCGTGCCCGTGATCATTTACGTGACTCCAAGCGGCAGCAGGGCAGCTTCGGCGGGATTTTTCATCCTGGAGAGTGCGGATATTGCCGCAATGGCTCCGGGCACGCACACGGGAGCGGCCCATCCAGTGGGGCCGTTTGGCGGCGATATAAAGGGCGCGATGGGAGACAAAGTGTTGAACGATGCGGCTGCGCTGATGCGATCGATCGTTTCAAAACGAGGAAGGAACGTAGAAGTTGCGGAAAGCGCAGTGCGGCAGTCGAAGTCGTTCACCGATAGCGAGGCGCTGTCGCAAAATCTGATTGATTATGTTGCTCCGAACGATGAGGAGCTGTTTCGTGATATTGCCTCGAAGCCGGTAAAGCGGTTCAACGGGCAGACGGTCACGCTGAACCTGGTGGGCCAGCGCGAAGACGTGCTCGAGCCGACGCTCAAAGAGCAGATACTTTCCTTTCTTATGGACCCTGACATCGCGTTCATTCTGCTCGCGATTGGTGCACTGGCACTGTACACGGAATTCAATCATCCTGGCGCGGTGTGGCCGGGAACGGTGGGAATTGTTTTTATTTTGCTCGCGATTTTCGCGCTACATCTGCTGCCGATCCGGTTTGCCGCTGTGGTGCTGATATTCGCATCATTCGTCCTTTTTGCCCTCGATGCGAAGTTTGGCACCCACGGGGCATTGGCTGTTGGCGGGATCGCGACACTTACCATTGGCGCGCTCCTGCTTGTCGATTCACCTATTCCGCAGATGCGCGTGAAGCTTGCCACTGCGCTCGGGGTGAGCGTTCCGCTCGGGCTCATCACCGTCTTTCTTATGTCCATTGCCTTGCGCGCGCGCCGGAATAAAGTCATGACCGGAATAGAGGGGTTGATCGGCGAAATCGGCATCGCACAAACCCAGCTTGCTCCGGCAGGCAAGGTTTTCATCCACGGAGAGATTTGGGACGCTGTTTCCACCACCGATGTGCCCGCAGGCGAGAAGGTGATCGTCCAGAATGTCGATGGGCTGCAGCTAAAGGTTGATCCGGCAAAAGAACGAAAAACCACGACGGTCTAAGACAGCCTCGCTCAGTCGGGACCTCGCAAAGAATCAAGTCTTAAACCGCAGAGACCGGAAAGGCCCCGACACGACTTCGTAGAGGGAATCTGCGTTTACCCCGCATCTGCCCTGTAACTCCGGTAACTCGCGTCGCTACTCCGGCATTGCAGTACAATCAGCTCAAACTCACAATTGAAGGAGAGGACGAGATGGACTTGGGCATAGGCACGTTAGGAATCGCCATCATTGTCGTCGTTCTCTATATTCTGAGCTCCATCAAGATCCTCACGGAATATGAACGCGGCGTCATCTTCAATCTAGGCCGCCTGCGGTCAATGCCGAAAGGGCCAGGAGTGATTCTGGTGCTGGGGCCGGTGCAACGGATGGTTCGAGTTTCCTTGAGACAAGAAGCGCTCGAAGTTCCGCCGCAAGACATCATCACCCGTGACAACGTCACGCTGAAAGTGAATGCGGTCATTTTTCTGCGTGTGATCGAGCCGACTCGTGCCGTTGTTGAAGTTTCGAATTACGTCTACCAGACTTCGCAATTTGCGCAAACCACGTTGCGCTCAGTCCTCGGCGAAGTCGAACTGGATGAACTGCTCGCGCACCGGGAGAAGATCAACACGCGGTTACAGACGATTCTCGACACGCACACCGCCCCTTGGGGCGTGAAGGTCGTAAACGTGGAAGTGAAGCAGGTGGATCTACCGGAATCGATGCTGCGTGCGATGGCCAAACAGGCCGAGGCCGAACGCGAGAAGCGGTCGAAGATCATTCACGCAGAAGGCGAGTACTCGGCGGCTCAGCGACTGGTGGATGCGGCAAATCTCTTGGCCACGGCGCCGGTCAGTATTCAGCTCCGCTATCTGCAGACGCTGACCGAAATTGGCGTGGAGAAGAATACAACCGTCGTCTTCCCGGTGCCGATAGACTTCTTCTCTGGTCTGGAAAAATTGCTTGGCAACGGAGCTTCGCCGCAAAAGTAGGGTTTAAGTTGGTGAGGATTTTATGACTCCAGTGGGTACAGCGCCAGCAGTCGATTATTCGGAAGATACCGAGATTACACTCGGGACGGGCAAGATGCTCGCCCTGTTCTTCGGGCTGGTCATTTTGTGCGCAATATTTTTTGGCATGGGCTATTCCATGGGCCGCAACTCGGGAAAGACGACAGCCGAATTGCTGCCCTCACCGGGCACGTCGAGTTCCAGCCGCGTTTCGCCGATGGGCAGGCAGATAAACGCACCAGCGCCGGAAGCGGCAACGACTACTGCACAGCCGCCAACTTCTGCTGCTGCGCCAAACCCAACAGCTACAGTGCCGGCGCCTGCTTCGGGTTCGCCGGATCAGGCCGCTGCGTCTACGCCGCAGTCCGGCCAACCCGCCACCGGCGCGCTAACCCAACCTGCTGCACCCTATTTTGTACAAGTTGCAGCCGTAACCAAACAGGAAGATGCGCAGGCCTTGGTGGATTCCCTCAAGAGCAGGCAATATCAGGCCTTCATCGCCGATCCCTCAGGGGACAAGCTGTTTCATGTACAGGTTGGGCCATTTACCGATGTGAAAGAGGCGGAGAGCATGCGCACGCGGCTGGTGAATGACGGCTACAATCCGATACTGAAGAAGTAAGAGGCGACGTGGCGCCAGCTTCTACACGTTTCACCCGGCCGCTAGGCTGATTTAGCTTTCTTGGACTGTTTTCAGCCGGTTCTGCCAGTGCGAAGCCACGAACCACACAATTGCAAGAACCAGCACGAGCAGAATCGCATCGTCAAATCTATGGAAGTATTTCCCCAGTTCCCGCCAGTTCTGGCCTAATTTCATTCCCAACCAGGCCAGCGCGAAGCACCACGGCCAGGATCCGATAAACGTATAAATATGAAAGCGGCCGCGGGGCATGCG
>DATIYR010000152.1:0-3998 GCA_035517535.1 Terriglobales bacterium
TTCCTTGTGCAGAATGTTGAGGCGGTCTTCCTGGGAATCAAGCTGCCGGGTATAGCGCGCGAGCAGCGCCTTTTCTTCGGCGCTGCCTCTGAGGGCTTTCATGTTTTCGCGGATGCGCGCCTGGTCGGTGTTGATTGCGCCCAGTTCCTTTTCGCGGGTTTCAGTTTCCGATTGCAGTCGGCTGATCACGTTTTTCTGGTCGAGCACGCGACGAAATGCAGCTTGCAGTTCCGGCGTCATCACATTTTCGGCGGCAAGAACTTCAACCTGATGTTGGGTGATGTCGGTCAGCATCGCGCGGGTGACATCCTGATGAATTTCTTCGACGGTGAGTTCGCCGGTTTTGTCGGGATCGACGGCAACGCGAAAGCGATAATGTGATGCTGAGGTTTCTTCGGGCTTATCGGCGTCGACCAATTTCCATCCGCTACGAACGGGATGTTCGATCACGACCTGACGTGCGGCGGTATCGGAGTTGCGAATTGTATATTTCACTTTGTCGTGGTGTTCACGCGACATGAACATCACGCCTTTGAGAATCTGGACACGGCTCACGGGCAGGTCCTTCGATTCATACGACGATGTGACGCGCACTGCGGTGTCCGCCGCGTAGGACAACAATCGGCGCTCATTGGGATGAACGGTTTCAATCAATCCTTCGCCGGCGAAGGTTCCGCTGTCGATGATGTTGAATGTTCCCGAATCGAGCGTGAGGCCACTGGCGTTCCTCATCCAGAGGGCACGAAGGGCGGGCTGATTGGAGTTCGCAGTCCACAGCGTGACTTTCTCGGCTTCGATTCGCGATTGGAGAATCGGCACCAACGCCGATTGATTCTTGCCAATCGTGATCGCCTGTTTGATGTTGTATTCGAAGTAGTCGCCGAGTTCCTGCGCCTGGGCAACTTGAGCGGTTTGCAGTTGAGCAAGCTGGTCGAAATTTCTGCCGCTCATGGCTGCTTTTGCCATTGGCACAGGAGCATTTTCGGCTTCAACCTCCACGGTTTCGGCCGTGGAGCCAACGTTCAGTTCGGCATCCGCTTCGTTTGCCTGGTCAGCCCGCACATTTGTCCGCATCTGCGTGGTTCGGAAACCTGGGCTTTGGACGGTGATGTGCACGGTCCCCGCTGGCACTGTCCCAAACACGTAACGCCCATTTGAGTCTGTAACGGCGGTCTGAGACGAACCACTGCTGTCCCGCAAGGTGACGATCGCGTTGGCGACGGTGGCGCCCGACGGATCCGTAACCGTGCCCGAAAGGTTTGCTCCGCCTCCGACCCTAAACATTCCGCCCCCGACTCCCCCGCCGGCCCCGTATCCCACCTGCTTTTCGTCCTTCATCGTTGCTTCATGCGTTTGCGGCGTCAGCATTGCGGATTCGGGAAGCGGGATCTCCGGCCTGCGCGCGTAGAGCGGTTGCGAAATGTTCTGAATAAAAGATTGCGGCGCTCCGGCAATCAGCGACAGTTGCACATCTTTCCAATCTTCGCCGATGGTGTTATCGACGATCGCCCAGCCCTGAAGCAGCGGCTTCTCGCCAGCTTTCTCGGGAAGAATGATGCGATACGTGCTCTTCCATACCGGCACCTCGCTGATGTAACTGACGAAAACATCGCGGTCTCCGTTGCCGGTGGCGGAAATGGTCATGCGGCGGAGATCACGCGCGCGCGACGAGCCGACCAGGTTCAAGTAACGCCCGACTTCTTCGTCGAGGTCGCGGTCCGCCAGCCGGACGGAAACGCCCGGACCGAGTTCGAAATTCTTCATCTCGCCCGAGTCGGTCATGATCGAGAATTCAGTAACCTGGAAAGTCGTTTTCGAATCCGTTGTGCGCTCTTGCTGCTCCACGCTAAGCAGCCGGCCAGTTGCCGAGTCGCCTTTTCCGGTCACTTCCACCCGCGAGCCGCGCAGAGCGGAAAGAAATTCCGATTGCGTTATCTGCTCGCCGAACGGCAAGCGCAGTGCGCGCAGGCGTTCATCGAGCGGCGCAATCGAGTTGTAGCGAATATCAGAGATGCGTCCATCGCCGAGATCGACCACGGTGAGCGATTTCAAGACGTCGTTGAGTTGACCGGTGGTGAAATCGATTCCCAGCTCCTGGCTACCGTGGACCCGGGTGGAGTGCTCGAAGTAACCGACGCCGTTTTTGTAGAGCACAACGCGCTTCACCGGTAGCCGTGCCGAATCAGCGGCTTCCAAATTTGATTGCGTGTCTTGTGCTGCAGCAACCGCGGCACAAGCAAGGCAAAGAAAAACGATAAAACACTCCCAACGTCTCCGGCGCATGGAATCCTCCAGCAATGAAGCAGAATTTAACAGAAGAACGTTGGAATGAATGATTCTTGTGACGTGAGCAGGTGACCTTTGGGTTGCCATCGGGCGACGTAAGAACTCCGGAAGAAAAAAATCCCACACCGGCCGTTCCTCATAAATTGACACCTAGAACGCCCACGAGGTTCCTGGAGCACACAACGTATGCGCTGTGGCTTCGTGTTTACGCTTTTCCCACAATTGGCAGCCAGGTTACTAAAGGCACGGTAACCCTGCTCGCCATATTGCTTTGCTTCTAGCCAGCTTTCATACTTTATGCACGCGTTGAGCGGCCCGAGGCCGCCTTGTCCGGCAGCATTCGAGTGCTACGTGGCCGATAACAAGCAAATAAAAGGTCTAGGTCTGCGCTTTGCCCGCTCCCTCCAGATGACGGTGAAGACCGCCATCATGTTCACGGTGAACCACAAGAGCGTCGAGCGGCCGATGCTGCAAAGCTTTGACTTGCTGAACAGTCTGCTCAAAGATTCCGGGCAGTTCACCTTCGGCTTCGTCGACAACCAACTTATCCTGAATAATTTGCTGACAACCGATAACTCCCTTAGTCACCTGCAGACGGAGTTTCTGAAGCGCGGCATTGCAGCAGTCACGTTTGAACCTGGTCTGACAATGGCTCGGTATCGAAAAGTGGTCAGCCTGCTGGCGGTGTCGACCAAGGAGATCGACGATGCGGGTGGAACGCTCACCTTTATCGATCTCAATCCGGTCGAGGGCGCGCGCATACTTCCCGCCGCGAAGAATCAGAAGAAAGACGAAGAGGGAGACACCATCATCGACACCGACTCCGAGGCCTACATTTTGTCGAAACAAATGGCTGAGGAGCAAGGATCGCGTGATTTCCTTGATTCGATCGATGCGCTGCTTGAATCGGGCTGCATCGACCCCTCGGTTCGTTCCGAAGTGGTTTCGGAATTTGCGGCTCGCCCGTTCGATGGCGCAGGTTACGGTGTACCTATTCCGATGCCGAACCTTGTGCCGGTGCGAGAAGGACAAACGGTAGTGAATGCGCCGGGAGGAGATTCGCAACAAGGCGGGACAGGTTCTGGTTCACAAGGAGCCACGGGTACCGAAGCGGTGATGACCGGCTCTGAGCAAGTCGGTGCAGGAGGAACTTCCGGCGGAGGTCAATGGCGGGAAGGCACGGGCGGGGCTGGAGGCGGAGGCGGCGCTGGTGATCCGGGGGGCTCTGGTGCAGGTGCTGGCTCGGGCGGTTCGGGCCAAGGTTTTGGTCCAGGGGGACCTGGTGGCAGTGGAGGAGTTGGGGGTGGCGGTTTCGGCGCAGGTCCCGGAGGAGGATCCGGGAGCGGTTTTGGTCCAGGGCCGGGAGGTGGAGCGGGTTACGGGTCAGGATCGGGTTACGGATCGGAACCGGGTTCCGGCGAGATGGGTTCGGGAGGTCATGGCAGGTCAGGTGAACCCGGCGGGGGATGGCGGCATGCCATGGGACTGAACGGATCGGGCTCCGGCACCTTCATGGAGATGGTGGAAGCATCTGTTCAGCGTTCGTTGCTTGAAGAGCGCGGAGATCCGCAAAAGTCTTACACGTCACTGGCGCGAATTCTCCGCAACATGGGTGTGGATAAAATTCTGGCGAACTTTCCCGCGGAAAAACGTCAGGATTTAAGCAGCTTGCCGCCGGAGCAGCTTGCAGCCGAATACATCGAGGACACAGC
>DATIYR010000153.1:0-3800 GCA_035517535.1 Terriglobales bacterium
ATGGGCAAGCCGGAAAAGATTGTGAATCTCGGCGCCAAACAGATCTACGTGTACAAAGACCTGAAGATCACATTTATCAAAGGAAAGGTCTCGGACGTAGAGTAAAGCGAATATTCGGGCATCGCACAGGATCAGCAGACCTCTTCAAGACAATTCGAGTTGCAGATAACCCGCGCGGTCGCAGCACATTTCGGCACGTCTGAAGACGTGCCCTAATACGGATCCGGAATTCAAGCCGGTTTAATACTTCCTTGTCCGCGGCGGAATCAAACTCACGTCCACCGGCTCGAACTCAAATTTCGGTTCATCCGCGTCCGGGGCGAAATAGGCTTTCGTTGTCTTCAGCCAATTCTTATCATCGCGCTCCGGGAAGTCGGGCTTGTAATGCGCGCCCCGGGATTCGTCCCTCATTCGCGCCCCCTGAGAGATCACTCGCGACAACTGCAGCATGTTGTAAAGCTGGCGCGTGAAGGCGAATGAAGTGTTCGCCCACATCGACTTGTCGCTCAGATTTATTCGCTGGAATCGTTCCAAAAATTCGACCAGCTTTGCATCCGTCTGCTGCAGATTGTTGTTGTAGCGGATGACGGTGCAGTCCTTGGTCATCAACTCGCCCAGTTCCCGCCACAGCCGAAATGGATTTTCGTTTCCTTCCGACTTCATCAATCGACCATTAATTTCTTCCTGCCGCTTTCGTTCGGAATCGAAGTGGCCATCGCCCTGAGCCGCCGACTGGTTCTTCGCGTAACGCATCGCATTCGGTCCGGCTGTAAATCCGCCGAAGATGCATGACACAAGCGAATTTGCTCCCAGCCGATTCGCCCCGTGATATTGATATTCGCACTCTCCGGCGGCGAAAATTCCCGGAAGGTTCGTAGCTTGGTTGAAGTCGACCCATAAGCCACCCATGGTGTAATGCATCCCGGGAAAAATTTTCATGGGAGTGACGCGCGGATCATCGCCGACGAATTTTTCGTAAATCTCCAGAATGCCTTCGAGCTTTCGATCGAGCGTGGCGCGGTCGATATGCGTCAGGTCGAGATAAACCATCGGCTTGCCATCGAGGCCGAGGTTGTACTCATAAATGACTTTGAAAATCGCGCGCGTCGCGACGTCACGAGGAACAAGATTTCCGTACTTCGGATACCACTCCTCGAGGAAGTACCACCGCTCATTTTCTGGGATCGCCTTCGGATCTCTTTTATCGCCAGCGTTCTTCGGGACCCATACGCGCCCACCCTCGCCACGCGCCGATTCAGACATCAGTCGCAGCTTGTCTTCGCCGGGAATCGCGGTCGGATGCACCTGAATGAATTCGCCATTCGCGTAATAGCAACCTTGCTGATAGAGCGCCGATTGCGCCGACCCAGTGCAGACAACGGAGTTCGTGCTCTTGCCGAATATCGCGCCGATGCCGCCGGTTGCCATGATGATGGCATCGGCAGGGAATGTGCGGACTTCCATGGAACGCAGATCCATCGCGCAGATGCCGCGGCAGACGCGCTGGGAATCGAGCACCGCGGAAAGAAATTCCCACGATTCGTACTTGGTTACCTTGCCTTCAGATTCATACCGTCGTACTTGCTCATCGAGCGCATAAAGAAGTTGTTGTCCTGTCGTGGCTCCAGCGAATGCGGTGCGATGATGCAGCGTGCCACCAAAGCGGCGAAAGTCGAGCAGTCCCTCCGGCGTGCGGTTGAACGGCACGCCCATGCGATCAAGCAGATCGATGATTCCCGGCGCCGCCTCGCACATCGCCTTGACTGGCGGCTGATTGGCGAGGAAGTCGCCACCGTAAACTGTGTCGTCGAAGTGCTGCCAGGTCGAGTCGCCCTCGCCCTTCAGGTTCTTCGCCGCATTGATTCCACCTTGCGCGCACACCGAATGAGAGCGCTTCACCGGCACGATCGAGAACAGGTCGACGTGCCCGCCCATTTCGGCGATCTTGATAACTGCCGCAAGCCCGGCAAGTCCGCCACCGACGACGATAATTTTGGGATTAGCAGGCATTCCGTGTCTTAGGTCTTCCTTCGTGCACCTTCGTGTCCTTCGTGGTTGGACTCGCGAATGTTTGAACCACGAAGGGCACGAAGTTACACGAAGGCTTCATCGCATCGTGAACGAATCCAGTTCACTCCCTGCCGGCCGTACCGGTTGCTGCGGCGTGCTCAGGAACGAGTACATGGTTGCAGCGCCCACCGCCATGAAGCCGATCGCAATGATGAAGCAAACATATCCCCATCGGCGCCGCGCGATCGGTCCTTGCGCGATTCCCCATTTGGCCGCGAACAGCCACAGCCCATAGGCAAAATGCCAGGACGCACAAAAAATTCCCACCGCATAGAACGCCACCGCCCAGGGATTGTGAAACTCGAGTTGCACTTTTCCGAACGCCGAAGCGGGATACGTCAGGATGTGCACGCCGGTAAACCGCAAATGCCAGACGTGCCACCCGATGTAGAAGAACGCAATAATCCCCGTCCAGCGTTGCGCGCTGTACATCCAGTTTCCGGCCCAGGGATATTCGGCCAGATTGCTCTCGCCGCGGTACCAGATGTAGATCCCGTACAGTCCGTGGTAGAGAATCGGCACCCAGATGAAAGCAATCTCCAACCCGAGCACAAACGGAAAACTACTGAGAACTTCGACTTGCTTCGTGTAAGCGCCAGGACCTTTGATCGCGTATGCATTGCTGTAAAAATGCTCGATTAGAAAGGCGCCGATGGGGATGACTCCTGTGAGCGAATGCAGGCGCCGCCAGAAAAACGAATGCCCTTTGCCCGCGCGCAGCGGAGCCACGCCGGATTTGATTGCTGGGGTTGCTGTAGTCGAAGATGAGGCCACGCAGTCCTTACCGCTTCAGAGACGATGAAGCAACCTTTCATTATGTTGGCGCGAATCGCGGCAAGTCAACAGACGGAACTCAACTGAGCTCGCGAGAACGGTACCATTCCAGAAAAGCGCGAAATGCTGAGCCACGATGACTGTAGTTTGCCTTCTCCTCCGAACTTAACTGCGCGAAAGTCTTTTCGATGCGGGGAAAGTAAAAGAGCGGATCATAGCCGAAGCCGTTTGTCCCACGCTGCGCGTCGAGAATCATGCCTTCGGCTTTGCCCTCGAACACCGCCAATGTTTTTCCGTCACGCGCCGCTGCGATCCAGCAAACGAATCGTCCCGTGCGCTTCTCGGCCGGCACGTGCTTGATTTCGCGAATCAGCTTGGCATTGTTCGCTTCATCATCGGTATTGGCCTCAGCTCGGTGTGGCTCATCCGCAGCATAGCGGGCCGAGTGAACCCCAGGAGCGCCGCCGAGCGCATCAACTTCAAGACCAGAATCATCGGCGATGACGATCTCGCCTGAAACATATCGGCTGTAGGCTTCAGCTTTCTTTCTGGCATTTGCTTCGAACGTGAGTCCGTCTTCAACGACCGGAGGAATGGATGAGAAATTTGGGACAGGCGCGATCTCGATCCCGTAAGACGAAGCCGCACCTGCAAAGTCGCGAATCTTGCCGGGGTTCGAAGTGGCGATAAGGATACGAGGCATCAGCAGCACTCACATTCAGCACGTAACAGTCAGAACTCGGCTCGGAGTCGGCCGCTTTCAGCATTCTAAGATTAGAGACCGCTTGCGATTGACTTCAATCTGCAGCTGCAAAAATCTGCAGCGCGAAAATTCGTCGTTCCGAAAAGTGGCCCGCCTGATCACAAACTTGCCCCGCGATTGCTCGCGGCATTTACAATGCACAGTTTCGAACTCCGCATGGCGCGTTGCAACAGGGAGAAAAATGAAACTGAAT
>DATIYR010000154.1:0-23038 GCA_035517535.1 Terriglobales bacterium
TCGAAGCCGGTCGTGCCGAGCAGATAATCGACGAAGAAGTCGGGCGGTTTCATGCGCGACTGAAGTCGTTGCATGTCGTGCCCGCGATTATTTCCCTGCAGGATTATGTTGAAACCATCCGTCAGGCGGAACTCGATCGCGTGCGGGGACGTCTTGGCCAACTCTCTCCGGAGCAGGAGCAGGCGCTTGAAGCCTTAACTCGCGGAATCGTCAACAAGATTCTGCATACGCCCATCACCCGCCTCAAATCTGCCGCTGCCGGGCCGGAGGTCACGACCCTAGTGGATGCCTTCAAGAAGATTTTCAATCTGCAAGATAAATCCGCTCTCGGCGAAAGACCGATCGAAGAAAAGTCTTCCAGGGCGGGAGCCGGCTCCGATACGAGGAGCCGGTAATTGCGCCTACGAATTGGCTCGCGCGGGTCGCAGCTTGCGCTCTGGCAGGCCAACCACATCGCTGGCCGCTTACGTGAGCGTGGGCACGAAGTTGAAATTCAAATCATTCACACCACCGGCGACAAGATCACCGACGTAGCTCTCGCCAAAGTCGGCGCCAAAGGCATGTTCACGAAGGGAATTGAGGAAGCGCTGGACGACAAGCGAGTGGATTTAGCGGTGCATAGTCTGAAGGACTTGCCAACCGAACTCTCCCACGCCTTTGAGATTGCCGCCATTCCGGCGCGCGAAGATCCACGGGATGTGCTGTGTTCCACCAAATGCGCCAGCATAGATGAGTTGCCGAAAAATGCCCGCGTTGGAACCAGCAGCCTGCGGCGTGAAGCACAACTCAAAGCGCTTCGATCAGATCTACAGATTCATCCTCTGCGCGGAAATGTGGATACGCGCCTGCGCAAGCTGGAATCGGGCGATTACGACGCGATCATTCTTGCTCTGGCCGGTCTGCACCGTTTGCGCAAAATAGAATTCATTCGACAAATTCTGCCCGTCGAGCTTATGTGCCCTGCTGCTGGTCAGGGCGCATTAGCAATTGAAATTCGCGCCCAAGATAAAGACGCGAGAAGCGCTCTTGAATTTCTCGATGACCACGCTTCGCGCGCCGAAACTGAATGTGAACGTGCCCTTCTTACGAGACTCGGGGGAGGTTGCCAGGTACCGATCGGCGCGAATGCGAAATTCTCACAGGGAGAGCTACATTTGCAAGCCGTCGTCGCAAGCCCTGATGGAAGTGAGGTGCTGAGAGAATCAGCGTCAGGTAAAGACCCAAAATTGCTAGGCGAATCGGTGGCCGAAGCTCTGCTGCAACGAGGCGGCGCGTCGATTCTCGAGAGCGTTTATGGCACACAAATTCCAGTGCCGCAGCAACCATGAGTCTCGCGCAACAGCTTGCCGGAGTGCGCATTCTCATAGGTCGGGCACGCCATCAGACAAGCGCGCTTTCGTCAGGGCTCAAAGCTCTTGGCGCCGAAGTGATTGAAATTCCTTTCATCGAGATCAAGCCGCCGCGCTCATATAAGACACTCGATGCCGCGCTGCGGCAGATATCGAAATACGATTGGCTGATCCTGACCAGCGTCAATGGAGTTGAAGCGCTCGCCGCACGCATGAGGCGGCTGAAGATCGCGCCCGCCCAGTTCTCCCAGTTACAGGTTGCCGCCATCGGTCCCGCAACTCGCAATGCCGTTGAAATTCTTGGACTGAAAGTGGCGCTCGTGCCTGAGAAATACATCGCCGAATCCGTTGTGGAATCTTTACGTGGAAAAGTCGAAGGCAAGCGGATTCTGCTTGCTCGTGCCAAAGTCGCTCGCGACGTGATCCCGCGGGAATTGAAAAAAATGGGCGCGGCGGTGGACGTTGTTGAGGCTTACCAAACTGTAGTGCCGGTCGCGTCGAAAAAGAAACTCCGGGCGCTGATGAAAGACCGAGGGCGCAGGCCGCACATCATTACATTCACCAGTTCATCCACGGTGAGAAATTTTGTTGCGATTCTAGGCGAACGAGGGCGCCAGCCCCGCATTGTCCTCGATGGAATTCAATTCGCGTCAATCGGGCCGGTCACGTCGGAGACGCTGCGGGAGTTCACTTTGCCCGTTCATATTGAGGCGGAAGACTATACGATTCCCGGGCTTGTTCGGGCAATCGTGGCGGGTTCCAGTCGGTAATCCTTTCAACAGTTCCTAATCTTTAGCCCCTGTCATTCCGAGGAGCGAGTCCGGCGAGTGACGAGAAATCTGCTCTCCCGACGGAAAAAGCAGATTCCTCACCCCTGAAGGGATTCGGAATGACATCATTAGGATAAGGACAAAGGCCGTTTACTCCAGCTTGCAGCCGCAGTCTGCTGGCGGCACATGTGCCTTCAGGAAATCAGTCACGCGCTGGTAAGCGTCGATCTGGTTCTCGACGCGAGCGAATCCATGCCCTTCGTTATCATAAATCTTGTAATCGGCCACGCCGCCGCGTTTTTTGATCGCATCCGCCACCTGGATTGTCTCCTCTTTCGGGCAGCGCGGATCATGCCCGCCGGCTAGTAGCAACAACGGCGCTTTGACCTGATCGACAAAGAAAAACGGCGATCGATCGCGGAAAAAGTCAGGGTTCTTCTTGGGATCACCCATGGTCGCGAGGTCCGACTGCTGCAACACTGGGTCTTCGTTCTCAATCTCGGTAAACCAGTTAACAAAGGGTACGATCGGCACTCCGGCAGCCCAGACCTCAGGCGCCTTGGTCACGGCCATCATCGTCAAATAGCCGCCGTAGCTGCCGCCCATGGCAATCAATTTTTTCGGATCTGGATATCCGGTCGCCTTCAGGAAATCAGCTGCGGCGAGTACATCCTGCAAATCTCCGCCGCCCATGTCGAACAGGTTTGCATCTTCAAACGCTTTTCCATATCCGGTTCCGCCGCGATAGTTCGGCGCGATCACCATGTACCCCTGGTTGACGATGTGCTGAATGAAACGATTGAAGGAATCTAGGCTCTGCGATTTCGGGCCGCCGTGGATATAAACAATCGCGGCATTTTGCCCATTGCGCTGCATATTACGCGGCACGTATAAGAATGCCGAGATCGTCCACTTGCCATCTCTGCTGGGATAATGAACCAGAAACGGCTCAACCATGTGGTCGGCAGGAACTCCCGCCATCAGCGAATGCGTGACCTGAGTTGATTTTCCTGTTGCGAGATCGTAAACCCAGGCATCGCTCGGAGCGTTCGCCCCGTTGTGATAATAAAGCAGCTTCTTGCCATCGCGCGAGAACGCCGATTCCGCGCCGCCAAACGAGTTCACACCCTTCATGAGCGGCAGTTTCGTCGTCTTCTCCGTGGCAAGACCATGCAGGTATAAATCGCTGTAGCCGCCCACATTCGCGCGGAAGGTAACAACCTTCCCGTCAGCAGAAAAATTGCCGCCGTCTACCTCCCACTTCTCCTCTGTAAGCCATTTAATCCTTTTGCTCGCGAGATTCAGAATTCCGGCATTCTGATAACCGTTTGCCGCATTCGACGTGATCAGCAGCGCATTTGCATCCGGAGAGAAATCGTTGGCGAAGTAAAGTTTTTCGCCCTCGTGCGGCGTCACCAGCGTGTTCGTTCCGCTCTTAAAATCTGCAAGGTAAATGTTCGAGTTCGTCCCCTTCGCCTCTTCCTGCGTATACGCGATGAACTTTCCGTCTTTCGACCAACTCGGGTTCACGTTCATTTTGTCGGCAGCCGTATTCGAAGTAATGTGCTTCACATCGCGCAAAATCGTATCGAATACGTCGATCTCGAACGAGGAAGACGTTTTCGGCTTCACCATGTACGCGAGATAGCGCCCATCCGGCGACCAAACCGGATTTTCTTCGGCGATTTCGCGTGTTTTGGTGACATTCACCACCTGACCGGTCTTCGGCGAGACCAGGAAAATGTCCCATTGCTCATCGCCATCGTAGTCTGACTGATATGCAATCCACTTCCCATCCGGCGACCAGGCCGGATGGGTCTGCCTTTGCTCGCTGACCGTGAGTTGCACCGGCCAACCACCTGCCGATGGAACCAGCCACAAGTTATTTCGTCCTGTGATGTTCGAAATGAAGACGATGGTTTTGCCATCCGGAGACCACGCCGTATCGCCGATCTGGCGAGTCATGTAGAGGCGCTCGAGCGAGAGGCTCTCCTCGCCCTGCTCAACGTTCGCATCGGGCTTTGCGGTGATCTGCTTAGGATCGGTAATGGCCTGAGGTGGCGTCAGCGTCTGGGAAACGGCCAGCGTGCTCATGAATACGACGATAACAAATCGCGGGAGAAGACTCATCGGCGTGTTCGGTCCGCTCGCATCTGCTCTTCGTCAGCGCATCAAAATCGCCGACGGCTGGCCCTGTAACGCGTACTGACCTGAGCTCAAAGGAAGTAGCTTGCCGGTAATGGCGACGCGAAAAATCGAGAGCGTCGAGACTCCCGTGTTCGAAAGTCCGATCCAGTTGAAACTGGTCGTCTGGTTCGCCACATTGCCGGTGATTCCGCCCGAAAACACAGCTGTGCCTCCCGGGCCGGTCCCCAGAAAACTTAAAGCTCCCGTCGCAGGACTGTACTGATAGGCGTACACATCGTCCGATCCCCGATCAACGACATACACGTAATTCGCGATCGCATCGATCAAGAATGTCGAAGGGCCAACCCCGGCAGGCACCGGAGAACCGGATGAAATTTCCGT
Source organism: Terriglobales bacterium (assembly GCA_035517535.1). GTDB lineage: Bacteria > Acidobacteriota > Terriglobia > Terriglobales > Acidobacteriaceae > Gp1-AA145. The sequence goes on from DATIYR010000154.1 coordinate 4,649, forward strand.
CAGCGTTCCATCGGGCGTGGTGCATGTTCCCAACATCTGAATGCAGGCAGAGAAAATGCTGATGTTGTTGGAACCGGAATTCGCTACAAAGAGATTATCGCCATCCGCCGCGGTGCAGTTCGAATTTGCGCTACTCGAACTGAACCCCGCGCAGCGCGAGAAGGCGAGCCCGCTCGGATTCGCCCCAGCGGTATACTTCGCGATCAAACTCAGATTTCCTGAACCATCAAATGAAAGGCTCTCCACCGTATTGCTGAACTCATTGGCCACGTAAATATAATTCCCTGCCGGAGCGACCACGACGGCACTTGGGCCCGTCCCGCCGCTATCGCCGGCGGTCTCGGTTGGGAAAGCCCCGACTAAGTTCAGGTTCGAGCCGGAGACAGAAAAGACGGAAACAGTTCCTGAGGTGACGTCCGTGGCTGCGCCCTGATTGGCGACAAAGAGAAACTTGCCCGCAGGATCGAGGGCAAGCGCTATCGGCGTTTCTCCTGCGCTGACCGGATTGCCTGCGGCAATCAGGCTGCCATCGCCACGGAAGTTGTATGCCGTGATGCCGCCCGCATTTCCATTCCCGCCTGAATTGACCATAAACATGGTCTTGCCATCCGGGGTGATGATCATCTGCGTGGGCTGAACGCCGGTCGCCACGGGGTTTCCGTTATCATTACCAACCGGCTCAACCTTGCCGTTTTCCTGGTTGATCTTGTAGGTGTGGACCATCTGGTCGCCTTCTGCGACCCAGATCAGGCTGGTATTGGCAGGTATGCTCGACGAATTGCTGCAACTGGTCCACAGCAGAATTGCAGATGCGGCCAACGCTCCCAGCACCCAACGAACCTTCATGCGTTCTTTTTCCTCTAAGGAAAAGTTAGAGTTCAGCTTCAAAATTCCACATCGCACTTGAACCAGGCTGACAAGGATCATGAGTGCTGGTTCTCTCGACTAGAGTCGCGGAAACGTTCCGCTGCCGAGTGAAAACGCGAAAGTCGGAAGCTTTGAACCTGGAAAACTCTGAATCCTGAGTATTCACTTGTTTATCAGGAATGGGCAGAAAAGAGCAAATTGCCGGATCGAATTTACGAGCTCTCAGCCGTAATCGAATCTCGCTCTTCTCGCAGCGCCGCCGATTGCAAAGGAATACGGATTTCGACCAATAGCCCACCCTCAGGTAAGTTGGATGCGCGCACCGAGCCACCGTGCAGCCTCACGGCCTGTTCCGTAATGGCCAGCCCCAATCCCACGCCGCCGGTCGTCCTTCCGCGCGCGTCATCGATGCGATAGAACGGCTGAAAGATTTTATCCAGCTCGCCGGCAGGAACTCCTGGTCCGCAATCGCTCACGCGCAGGAGCGCTTCGTCGATTGCTCCAGACCTAACTCGTTCTGCACGGATTTTCACCGCTGTGCCTTCGCGCGTGTAGCGGGTTGCATTGCGCACAATATTTTCAATTGCGCTGCGAAGCAGAGCCGGATCGCCCTTCACCGGCAGTTCATCCAGGATTTCGCACTCGACTTGCGTATTGCGAGTCTGGGCTTCGAAAGCCGCGTCCCGCGCGACTTCCTGGACCAGTTCTTCCAATTCGACCGGCTGCTTGCGGACCACACCCGTACCGCCCTCGAGCCGCGCGATTGTGGTCAGGCTCCCAATCAACTCGTTCATGCGCTTCGATTCCAGGTCGATTCGGTCAAGTACGCTTTGCGCATCCGGCCCGGTACGCTGCCGCGCCAATTCGAGCGCTACACTCATGCGTGCGAGGGGCGAACGAAGCTCATGGGAGATGTCTTTCAGCAAACGTGATTGGGCATTCACCAGCTTTTCAATCTGCTCGGCCATTAAATCGAAATCGTGAATCAGCTGGGATAGTTCGTCTCCATTGGCTGACCGACGTCCTCCAACGCGCGCCGACAAGTCTCCGGCGGCAAGCTTCTGCGCTGCTTTGCGCAGTCGAATGACCGGAGAACTCAGGAAACGAGCGAGAAAGTAACACACCAAACCAGAGGTGAGGACCGCGATCAGAATTCCCAGACCAGGTATACCGTTCGGACCGAAAACCGAATTCGCGCCCGGCGGAAGTTCGGTTACCAGAACGTAGTTGTGCCCGTCGGGGCCGGTCATCGATGCCCGCAACATTTGAAAGCGCGGATTCAAGCGGCCAAGTGCAGTATCTGCGGTGCGCCGTTTTCCCTCGGCCACCTGAGTTACCCACCACGGCGCCGTGTGACCGAGCAGGCTCGTGTGGTCACGAAACAATATGGCGCGGACGTGCTGCGTGTCATGAAGCGAGTGGAGGTAGTCGCGCAACTTGTCCGTGCCGCCGGTCTGGTACGCAGCCACCGCCTCGCTCAAGAATTTTGGTTGCAGTGCCTCGATTGCGGAAACCTGGCGCGTGGGCCGCGTGGCCACGGTGACCAGAATTGCCAGCGCCACAAAAAGCGCGACCACCAGCCAGAACGAAAGAAAGATTTTAAGGAAAAGACTCTTCATCGAATTGCGTTTTTAGCTTTCGGCCTTGCCAAAGCAAATATGTAACCGGCGCCACGGACCGTCTTGATGTGGTCTCCGGTTTCAGAATCGCCCAGCTTTTTGCGAACCTTGCTTACGTGCATGTCAATGCTGCGGTCGAACGGGGAAAATTTGCGGCCCAACACTTCGTCGACCAAAGCTTCGCGACTCACTACCCGACCAGCTTCTCGTAACAGAACTTGCAACAACTCGAACTCGACTGAAGTCAAGTCCACCGGCGTCCCCTTGTGCAGAACCGTCCGCGTTGCGGGATCGAGTTCCACATCGCCTACGCGGATTACTTCCGGCACATCTTGTTCCCGGCTTTTGCTGGAACGCCGCAGGATCGCCCGAATCCGCGCCACCAATTCCCGCGGATTAAATGGCTTCGGAAGATAATCGTCTGCGCCGATCTCGAGGCCGACAATGCGATCAACGTCCTCACCACGCGCGGTAAGCAGCAGAACGGGAATACGGGAACTGTCCCTGATTTTGCGCAGTACGTCAAATCCATTCAGGCCAGGAAGCATTACATCAAGCACAATTAAAAGATGATCGCCGGTAAGCGCGCGGGTGAGGCCGGCCTTCCCGTCGTGCACCGCTTCGACCTGAAAACCCTCGGGGCGAAGATATTCACTCACCAGAGAACACAACTCAACGTCGTCATCGATGACCAGTATTCGTTCCACGGAATTCATTCTAGTGGTTCAAACCCGGCGCTCGCGGTAAAGATTCGTCAAACCGCGCAAGCCGAGGATTTACAAACATTTACTCCGCTTGACTCACTCTTTACCGCCATCCTGGCGCCATCCGTGTTTGTATTTTACGTAAGGACAAAGTTCTCGAAATCAGGAGGAATCAAGTGAAATCTTTTAAGTCAATGTTAGCAGTGATCACGGCGGGGCTCGCGCTCTCCGCAGGAATTGCGATGGCGCAGGACGAAATCGCGCCGCCATCCGGGCCGCCGCATCATGCCATGCGTGGCCATTTTATGGGAGGCGGGCCGGAGTTTGGGATGTTCCTGCATCAGCTGAACCTCACCGATGATCAGAAGGCGCAGATCAAGCAAATTTTTCAGAGCAACAAGTCCAGCATGAAACCGCTGATGCAGCAGGAAGCTGCGGCGCATGAGCAGATGATCCAACTCATCACCAGCGGAACTTTCGATCAGGCGAAAGCGGCTGCCATTGTCGCTCAGGAATCGCGGGTCCACACGCAACTGGAACTTGCGCACGCAACAATTGGGTCACAGATCTATCAATTGTTGAACTCGGACCAGAAGGCGAAAGTGTCACAGATCATCGCCCAGCACCAGCAGGGTATGCAGGAGCGCATGCAAAAGCAGGAGCAAGCAGCTCCGCCCAGCGAGTAATTTACCGGTCGACTAGGGTTGGTGGTTACAACGCTGGCGTTCGATTGTGGGGCGGGCAGGTTTCCTTCCGCCCCGCAGGTTTGACATATGCCATTTTCGCAACTGTACCCTGATAAGGAGAGCAATTTGGCAAGCGCAAGAACACAAAGTGACTTTGTAGATCTGGTGGTGCAGGAGATCGCCTGTGGGATCGACCACGCAGTGGATTATTGGCTCGGTCGCATCGAACAGGAACTTGCCTCGAGCCGACTCACGCCAGGCGAACAGGTTCGCGCCATTGAGTTGATCTTGCAGGAATACAAAGAGGCAACCGGAAATCTGCATCTCTGCTGCGCCGCGGCTTGACTTTGTGGCGCATAATGCTTCCGGTACTGCTCCTGCGAGAAAGACAACAGAAAGAAAGCCTGGAGCACCATCATGAGCTTTGATAATGTAATCTCGATTCTGAGTCATTCCAATTGGGGCTTTCTGGCCCTGTGGATCGTGCTGCTGGGGATTGCGTTCGTTGCTTGCTTCTCGGAGGGTTCCGCGCCATCAACCCAGCGCCATAGCACGAACCGGTCCCGGCGATAATCACCGCAGAACCGGGGCGTCACAACCGCGTCTCTTCCGGCTGCTAAAATCACCTTAGCTGCACATGTTTCCCAAACGCCTGCTGCCTCTCTACCCGTACCTGAAGAAATACCGCAACAGCTATGCGTGGGGCGGAGTTTGCGTTTTGTTCATGAACGCAGCATGGGTGCTGGTGCCGCCGATCATCGGGCATGCCATTGACGATATGCGCAAGGCTGGCATTTCCCTGCACCGAATCGGCATGCTCGCTGTTTGGTTGCTGATCATCTCCGGCACGAAAGCGATTTTCCAATTTCTGATTCGCTGGATCGTGATCGGCGTTTCCCGTGACATCGAATTCGACCTGCGCAACGACCTCTTTCAGCATCTCGAAACTCTGTCTCATAGCTTCTACCAGCGCACCCGCACGGGCGACATTATGGCGCGGGCGACCAACGATCTGAACGCGGTCCGCATGCTACTCGGCCCGGGATTCATGTACACGGCCAACACCATCGTGTTCACTGCTCTCGCTCTGGGATTCATGCTGCACATCAGCCGAAGTCTCACGTTCTATGCATTTCTGCCGCTTCCAGTTGTTAGCATCGTCATCCAGTATTTCGGACGGCGAATTCACGAGCGCTTCGAACGAATTCAAGCGATGTTCTCCGAAATTTCCGCCCGCGCGCAGGAAAATTTCTCCGGCGTCCGCATCATTCGCGCGTACGTGCAGGAAGAATCTGAAATCACGAGCTTTGAGGTTGCCAATCGCGAGTACATTTCGCGTAGCCTGACTCTGGTTCGGCTGATCGGAATGCTTTGGCCAACGCTTGAAACCATGCTCGGCTTGGCGATTGTGCTCGTGCTATGGCTCGGCGGACGCGAGGTTCTGCACGGCCACATCACTGTGGGAGAGTTCACTGCGTTTAACACTTTCATGGTCCAGTTGACATGGCCGGTTATTGCTCTTGGCTGGGTCATCAATATCTTTCAGCGCGGTACGGCGTCGCTCGGCCGGATTGATCAATTGATGCAGGAGAAGCCGGAAATCGCGGATGCTCCGCAGGTCCTCGCATCGGGCTTCGAGCGGGAAATTGAAGGCGAAATCGAATTTCGCGAACTGAATTTCTCATATAACGGTGCGCCAGTGCTGCACAACATCAATCTGCGAATTCCCACCGGAACCAGCCTCGCCATTGTCGGTCCCACAGGTTCCGGTAAGACAACCCTCGTCAGTTTGATCCCCAGAATTTACGACGCGAAAGAAGGTTCCGTTTTGATTGACGGGCGGCCGGTTGAGGAGTATCCGCTCGCCATGCTTCGTCGCAATATCGGCTTCGTTCCCCAGGAGACATTTTTATTCAGCGACACTATTCGCGAGAATATCGCCTTCGGCGTACCGAGCGCGGCAAACGAAGACATCCACTGGGCGGCTGAAGCTGCAAGCATTGCAAATGAAATTGAGAGTTTCCCCGAGCAGTACAAAACCATTGTCGGCGAGCGCGGCATAACGCTTTCCGGCGGTCAAAAGCAGCGGACCGCGATCGCCCGCGCTTTGATTCGCAACCCCCGCATCCTTGTGCTCGACGACGCGCTCGCCAGCGTCGATACACAAACCGAAGACCGAATCCTTAATCACCTGCGCGAAGTGATGCGGGGTCGCACGACAATTTTCATTTCTCACCGCGTCTCGACTGTCCGCAACGCCGATCGCATTGCTGTGCTTCACGGAGGCCGCATCGTCGAGCTAGGCACGCACGAAGAACTGCTCAGTTTGAACGGCTACTACAGCGATCTTTACAACAAACAACTGCTCGAAGAGGAACTCGCCGAAGTTTGATCATTAGCGGTCTGCTTTTTTCAGGCAAGACTTCATTGCGTTTCTCCGCGATCTCTTCTTTGAGGGTCTCTGCGAACCGGCCAAAAATCTCTCAGGCTGTCCTCCCTTGACCGCATTATGACAACCGACTCGGCGGGACTTGTTTACAATTTTTGAATGCGACGCCGACCCTCAAGGGAACTGCTCGATTCCGACTCCGGCACGCCGGCTGAGATCGCAGCTGCCCTGCGGGATCTCGAATCGTTTAATCGCCGCCTTGGAGGAATCACCACCACGCGTGAAATGGTCCGCAATGTTGCTCTCGCCACAGGCAAGTCGGATTTCTCACTTCTCGAGGTCGCTGCAGGAAATGGATTCGTTCCTGTCAATGCGGCTGCCGACCTCAAACCAGCCGGAATCAGGTTGCGAACTACGCTTCTCGATCGGGCGCGTACTCATCTGCCGCAAAACGGCATTGCACTAAAGGTGGCAGCCGACGCAGTGACGCTTCCATTTTCGGATTCAAGTTTCGATGTGGTTTCCTGCTCTCTTTTCGTTCATCATCTTTCGCCTCAGCAGGTCAGCGAATTCATTCGCGAATCGCTGCGAGTGGCGCGGGTGGCAGTGTTGGTGAATGACCTGGTGCGGCATCCTCTGCATCTTGCGCTGGCCTACGCGGGCGTGCCGCTCTATCGCAGCCGGATCACCAGAAACGATGCACCTGCTTCGGTGAGACAGGCGTACACGCTGAACGAGACGCGCCAGCTTTTGTTTGAAGGCGGCGCCGCTAAGGTCCAGACACAAACGCATTATCTCTTTCGCATGGGGCTGATCGCCTGGAAGCAAATCTGAAACCTATGCTCTTCGATTTAGCGATTATCGGCGGCGGCCCTGCAGGTTGCGCGGCCGCAATTGTTTCTGCGCGAAGCGGCGCACGCGTGCTTTTGCTGGATCGAGCGAAATTTCCGAGGCACAAGGTTTGTGGCGAATTCGTTTCCGCCGAATCTCTTTCCCTGCTTCAGAGTCTGCTTGCAGGTGAGTTCAAAAGCCTGGTTACACGTGCCCCCCGCAGCTCGCGCGCGCGAATATTTCTCGATGGCAAAATACTTCAGGCCCAGATCAACCCACCCGCTGCCGGCATTACACGCTTTCAACTCGATTCTGCACTTTGGAATTCCTGCCGCGAATCGCGAGTCAAATGTCAGTCCGAAAACAGCGTAAACGCGGTCGAAGGACTGGGGCCATTCCGGATCATTACGCGCGGGCAGGTTTTCGAGGCCAGAGCCATCATCAACGCAACCGGCCGCTGGTCGAACTTCACAAGTTCCGCTGTGCGTTCACAGGTGAACGGCGAAAAATGGCTCGGGTTAAAAGCACATTTCAACCAACCCCTGGCCAGCCGCTCAGTTGACCTTTATTTCTTCAGCGGCGGATATTGCGGCGTGCAACGGGTGAGTCTCGCCGGCGGAAACGAAACAACCATCAACGCGTGCGCCATGGTGCGCGCCGACCTCGCAACCAATTTAGCTGACGTGCTTACCCAGAACGGCTCGTTATTTGAGCGAAGCCGCTCCTGGCAACCCTGCACGGAACCGGTCACGACTTCTCCGCTCGTCTTCCATGAACCGGAACCACTTCAGGGAAACATGCTTCAGGTCGGCGACGCAGCCACCTTCGTCGATCCTTTTATCGGAGATGGTATTTCGCTCGCCCTGCGCAGCGGCGCTCTCGCCGCAGAATGCCTGGCAGCGTTTTTCCGCAACCGATGTTCACTGGACCAAGCCTCCGCCCAGTATCGTTACGAATACTTCACCCGCCTCGGAAGCATTTTCAAGGCCTCCTCCAAAATTCGCAGCCTGCTCAGCTGGCCGAAGGTTGTGCGCAAGCCGGTGCTTTCGGTTCTGGCCCGGACCCCGTTTATTACGAATCAGATCGTGAGAATAACCCGATAGTGGCGCTCGGCCGGCCTCGGGATTCATTTACCGAACTACCAGAACCTCGCGAATGTTGTCGCGCGAAAGGAAAAACTTGATGGAAGCAAAATCCCGGAACAAATTCTCGATGTGGCGGTTGTTGAACACGCGCTGCAGGGTAAAATTCCGGGCCCTTTCTTTACGCCCGCTTCCTCTTGCATTCAAGGTGTGCACCTCCAGCATGTCCGTCCCGGTGATGTGATACCGGTAATACGGCGCATCCGGGCCGGCTTCACGGGTGTGAAAGAAAGCCAGCAGCATCCCTCCGGGCTTCATCTCCGACCAGAGCCGTCCGATGACAGGCTTTACGAGGCTCTCGTCCAGGTAGTCGGCCAAATTCCAGCAAAATACGAGGTCGAAGTGCGTGCTGGGATATGCAAGATTGTCCTCGAGAAACTTTTTGCTGTCGAGCGTGGGAAGCCCCTGCTCGTTGGAGATAACGAGCGCGGGGTCGGTGGAAGCTTCGAGCAAATCCTGGCTGTAGATGCGATGCCCGCGTTCGGTAAAAAAACGGATGTTGCTCGCCGAAGTAGCGCCTATATCGAGCACACAAAGCGGGTCTTCGGTCTTGAGCAGCCGCGAAATTTCAGCCATAGCGCTGGAGCGCCGTGAAATTCGTTCCTGAACTTTCGGCTCGGACGGCGCGGCCGGCGGATTGCGGAAAAATTTCATAATTGAAGAATAGTCTGCACACGCCCGGAATCTCGGCCCTTGGCCGCTAGTTTACCCCGTCGCTTTTGCTCAATATAACTCGGGGCGTCTTCCCGGGCCACATTACTTAGTTGGCTCAGGGGTGCCCGAACGGGGAGAAGAAGGAACCGCCGATGCCGCCGCCGCGGTTCCCGGACTGGTTTGCGCTTTGCTGTCGTGCAGGATCTCGAGCTTTCCCTTGAAGTATGCACCCTCTTCGATGGCGATTCGCCGGGTCTGCACATCACCTGTAACCACCGCGGTCTTGCGCATCTCGGTGCGCTCCGTCACTTGAATGTTCCCCTCCACCGTTCCACTCACGATGACGCTCTTTGCGTTTATGTTCGCCCGAATGCGCCCATTGGGCCCCACCGTCAGCACGTTTCCGTTCAGCTGAATACTGCCTTCCACCTGCCCATCTACATAGATATCCTCATTGCCGGAAATATCTCCGCGAATAGAGACGGTCTTCCCGATCTGCGCGAGTTCACCTGCCAACGATGTGCTCATGCGACTCCTCCCCTCGAGTGGCGCGATTCGGCAGAAGGATTGTAAACCATCCCCGCAGCTTAGGCCCGCCCGGAAGATTTCCAGCTTCGGAGCGCCCTCCGCCGGGAAAGACTCGCCTGTAACTTGCCTACGTGCAACATTGGAGCTATTGTTACTACTCTAAAAAGAGTAGGGACGATGCGTTCGGCACGAAAACCCGCGTTGGGCCTGCTTCTTGGGTTTCTCCTGGCAGCCTTCTGCGCTCCGTTAGCTGCGGCCGGGGAGAACTCCAATCTCTCGCCTGTAGGGATCGTACGGCGCGCAGTGAATAATGAAGTTGCTGCTGATCAGCAGGGCGGCGGAATCCACTTCATGTTCAAGGACCTGAAGAAGACGCCCCAGTCCTCGCAAACCAAGTTAGTGGTGGAAACCCGGGAAGCCACGGCCGGGTTGCTTGTAATGCAGAACGGACGCCCACTCACACCCCAGGAACGGCAGACCGAGGACGCCCGGCTTTCAGCCTACGTACAAAATCCACAGGAACTGCGCAGCAAGCAAAAACAGGAGAAGGCAGACGCCGACCACAGCGAGCGAATTCTGCGGGCGCTTCCCGACGCTTTTTTGTATCAGCGTGACGGGACCCAGCCGAGCCGGGAAGGTTTAGGCGCGCCGGGAGACGACTTAATTCAGCTGAATTTCCGCCCTAACCCGAAGTACAATCCCCCGACTCACGTGGAGCAGGTTCTTACCGGGATGCATGGGCATCTACTGATCGATGTTAATCAGGACCGCATCGCCGAAATCGATGGAACCCTGCAGAGCGAGGTGGGATTCGGCTGGGGGATACTCGGCCATCTCGACCCCGGGGGACGGTTCCTGGTGCAACAGGCAGACGTTGGCGATCACCACTGGGAAGTGACCCACATGGAACTCTCATTCACCGGCAAGATTCTGTTTGTCAAAAAACTTAGTATTCACTCGAGCGATGTTTTCACCGACTTCCACCCGGTTCCCGACCTCACTTTTGCCCAAGGAGTAGAGCTGCTCAAGAAGAAGGCTGCCGAGATTCGTGCTGCCGAAGGTACGCCGCAGACTGGAAATAAGAACGCCCAGAACGAGAACAACAAGACGGCCAGAGAACAGGCCGAAAAAGCTCCCTGTTGCGATCCCTAAACTTTCGCTGCGCTGCTTCGGATCATCTCTTTCCTGACCGTGAGTTTCTCAATCAGCTTCGGCCTTGGCGTGTACCCAGTCCCGACGTCGTTACGGACCACAATCGTGCCGCGCTTCGTTACTTCAATCTCGGGCTCAACAATATCTTCTTCCCAGTAACGCTGTGAGGCGGAGACATCCCCGGGAAGCCGGAAATTCGGCAATGTGGAAAGCGCAATATTGTGCCCGCGTCCAATGCCAGTTTCCAGCATGCCCCCGCACCAGACCGGAATCCTGTGCTGCTCGCAAATATTGTGAACAGCAATGGCCTCGCTGAAACCGCCGACCCGGCCAACTTTAATATTGATAATGCCGCAAGCCCGAGATTCGATCGCAGCCTCAGCGTCACGCGCGTGGCGAATGGATTCATCGAGACAAATCGAGGTCTTTAGCTCGCGCTGAAGCTTCGAATGAAAGAAGATGTCGTCATGCCAGAGCGGCTGCTCGATCATCAGCAGGCCGAATTCGTCAAACTTTTTCAGGTGCTCCAAGTCGGACATTTCATACGCCGAGTTCGCGTCGCAGCTCAGCAGAACTTTCGGCCACTTCTTACGGACTTTCGCCAGCACGTCGAGGTCCCATCCCGGTTTCACCTTTAACTTAATCCGCTGATAACCCGCCTCCAGATCGCCCTCAATTTTCTCGAGCAATTGTTCGTGCGAGTTCTGAATGCCTATCGACACCCCGCAATTGATCTCCTCTCGCGTGCCGCCGAGCAATTTCCATAGAGGCTGCTTTTTGGCTTTTGCCTCGGCATCCCACAACGCATTTTCGAGCGCCGCCTTCGCCATATTGTGGCCACGCACCCGCGACATCAGAGCCGCGGCCTCTTTGGCGGAATTCATGCGCTGGCCAAATAATGAAGGCGCAAGAAAATCGCGAATGACCGCCCATGCTGTCTCAATCCACTCGGGGCTGAAGAACGGTCCTTCGCTAGCTACGCATTCACCCCAGCCTTCAATGCCTTCACAATGTGTTGTGATCAAAAGGACGCGCCGGGCGTCGGTCCGCCCGAAGCTGGTTTCGAAAAAGTGCCTCAGAGGAATGCGCAATTCGCGCAAGGTAATGGCTTCAATCTTCATGCCTGCTTTGCCGGTTCAAGAACTTCCAGCTCCTTTGCTTTTTGCCAGAGTGACTCTAATTCATCCATGCTTGCCTGTTGGGGCGTGCGCCCCAGGGCCGCGAGTTGCTCTTCCATCCACTGAAAGCGGTGTTTGAACTTACGGTTCGTCTTCCGGAGCGCCGATTCCGGATCCAAAGAAAGATACCTCGCAATGTTCACCAAGACAAAAAATAAATCTCCGACCTCGTCCTCGATCCGATGCCGCAGTTCGTCGGAGATCTCTGGCTTTCCTGATCCTGCCACGCCTTGGACTTGATGCTGTACCGGTGTGGGAAGACTTTCCAGTTCGTCCTTCAACTCGGTTGTTTCCTCTTGCAACTTGTCGAATAGCCCGTCGATATTTGGCCAATCAAATCCCACACGCGCCGCGCGCGAACTGAGCTTGTGCGCTTCGAGCAGCGCAGGCATGGCTGGAGAAACTCCCGCCAGCACTGATTCCGACTTTTCCAGTTGTGCGCTCTTTCCTCCAGCCTCCAGGCGTTTCTTTTTTTCCTCGGCTTTCAAAGCCTCCCAATTGCGAAGCACCTCGGCGGAAGTTTCGGCGGTGACATTGCCAAACACATGAGGATGCCGGTCAACCAGCTTGGTTGAAAGCCGGTCGAGAACATCGTCGATCGAAAACCGCTTTTCCTCCTGCGCCATTTGCGAATAAAAAAGCACCTGCAGCAAAAGGTCCCCGAGTTCGCCCCGCAGTTCGTCCCAATCGCGTTTGTCGATGGCTTCGAGCACCTCGTACGCTTCCTCAAGCGTGTATGGCTTGATGGAATCGAAAGTCTGCTCCCGGTCCCACGGACATCCGCCGGGACCGCGCAATCTCGCCATGATGGACACCGCGCGCTCGAAACGCTCTCCACTGCTAGGCACGAGATTAGGGTAACAATTTTGATGTGATAGTGCGTCGGGTCTTTCGTGCAGCTTCGCGTCCTTCGTGGTAGGAAGTGTTGAAATCACGAAGGACGCGAAGTTACACGAAAGAAGACTGTAAAGAATCTAGCCGCGCTTGAAGAACAGCGCCCCTAAGGGCGGAAGCGTCAGCAACACAGAATAGGGGCGGCCATGCGCCTCTATTTTTTCGGTTTGCACGCCGCCGGAGTTTCCCATGTTGGTGCCCGCATAATCCGCGGAGTCGCTATTCAGCAGCTCTCGCCAGTAACCCTCCAACGGAACTCCCACGCGATATTTTTCTCTCGGCACCGGGGTGAAATTGCATACCACCAAGATCGTATCCTCCGGGCGCTTACCCTTTCGCAGCAACGAAACCGTGCTCGCTGCGGTGTCATTGCAATCCACCCACTCGAATCCAACCGGATCGTTATCGAACTCGTGCATCGCCGGCTCGTCACGAAAGGTACGGTTCAATTGCTCGATCCACTTCTGCACGCCCGAGTGCACCGGATACTGCAGCACGTGCCACTCCAGGCTCATGTCGTGTCCCCACTCACGCACCTGACCGAATTCATCCCCCATAAACAGCAACTTTTTGCCCGGCTGCGCAAACATATAGCCATACAACAGGCGCAGGTTCGCGAACTTCTGCCACTCATCCCCCGGCATTTTGCCGACGATCGAACCCTTGCCGTGCACCACTTCGTCATGGGAAAGCGGCAAAACGAAATTTTCCGTAAACCCGTACAGCATGCGAAACGTCAGCAGATTGTGGTGAAATTTGCGGTGAATGGGATCGTGCCTGAAATATTCCAGCGTGTCGTGCATCCATCCCATGTCCCACTTCATGCCAAAGCCGAGCCCGCCGAGGTACACGGGCCGCGAAACCATCGGCCACGCCGTCGATTCTTCCGCATAGGTCTGAATCCCCGGATGTTCCTTGTATGCCTCCAGGTTCATCTGTCGGAGAAACTCAATGGCATCCAAATTTTCACGTCCGCCGTATTTGTTCGGAATCCACTCGCCTTCGCGGCGCGAGTAATCGAGATAAAGCATCGACGCGACCGCATCCACGCGCAATCCATCTGCATGATATTTGTCCAGCCAGAACATCGCGCTCGACATCAGGAAGCTGCGCACCTCATTACGGCCGTAGTTGTAGATGTACGTGTTCCAGTCGGGATGGAATCCGCTGCGCCAATCGGCGTGTTCGTACAGATGTGTCCCGTCGAAGTACGCGAGTCCATGCGCGTCAGACGGAAAGTGCGACGGCACCCAATCGAGAATTACGCCGATGCCGCGCTGATGTAGGTAATCGATGAAGAACATGAAATCCTGCGGCGTGCCGTAACGCGCAGTCGGGGCAAAGTATCCTGTCGTTTGATATCCCCATGAGGCATAGAACGGATGCTCCATGATCGGGAGCAATTCGACATGCGTGAAGTTCATGCGATTCACATAATCGGCCAGCTTGGGCGCAATCTCGCGATAAGTGAGCCAACGATCGCCTGATTCCGGGACTCGCATCCACGAGCCGAGATGGACCTCATAAATTGAAATCGGCGAATGCAGCGACTGCCGAGCAGCGCGCGCATTCATCCACTCCAGGTCCGTCCACTGATAATCCAAATCCCAAACCACCGAGGCCGTCCGGGGCGGTTCCTCGTGATAGATCCCGTAGGGATCGGCCTTGTCAGCCTCATAACCATGATTGTTTGAAACAACATGGAACTTATAATGCGAACCTTTGCCTATTCCAGGGATAAAACCTTCCCAGATTCCTGAAGATTCGCGCGGTTCCAGAGGATGCAAGTTCTTGTCCCACTCGTTGAAATTTCCGATCACGGAAACTTTTTGCGCGTTCGGCGCCCACACACTGAATATCGTGCCGGCTTCGTCATTGAACTTTGCCAAGTGCGCGCCGAGCTGGTGATAGGCGCGGTAATTCCGCCCTTCGTTGAATAAATACAAATCGTCCCGCGAGAAAATGCTCACATCATGGCGGACTGGAGGCGAAAGCGTGTTTTTGGTAGTCATTGTTTCTTACGCAAACTTCGGTCTAGATCAAATAGTAATGCTTCAATGCCGGCGGCAGGAGCGAGACCGCGTGCTAGACTGCACATTAGTCATTCCAAGCAGGAATTCAGCCGCCAATGCCCGTTCTTCGCGTGGTTGTGCTGTGGCACCAGCATCAGCCCTACTATAAAGACCTGGTCACGGGCGAATACCGCCTTCCTTGGGTGCGCCTGCACGCCCTGAAAGATTACTACGGGATGGTGAAACTTTTAGATGAGTTTCCCGGGGTTCATCAAACTTTTAATTTGGTCCCGTCGCTGATTACGCAAATTCAAGAATACGTGGCCGGAACTGCCCAGGACCCATTCCTTCGTGTGGCGGCCCGCCCCGCACGCGATCTCACGTCCGAGGAAAAACGGTTCGCGCTGGCATATCTGTTTCAGGCAAATCCCGAGCACCTTATCGGGCGTTATCCCCGTTATGCCGAACTCTGGAACCGTTTTCAGAGTTCCGGGTCGTCTCCCGAGCGCGCCGAAAAATATTTTCAGCCGCAGGATTTCACCGATCTCCAGGTGCTCTCGCAAATCGCCTGGTTCGATGAATTTTTTCTGCAGGAGCCCGAGATTGCCGAACTGGTACGAAAGGGCCGCGGTTATTCGCTGGAGGAACAGAATTTCGTAATCACCTGTCAGCGCGAATTCATGAAAAGAGTTCTGCCCGCGCACGCTGAAGCCGCTCAGCAGAAACGAATAGAGATTTCCACTTCGCCTTTCTACCACCCCATTCTTCCCTTACTTTGCGATACCAACATCGGCGCAGTCTCCACCCCGGGCCTGCCGCTTCCGCAAAGCCGTTTTCGCCATCCTGAGGATGCACGCGAGCAACTGAAGCGTGGGCTCGACCTTCACGAAACAGTGTTTGGCTTGCGCCCCCGCGGGGTGTGGCCGTCAGAAGGCAGCGTTTCGGAAGAGGTGCTCGCGATTGGAAGTGAACTCGGCGTGAATTGGATGGCAACTGATGAAGGCGTCCTCTCGCGCACAACGGGGATGTCTTTCATCCGCGACGGACAGGGTCGGCTGCCCGACGTTTCCGCAGAAAACTTATACACCATTCATCGCTACGAGCGGGGCCAAACACATATGCACTTGATCTTCCGCGATCATGCGATCTCGGACCTGATCGGTTTCGTTTACTCCGGAATGCCGGCGAAAGAGGCTGCGAACCATCTGATGGAAAATATTAAGGATTCCGCTCGGCCTGTATTAGCAAAGGGCCGTGATGCCGTGGTTGCGATCATCCTCGATGGCGAAAACGCCTGGGAGTATTATCGGGAATCCGGCCGCGAGTTCCTGCGTCGTTTTTACGACGGCCTCGAAAACGACAGCTCGATCGAAGCAGTCACAGTCTCAGAGGCAATCGAGCGGCAAGGCCAGCCAAACATCCTGCGCTCTCTCGTGCCGGGGTCCTGGATCTACGCCAACTTCAATGTGTGGATCGGCGCGCCCGAGGACAATAAATCATGGGATTACCTTTCTCAGGCGCGCAGCTTCCATGCGCAGTTTTCCCAGAGCGTCTCAGCAGAGCAGCGCAAACTCGCGCTCGAAGAGTTGTTCATCGCCGAAGGAAGCGACTGGAATTGGTGGTACGGTCCAGAGCACCAGTCCGCCAATGATCGCGAATTCGACGAACTCTATCGCAAGCATCTCTCGAATGTTTATCAGGCGTTGGGTGCATCCCCGCCGGATTATCTGGCACAGCCGATTATGGGCGGCACTGCGCAGCCTTCATTCTTGCCGCAGACCCACTACATTCGCCCGCGTATCTCGGGCGACATAGTTCGTTACTTCGAGTGGCTCGGCGCCGCGCAATATACCGCCGACCGCCGCTCAGGGGCCATGCATGGAAAGGTGTTTCTGCTCGAAACGATTTATTCCGGCATTGACCAACAAAATGTCTATGGCCGCGTGGACTTTGCGGGACAGGTTCCTGACGCCGACTTTGAAATCCTGGTCAACCTCGAATCCTGGGCAGAGAATTCAAATCGCCCGCGCCGCGCATTGCGGCTCAACGTCGAAGTCGCGAACTCGAGAATCTCGAACTGGTTCCTTTTTGATAACAGCGATCAGCTTCCGAAAGAGAGCGCAGCCGTCGCCCTCGGCCGCAACTTCGAATTTAAAATTCCGCTCGCTTTGCTCTACGCCATGCCAATTGACTCCTCCGACGGTGGATCCAGCCCAGCAGCCACCAAACTTCACCTGCGCGTCAGCATTTGGAAAAACCGTCTACCGGTCGATGCGCTGCCGGTTGAAGGCTGGATCGAATTGCAGCTGCTGCCGGAAGAGGAGCTGATCGCGATGGCGCATTGACGACCATGTCATCCAGAAGGGGCGCGTTTACGCGCGGCATAGGGACTTTGCGACGGGACCTTGCGATGCGTGTCCAGCGGCATCGGCGTGGACAGGAGCACATCGACTCATGCACTTCTGGTTGTCTGGAGCGCGCTCATGACCTCTTCCACCGGCGCTCGATCCGTCTGGTTCTCTCCGCGATAGATGTAGCGAATCATTCCGCCCCGGTCCACAATCAGCGTGGCGGGGTGTGCAATGCGAAAGGCATCGTGTCCGAATGCATGATACAAACCATACGCCTTCGTCACTGAGCGGTCTTCGTCGAGTAAGAACGGAAACGAGATCGGATGTTCTGTTAAATATTTTTCCGGGTTCCAGATCCCCTCGGGTTTTTCGGCCGCAATGTACGCCACACTGGCACCGAGCTCTTCGATTGTCGATTCGAGAGGCTCAAACTGAGCCATGCGCTTGCGGCAGTTGGGTCACCAGGTGCCGCGGAGAAATTCAATCACCAGAGCGACGCGCGAAGTTAAGTCGGAAAGCGAGAGATTTCCTTCGCGGTTCGCCGCTGAAAGAGTGAACGAGGGAGCGGCAGACCCGATTTGCAAAGTTTCTGTGTGATTTCTCATAAATGATTAGGCGGAGAACGACATAATTCTCCGAACGGCATCATTTATAATCCCAACTTCCCGCCATGACAAAGACTTATACAGGTGTGGGATACCTGACGGGTAAGCGTCTGACTTTTTCTTCCGCCAATCCCGGCAGTGCAGTGGTCGATGACGACACAAAATTCTTAGTAAAGGAACGGCATAATTCCATGAGCAATATTGCAGAAATCCGCGCCCGCCAAGTGCTCGATTCGCGCGGCAATCCGACAGTGGAAGCAGAAGTTTGGCTGGATGACGGTTCCATTGGACGGGCCATTGTTCCCAGTGGAGCTTCGACCGGAGCGCGCGAAGCTATCGAGCTACGAGATGGAGACAAGCAGACTTATCTCGGCAAGGGTGTTCTGAAAGCCGTTGAAAACGTGAATGGCGAGATCGCCGACGCGATTGGCGGATTCGATGCCGCCGACCAGCGCGAGCTCGATCAGAAAATGATCGAGCTCGATGGCACCGAGAACAAAGGCCGTCTCGGGGCAAACGCAATTCTGTCGGTCTCGATGGCCGCAGCACGCGCAGCAGCAAATTCGTTTAAGTTGCCGCTTTATCGCTATCTGGGTGGCGCGGGTGCGAACATTCTGCCCACGCCGATGATGAACATCCTGAACGGGGGCGCACATGCCGACAACAACGTGGATTTTCAGGAATTCATGGTCATGCCGGTTGGCGCGGAGTCATTTTCTGAAGCGCTGCGCTGGGGCGTCGAAGTATTTCATACGCTAAAGGGCGTGCTGAAGAAACG
>DATIYR010000155.1:0-3870 GCA_035517535.1 Terriglobales bacterium
TCGCTTGAGCAACCACTCCGGTACGTAGCATCTGTCCCGATTGTGCTCGCACCAACGTCGCAGCTGATCCGACGACACATACCCATCCTCGCTGAGTCCAAGCCTACTTGCCTGCAGTTCAAACTCAGTGGGCGACGGAGAGGGAACCGTCGTTGGTCTTCCGCTGCTCCAGCCGGGATTGCCTGGTTTGCGTGTCATCAATTTGTTTCTGAAACATGCGCGCCCGGTCAAATCAGGCACAAGATCGTTGAAAAAGTTTACCAAGAATGAGATAGGTTCTGGCTTCGCCGCCATATATAGGTAGGAGGGGACGTGGGGTCAAGCTCCACTGTCTTGCACAGCATGGGAGAACCAAATCGAGAAGCCAGTCGCCGCACGTTTCGTTGGCCAGGGGCAGCGCGGGAACTTGTAAGAACCTATCTGAACGCTCGAGAATCGAGAGACACGGGGCCACCGGCACACACGGCCTTGAAAACTCTAGTCACTCGAATCGCTTCTGTTTCTGGAAATCCGAGAAGCGCGTGCTGGAGATTCGCCAGACAGTCCGGCGTCAAAGGAAAGCGCAACTATCGCCCGTGGACCAAACCCGAACAAGAAAAGCTGTTGGATCTCATCTCATCCCATTCTCTCGAGGAAGTAGCATTGCTCCTGCGACGCTCTTCGACGTCTGTGCGCTCGATGTTGCACCGGTTGGGAGCGAGTGCTCGCATAGGGCAGGATTGGTTCACGAAACACGCTTTAGCCGAAGCACTGCACGTACGGGCGGCTGAAGTTCAGAAGTGGATCGACCGAGGATGGTTGAAGTGCCGGGTCGTCGGAACCGACGGACTGAACAGACAGCTGATTGACGCGAAGGATTTTTGCGACTTTTGCAAGCAGCACCACAGGGACATCGTGGGAAACAGGCTCAATATCGATCGGCTCAACTTTGTGCAGACGTTTGTGTTCCCCCCCAACCACGCTGAACTGCTGCCCGTTCGGAGCGCGAAGAAAGAGCAAGACGCATATGAGGAGCAGATGAAGAAAGACACCGGTCGGGAAGAATTCGACGAAAATCAATTGGGGGCGACCGCATAACATCAACCTTTCGCAGCGAAACTTGCAAGGTAGGTTTAATGCTGGCACCGACCGCTCAAGCTTTTTGTCTGATTTGCTTGATCTCTCGCCAGAAGCCGTTGCGAACGGCTGCAACCGAGCTTCCGGCTAAGATAGCGATCTCTTTCCACTCATATCCTGCAACCCGGAGCATAAGAACCGCTCCATTTCTCGCACTTAGTTTTCGAATGATATTTTCCAGTTGTATCCGAGAATAAATTTCCGAAATCCAACGTTCGTCTGCAATCGAATAGAAGAGTTCGTCTCCAACGAGATGAAGTCGCGCTGATTTGGCGGCATACCTGCGCAATGCCCGCGAGAAAGCCACCATGAGAAGAGCATGCTTACGAGAGGACAAAGGAGCACTAATACGATCCAGGTAGCGGGACACCTGTTCAACTGCACTCTCCATCAACTCGGCCGCTGGGCCATGTTCACCCACTGCCGCCCTCGTCCGTTTACACGCGCATTCCCAGATCTCATGGCCAGCCGATCGCACATCGGGCCGTATACGTCTTCCCGCCTGATCGACATCCCGGTCCCACCAAATGAGGATGCTTCCTTCACAGGACATGTGTACCCCATAAACGCAATATTCGGAGCAAGTCTCGAATGAGAGTTGCTCAGCGCCGGTTGAAATCAACACTGGCCAGCTTTCAATGTTTTTGCCCCACATTAGTAAAGGGCCCTGTGCCTGGGAAAAAGTAATAAGAAAAACTTTCACTGGGAATCATGGACACAAATCCCTATATGCGGCTCGGCGCATTGCGGATTTCCTTGACAGCCAGTGCTTTTCGCCTCTAGGGGACGTCATCGCAAGAAATCAACGAACTACTCGACGCCGCGCAGCGCCTGTGGCCATCCATCCAGGCGCATGCACGCAAAGAACGAAGCGGAAAAGAGTAGAGAGGACCCTCTGGCTCTTGCGAATGCAGTCTGGGAGGGAGTGCTGCGATCGGTTGCGAAATCCTCTCAACGTTCAAGCTGCAGGCGTCAGGCGATACAGGACTTGGATGCCTATCTTTTCGGGCCTTCCATCATCGCTTTAGCCGTGCATATCTGGTAAAGGAACCGCGTAACGGGAAAAGTAAGAAGAATATTTTCTTGTTCGAAGTTCTGTGAATGGGAGGTGAAACAATATGCTCATTCTCGGGTTGACATACTTTGGGGGACGATGGCACTCTGTCGGAACCCAGCTCTGCCCTTGGGCAGTTTTTGTGAGGCATCCCCCATGCCAAGTAGTGATCCCGGCCCTGAATGGATAATTTACAACTTTCTTCCGCCAAGCCCTGCTGACGGCAGCACTGAAGAAGAGCTGATTCTCTCGGCGAAGCGCGTTTGGCCCCTGATCCAGTCACGGGCGAATCGGGAACTGGGTGCAAAACGGCATGATCCCGAGAATGCCACGCTCGCTGCTGAAGTCTGGGAAGGAGTGTTGGCGTCAATAGCGAGGAGTTTGTTTCGACTGAGGACATCGTGCGCTCACATCGTGAATATGGATTCTTATCTAATCAGTGCCTTCCGGCATCGGTTCAGTCGAGTGTGCCGGCGCCAATTGAGGCGAGAACAGACCCTTCAGTTGGTCGCTTCGGCTGATCAACTGGATGTTCTTGCTGCGAAGCGAGGGATTCAGGTGCGCGTGGACTTCGAGCAGCGAGTTTTTGCGAAAGAGATCTGGAACCTTATGGATCTCTGGCTTAAGCGGGTGTGGACGGCGCACGAGTACGGCTATTCGTGGAGGAAAATCGCCCGGCATGTGGGTGGCAGTGAGCAATCCACTAAAATGAAGTTCAGGTACAAGCTGTCATTGCTTCGCAGGCGGCTCGAACACTAAAGCCGTAATTTGCATTCGAGGATGAGTCCAGTGGCCGGCGCTGTATCTAGACGCGGAGAGATAGTCTCTGACAGCTCAGTCTAAAAAAGACGAGAAGCGCATGCTCGATGCGCTCTCGAAGGGATTGTCATCGGGCGAATTCCCAAATCCGGAGCGGGTCGGCTGTCCGGGCACGTCGATTCTCGAAGGAATTGCTTCGCATCGAATTCCTCTTGCCGAGGCAGAGAAGTGGTTAGACCACCTTGGCTCATGCAGTCCGTGTTTTCAGGAATTTACAGCCATCCGTAGTCAGCGCCGTAGACGTCGGAATCTCAAATGGGGCGGTGGGTTGGCGTTGTTGGTGGTATCGCTAGTCCTTTGGTTCACGCTGCGAACACATCAGCCGGGAATGGAAACAGCTGTGCTCGATCTCCGCGGTTACTCGGGCCAACGTGGAGAACAGAATCTACCCCAACAGCCCACCCTTCAGC
This sequence comes from Terriglobales bacterium, assembly GCA_035517535.1. Classification (GTDB taxonomy): domain Bacteria; phylum Acidobacteriota; class Terriglobia; order Terriglobales; family Acidobacteriaceae; genus Gp1-AA145. The sequence goes on from DATIYR010000155.1 coordinate 3,400, forward strand.
TTCAACGTAGCGCCAAACATCTTGTGGTTGATTTGCCTATAGGAAGTAAAGAGGGCGGCTACGACTTCGCCCTAATGGACGAAAGAGGTCAGGAATTACAGCGTGGCAGCGGAACGGCACAACTCGAGAACCAAACCGTCGTCCTTAGAGGAGACATCAATGTCGCCAGTGTATCGTCCGGTTCATACTTCTTTGGGCTGCGCCAGAAGGGTATGGAGTGGACGCGGTTTCCCATTAACGTGAAGTGAGGAAGCGATGGCGCCGCCACGGTGGAGTTCGGTTGCATTTGCCATCGATAAAAGCTTTCGAAACCCATGATCGTGTCACTAGATGAGGCCGTCACGATTCTGAATAAATGGAAGGATGACTCTGTGCCTGTTTTCATCATGGGCCAACGGTCGTTTCGCGCTGGCCTTTGGGCAGTTCATGAAGGTGGCGTGGATTGGAACATGAGTCTGCGTGCAAAGGTAG
>DATIYR010000156.1:0-14816 GCA_035517535.1 Terriglobales bacterium
ATTCCCGTGAAGCTGGTCGATACCGCCGGCATTCGGCGCGCGCTGGATGAGGCGGAAAGTATCGGCATTCAGAAATCAATGGAGGCTCTCGCCGACGCGGATTTAGTCCTGGTCGTGCTCGATGCATCGCAGGCGATCACAGGGGAGGACAAACGACTGCTCGCGCAAGTCGAACAACGCACTGCCATTGTCGTGGTGAACAAATCGGACCTGCAAGGCCCGTGTGGGGCGGACACTCCTGTCCGACCGGGATTAGATAAGAATCCGGTCCAGACTTCAGCACTCACTGGGGAGGGGGTCGCCGAATTACGGACTGCGATCTTGAATCAGGTCACAGGTGATTTACCTAATTCTGGCGAGGCCGGGTTCCTGACCAATGCCCGTCACGCGGCTCTCGTTCAGGATTCCATCAACGCTTTGGAGAATGCCGAATCGGCGGTTCACAACCGCGTTCCGCACGAGATGTTGTTGCTTGACCTTTACAATGCCCTGCGGCCGCTAGATGAGATTACCGGTGCGACGACGAACGACGACATCCTGAACTTGATCTTCAGCAGGTTCTGCATCGGAAAGTGAAGGCATCAACCACGAAGGACACTAAGGTGCACGAAGGTCCTAGTGTGTTTATCTGTTGCGACCATTATTACTTCGCGATGATCGCCAGCGCGGCTCGGAACATGGCCTCGAATGATCCTTTCTTTTCGACAGAGCTCAGGGCCTTTTCTGCAACCGGACGCTGGTAACCGAGATTCACCAGCGCAGATAAAACATCTTCCTGCACCGCGCTCAATGAAGGAACCACGTGGACCTGGTCAGCCCCGACCGGCGGCAATTTGTCGCGGAGTTCGAGCACCATGCGCTCGGCCGTTTTTCTTCCTATGCCCGGGATTTTGGTCAGCCGCGCGACGTCGTTGCCGCGGATTGCACCGGTCATGTCGTCGGCGGGCATGCCGCTGAGGATGGTAATTGCCAGCTTCGGGCCGATGCCGCTGACGGTGAGCAGCTTTTCGAACAGGTGCTTTTCTTCCATGCGCAGAAAGCCGTAGAGCGCGATCTGATCTTCGCGGACGTGAGTATGAATGTGCAGCGCGACTTCGCTGCCGAGGGAAGGCAATTCGGAAAACGTGGGCACGGAGATGGTCACGTCATAACCGACGCCGGTGGTTTCGACAATGATCTGGTTCGGATGCCGGGCGATCAGTTTCCCGCGAAGATGCGCGATCATGGAGGAATTGTACTAAGACGCTTCGGTTAAGTTCCAAACCACGAAGAACAAAGAGTTACACGAAGGCGTTGGCCTCAATCTTCCGGGACGCCTTCAAACAGGTCGGTTTCGCCGTGCACAGCTCCGTTTCTCATCGACGCTGCCAGATGAAACATTTCCGTCTCTCGGCGTTTGCGAACGTTCTCTTCGAATAGCGGCCAGAGCGGTGCTTGCGTGCTGTGGGCCTTGAAAGCAGCGATTTTCGCTTCGAGGTGAGGCGCAATATCAATGACCGCCGTCTCTGGAGTGAATGTGATCGGCGGGCGATTGGGCAAAGCAAAATCGGCAGTCTGGTAATAGAGCTTCTGGGTCCGATGCGGACCTGACCCATTCCTCACCTGATCGGCGTAGCGGTTCGGCCGTCCTGCCCAGTGAAAAGCCATGGTCGCAAAAATTCCGGCCATTGAATGATCGGGATGTCCCGTCACCCCGCCTTCAGCACCGAATGTAGCCATCACGTGCGGGCGAAATTCGCGCACTCGCATGGTCAGGTCGTAGACAACGCGATTGAGTTCCTGCCGGTACAACTGACCATCTGGATAGTTGAGAATTACCGGCCGCGATACTTTCAAAATCTGACAGGACGCCATGAATTCCCGCCGGCGCATCTCAGCCAGCTCCTGATCGCTTCTTGCATCGCCACGATGGGATGCGGCCTGACCTGGGGTTAGGCAGACCACGCAAGTTTCCACGCCGCGCTCGTGATATTTCAGGAGCGTCCCGCCGAACCCTCCCGCTTCATCGTCGGGGTGTGCCGTGACGACCATCAATTTGAACATGCCCTGATTTTAAACGGATATGCAGACCCCGGCATAAACTGTGCAATTGCTTGCACAACAAAAAAGATTCAGGAAGAGTATTGCATCCAATAAAATGGCGACACGTGCATGCATGTCTTGATGACAACTGACACGCTGAACAGCAACCTGTGGGCGTACACGCGCGAGCTCGTCACCGGGCTGATTGGGCGTGGCATGCGCGTTACCCTGGTCAGCTTCGGCGAAATTCCTCTGCCCGAGCAAACGGCGTGGATGGAACCTTTGCGCGGTCTCGAATATCGTCCGACTGCGTTCCGGCTGGATTGGATGCACGAGGGCCAGCAGGATTTTGCGGAATCTTCCTCCTATCTGCGAGCTTTGCTCGACGAGCTGCGTCCGCATGTGCTCCATGCCAACCACGTCTGCTACGGGGCTCTTGCTTTTTCTGGCCCACGCGTCGTGGTCGCGCATGGCGATCTGATCACCTGGTGGCAATCCGTGCACGGCCGCGAGCCAAAAGACAGTGCGTGGCTGCGCTGGTATCGGCATACCACCACCGAAGGATTGTCCCAGGCCTCGGCGGTGGTCGCAGCCAGCAACTGGATGCTCGATGCCCTTCACGCCGGCTATCCTGCCGCGATGAATGGGACCGTGATCAATCACGGGAGAAATCCGGTCCATTTCAACCCCTACGTCACAAAGAGCGACTCGGTGCTCGCGATCGGGCGCCTGCTCGATCCTGCAGCCCAGGTGCATCTTTTGGCCGAGCGACCGCATGCCGTGCCGGTTTGTGTGGTTGACGCCAAACAGCCGGACCATGCGGCGGAAACGCAAGTCTGCGCGGACGTGAAGTTCGAAAATGGAAGCCAGGGCGTGGTGATGCGCGGGCCGCGTTCCGAATCGCAACTGCGATTGCTCTACAGCCGGGCGTCAATGTACGTATCGCCTTCGCGCTACGAGCCAAGTGGGATGACGATTCTCGAAGCGGCGCTCTCGCGCTGCGCGCTCATCCTCAACGATATTCCTGCTATGCGCGAAATCTGGGGACCGGCGGCGGTTTATTTTCGCACCAATGATGCTGACGGTCTCTGCGATGCCGTACGTATTCTAAACAACGATCCTGTGATACGCCGCAGCTTCGCCAATCGCGCTTTCAACCGTGCTCGGGAGTGTTACAACGCAAATCGCATGACTGACAGCTACGTTCAGCTCTATCGCGATTTGGCGAATCAACGCAAGAAGGTTGCCTGAATCTACGTTGCGCAGCTTAATCCTGTGATATCGCTTCCGAGGGAGTAAGTTCCGGCCGCGAGAAAATTTCCAATTCCCGAAGATCGCGCCCGCGGGTTTCGTGGCCAAAGATTGCGATCAGCAACAGTGACCCAATCGTGGGAATCGCAATTGCGCCGGCTGCGATTGCAAACGCCGGTACCAGTGCCGCCGCCGCTAGAGCCTGCGCTATTACTCCGCCGATTTTGCTGCACCCCGCGACCCAGCCGGCTGCGCGTCCACGCAAGCGAACCGGGAAGCTTTCTGACGTGTACGGCAAAAGAATCGAAATCACGGCGCTGGTGCCCACAACCAGAAGCGAAACGGAGATAAGCGGGTTCGAAAGGAATGAGAATTCGCTATTGTTGCCCAGTAGCGTCGCGATCAACCCGAGGGTGGTGATCCCAATCGCCACAACCAGCACTCGTTTCGTGCTCCACACGGTGTAGAGATACGTAATCAGGGCGATGGTGGGAACCGCAATCAGAGCCGAACGAGCGATAAGCGCGCTGGCAACTCCAACGCTTCGGCCCGCGGCCATCAGGCTGCCCGGCAGCCATAGTAAGACACCAAAATTCACCAGCCCCCAGGCGAGCGCAGCAAGCGTGAGCGCGATTGCAAGCCCGAGCAGAGGACGCAGGCTTGACCAAATGCTCGATTCTTCGTTTGCCGCCATGGCTCGTTCCGTATCCTGTTCCAACTTGCTGTGGATGACGTTGGTTGTGAGAGCCGAGCCATAACGGGCCAGCGTCTGTTCAGCTTCTTCGACGCGTCCCATTTGCAGCAGGAAGCGGGCGGATTCGGGAAGCAACGGGCTGAGCGCGATGAGAGCGATACCGGTGGGAAACCCCAAAAGCCACATGATTCGCCAGCCGAAAAATGGTTGCAGCAGCGCGGAGCATGCGCTGGTCGCGAAATAACCTCCCACGGTTCCAATGCCGCCAAGCAACACCAGGCACCAGCCGCGGTGCTTGGTCGGCAGTATCTCGGCTAAAAGCGCATTGGCCACGGGCAGCATGCCTCCGGCGGCGAGTCCCATAACGAAGCACATCCCGATATTCCAGGCGAAGGATGGCATGGCGCCGCAGATTGATGTACCTACGAAAAATACGGCTGCCAGTAAGATTGCCGCACGACGGCCGTAAATATCTGCGACCGTGCCCCAGATGAACGAGCCGATAGTTGTGCCCAGCAGGGCTATGCACGGGAACACTGCGACTTGCGAGAAGTTCAGGCCATATTCGGTTCGCATGCCCGGAATTACAAACCCGAGACTCGAGGCTTTCATAACATCGATTACCAGCGCGATGCCGAGCAACACGATTTGGATCCAATGAGCCTTTGTGAGCGGCGCGTCTTCAGGAGGGGTGACGGAGAGATAGCTAATCTGTTGCCGCCGCCGCGAAGGCAGCAGTCCGTAAGCGGCCGCCGCGAAACCGGCGATGATGAGTCCCATCCCCGTCATCATGCCCGGGCCCATCGGCATTCCGACGAGACGGAAATGCGTGAGCCGGCCCATCCAGAACATAGGCACATGCAGGATCACACCGATGGCGACCATGGCTGATCCCACCCAAAAAGCGAAAGCCTTCTCTCGGCTGCTAAACAATGATGATTGCCGGGCCATGTTGCTAACGCCTTTCTAGAATTCAGGAAGATGTACGTGCGCGATGGTAGGCTGGATTCTAAAGCAACTCAGTCCGGCACGAACTAACCTAAACATACTATCCGTTGGTCTGGCGCAGATTCGGCGCAAGCTGATATCTTTCTAGGTTGCTCATTCAATTCGGAGGGATCATGGCGGTCAAAATCACTGTGCGTAAGAACGGCCCGTATCGCGTGGAAGCGCCCGAAGGCGAAATCGAACTGGTGGACGCAGACGGAAACAAGTTTGACCTGACCGGCAAGCCTGCCTTTTCTCTCTGCCGCTGCGGAGGATCAGTCAACAAACCTTTTTGCGATGGAGCGCACAGCAAGATCGGCTTCCAAGGAGCTGAGCTCGCGGTGAAGAAATCGGAAGACGGCGGCCAACCACAACCCAGCTGAGCTCAATCCATCTTCACAGGGGCACGCGGGAAATATGGGCGACTCAAACGCTAAAGAACTCGGCATGCACCGCAGTATTACGCGGCGCGATTTTCTCAATGGAATTGCACTCACCGCCGGAATGGCCGCCTTGCCGCCTCATGTGCTGGCGGCGCTGCAACACGATCTTGATCCCGAAAAATCGGCGGATTATTACCCTCCTGCATTAACCGGACTCCGCGGCAGTCACGTGGGTTCGTTTGAAGTTGCTCATAGTCTTCGCGACGGGGACTTCTGGCAGCACGCGGGCACGCCGACTGAAACCGGAGAAAAATTCGATCTCATCATTGTCGGCGGAGGAATCAGCGGGCTTTCTGCAGCGTACTTTTTCCGTAAATCGAATCCAAACGCGCGCGTATTGATCATTGAAAATCACGATGATTTCGGCGGACATGCCAAACGAAACGAATTCACCGTAGCTGACCGCAAACTCCTGGGCTTTGGCGGAACTTTTTCCATTGAGAGCCCGGCGCCTTATAGCGCAGTAGCAAAGGGCGTAGTCGAAGATCTTGGCATCGATGTCGCTTCCTATCCGAAGTATGTTTCAAAGGGCTTGTACAGCTCCCATGGCATGCGGCGGCATATTTTTTTCGACAAGCAGACATTCGGAACCGACAAGCTGGTGATAAACCCTGGCGTTATCGGGGAAGGCGAAAGTGGCGATTCTTTGCGCTTGACGGCTGAAGCCTGGAAAAACTTTCTTGCAGAAGCACCAATGTCGGAGGCTGCCAAGCAGGATTTCCACGGACTATTTATCGACCCGAAAGATTATTTCCCAGACCTCACCTCGGACCAGAAAAAAGACAAGCTGGCGCGGATCAGCTATGCCAAATTCCTGACCGATGTTGCTGGAGTCAACGAAGAGGTCGTGAAGCTTTATCAAGCGGTGCCGCAAGGATTGTTCGGCCTTGGTATTGACGCGGTTTCTGCGCAGGACGCATGGGGATTGGGGTTGCCCGGATTCATGGGAATGAAGTTGGATCCCACCCCCGGCAAGGGCATGAACCGCGATTGCATTCCGAACGCCGAAGCGGATAAGTATTTCTTCCACTTCCCGGACGGAAATGCCTCCATCGCGCGCATGCTGGTTCGCAAGCTGATTCCGCAAGCGCTCGGCGGAAGTACAGCAACGGACATCGTCACGGAACGAGCCAATTACGCGAAACTCGACGATGAATCATCACCGGTTCGTATCCGTCTGAACAGTACCGCAGTGCGCGTGAGGCATGTTGGTGATCACGCCACCGCAAAAGAAGTTGAAGTCACGTATGCGCGGTTCGGCAAGGTTTATACCGTGCGTGCGCCCTTCACCGTGCTCGCGTGCTGGAACATGATGATTCCTTACATCTGTGCCGAGCTGCCGGAGCACCAGAAGCAGGCGTTGCACTGGGAGCCCAAAGTTCCGCTGCTCTACACAAACGTGGCAATCCGCAACTGGACAGCGTTTGAGAAGCTGGGAACCAGTTCAGTTTATGCGCCGCACTGTTATCACTCAGCATTTACGTTAGATATTCCGGTCAGTATTGGCGATTACCATTGCTCGACGGAACCTGACCAGCCGATTGTGATTCACATGATGAAAACGCCGTGCAAGCCCGGTCTGCCGGCGCGAGACCAGCACCGCATGGGACGAATTGAGTTATTCATTACGGATTTCGAAACCATGGAGCGCAATATCCGAGACCAGCTTGCGCGGACGCTCGGCGCGGGCGGATTCGATCCCGCACGCGACATTGCAGCCATTACCGTAAACCGTTGGCCGCATGGATATGCATACGAATACAACTCGCTTTGGGACAAGTTCTGGATCGATGGCGGAGAAATTCCGTGCGAAGTTGCTCGCAAGCCATTTGGGAGGATCACGATCGCGAACGCCGATGCGGGAGCTTATGCCTATACCGATGGAGCGATTGATCAGGCATGGCGGGCTGTAAATGAATTGCCGAAAAGTTAGGTCATTCCCTGCTAACTCGTGAATTCTCTGCGGTGAAAGGCTTTTCAGTGGATGGTTTTGGTCTTCCGCGACATGTAATCCATCAAGAGGTACTGGCCGAGCGTGTAGGGAGTTGTGAAGTAGGCTTTGCCGCGGCACATCTCAGTGACCTTCTGCACGAATTGCACCAGGCCGTAATCGGAGGCAAGCATGAAAGTGTTGATCATCACGCCGGCGCGTTTGCACTTTGACACTTCTTCGAGCGTCTGGCTCACCACCAGCGGATCCAGCCCGAACGCATTTTTATAAATCCGCCCATCTTCCAGAGTCAGCGCCGATGGTTTTCCGTCGGTGATCATCACGATCTGCTTCATGTCTTTGCGCTGGCGTTGCAAAATTCGCTGGGCCAAACGCAAGCCTTCGCGGGTGTTCGTGTAGTAGGGTCCAACTTTCACGCGCGCCAGTTGGCTGAGCGGAATCTCTTCCGCGGAGTCGTGAAACAAAATCAGCGAGAGCGAATCGCCGGGATACTGTGTCCGCAGCAGATGCGAGAGCGCCATGGCGACCTTCTTTGCCGGGGTGAAGCGATCTTCGCCGTAAAGAATCATGGAATGCGAGCAGTCGAGCATGAGAACGGTCGCGCAGGATGACTGATACTCGCACTGGTGCACCTGCAAATCCGAGTACTCGATGTTGAGCGGAAGAGTTATGCCTTCGCGCTGGATCGCGCTCGAAAGCGTTGCAGTGATGTCGAGGTTCAAAGTGTCGCCGAATTCGTATTGCCGCGACGCGCCGCTTGCTTCGATGCCCGTCGCCATGTCGCGCGTATCGTGCCGGCCGAAACTCGATTTGCCGAGCGATCCCAGCAGATCGCGTAGAGTCTTGTAGCCGAGAAAATCCAGGCTCTTGTCAGTAATTTCAAAGCGCGCCTGTTGCTGCGCGTCGCCGACCTGCCCGCCAACGCTCGACTGCTTTGCCGGATCGTGCGGCTGGTCGATGCTGATGTAATCTTCCTGCTGCATGCGCTCGATCAGCTTTTCAATCAGCTCCTCGAGCGTGCCCTCCGCTTGCATTTGCTCGAGCTGCTCGCGGAGTTCATCGCTCAGCATGTCGCTTTCCATGAGCGCTTGCTCGATCGCGCGGCGGAGATCGTCCAGTGTCTGCTCGCCGTCGGGAAAATCGTAGTAGGAAGGATAATTTTGGAATCCGCTCTGCAGCAGGTAGTCGGAAAGCGCGCCCAGCAGGTCCTCCAGGCTCATCTCGCCTGCGGGATCGGGAACGTATTTGGTGTAGCGGGTGCGTTTCATAAGAACAGTGGCTAGTGGCTCGTGATTCGTGTCTCGTCGTTAGTCATCAGTACCAACTCGTGCTTGGATCGACCACTGACGCGAACACCAGTTGTATCAACAGACTACGAGTCACGAGCCACGAGTCACGAGTCACTAATTCAACGGCCTTCTACTCCTCGTAAATGGCAGGTCTTCCCGTTCGAATGGCTTCTCCGCCACGCGCGCCTGCTTTTCTTCCGCCTTGAAGACGCGCTCTTCGTTGCGGCCGATGCGCTTCAGAGCGTGCAAACCTTCGAGAATAAATTCCGCCGCGGAGACCTGCGCTTCCGGGCTGTCCTTGGGCCCGACATTCACCCGTGTCAGCTTATCCATCAGCCCCTGAATGCCGCGAAGAGTCTGCAAAACGTCCGCTGCGGCAGCATCCTCAGCAACCTGCACCTCGCCGCCGAGATCGAACCACTGAATGACCTGCTGCATATTTGCCCCGGCGAAATACTGATCGTAGCTCTTCGCAATCGCGTTGCGAATGAGCTCGCGACTGACGTAATCCGCGCCTTTCATCTCGCCTTCGTATTCGAGTTCGAGTTTGCCGGTGATCGCCGGCAGTGCGGCGTAAATGTCGCCGATGCGCGGTACGGTGGTCTTCTCCTCATGCAAGATGGCGCGACGTTCGGCATTTGAAATCACGTTTTCCATAACTGAGATCGGCAGCCGCTGGCTGACGCCCGAGCGTTTGTCGATTCGCTTGTCCTCGCGCGCAGCGAAGGCGATTCGCTCAATCACTTCACGCACATATTTCGGCACAATGATCTTATTGCCGTCGCGCGACATCCATGCTTCCTGGGTCGTAATCGCAATGCCTTCATCCACGCTCGCCGGATAGTGGGTGCGAATTTCCGAGCCGATGCGGTCTTTCAAAGGCGTAATGATTTTTCCTCGAGCGGTGTAGTCCTCAGGATTTGCGCTGAAGACGAGCGCAATGTCGAGCGGCAGGCGCACGGGATAGCCCTTGATCTGCACATCGCCCTCTTGCATGATGTTGAACAGGCCAACCTGAATCTTTCCCGCCAAATCAGGCAGTTCGTTGATGGCAAAAATTCCGCGGTTGGCGCGCGGCAGCAGGCCGTAATGGACGGTCAGCTCGCTCGAGAGTTCGTGCCCGCCCCGCGCGGCTTTGATGGGATCGATGTCGCCGATGAGATCGGCAATCGTCACATCCGGAGTTGCAAGTTTCTCCACGTAGCGTTCTTCCGGCGTGAGATATGCGACGCGCGTGCTGTCTCCGCATTCAGCAAGCATTTCGACGCAGCGCCGGCAAATCGGAGTATAAGGATTGTCGTGAATCTCGCAACCCGCGATGTACGGCATCTCCGGGTCGAGCAGTGAAGTGAGCGAACGCAAAATTCTGCTCTTCGCCTGCCCGCGCAAACCCAACAGGATGAAATTGTGCCGCGAAAGGATCGCATTCACGATCTGAGGAACAACCGTATCCTCGTAACCGACTATGCCCGGAAAAATCGGCGCTTCGCTGTCCTTCTTGAGCCGTACGATCAGGTTTTCGCGCAGTTCGTCTTTCACGTGGCGCGTGCGCAGTCTTTCTTCGGAAAAAGGACTTCGGCGCAATTCACCAAGGGTACGAGGGAGATTCATCGAGGCAGCAACTCCAAGGGCCATCACCCTCAGCGTTCATCAATGCGGAAAACCGGAGCGATCGGGCCGAATTGGTTTGATTATACGCCCCGCTGCTAACGCTACTTCACGTGGCCATTGCCGCCGGCCCGCTGCTTGGCGCGCGCGTTGCGCTGCAACACGGGTATGATGCGCTCGAAGAAGGAAATGATGGCGCGGACCCGTTGCGCCTCCGAGTTCATCTCCAGAAGTGCCTGTTGAAAATCGGGATCGAATGGCAATGAGCCCGCCAACCGGTACGCCAGCTGTGACACTTCGGCCTTTTCCGGCGCTTCCGCCCGCGCTCCCGCCAATTCCATGATCTCGCCGTGCAGGCGCAGAGCTTTCTCAACCTCGGCGCTCGCCGCCGGGTCACTCTCGTCTTCGAGATAGAACACCTCGGCCTGAAGAAAGCTTCGTTCCTGATTCACCTGGAGCACTTCGAAGCGCTTCTGACCTTCGACCAGAATATTCATTCGTCCGTCGGGATAACTCTTGAGCACGTTTATGATTTCAGCCGTACAGCCCGTGTTCACGAAAGCTTCTTCTTTGGCGCGCACAATGCCGAAAGCACGCTTCTGGTCGAGGCACTCCTTGATCATCTCTTTGTAACGCGGCTCAAAGATATGCAGCGGCAGAGGCACACCGGGAAGCAGCACGAGATCGAGCGGAAATAGAGGAAGCAGCATGCTCAAAAGAAGTCTTTCGCTTCGGACCATGCGGGCGAGGACGCCCGCAACCCCACTCACTCAGCGAAGCAACCCTGATTGTACTCGTGCCTTGACTTGATCTGCTTAGCACGATACAAACCCGGCATGGCATCTTCCGAGTTGAAACCAGGCAAGCTCTTCGGAAAAGTCGCGGTCATCACCGGCGCCTCAATGGGAATCGGCGAGGCGGTCGCGAAATTATTTGCGCGGCATGGCGCACAGGTTGTGCTGCTTTCCCGCGATTCTGGCCGGCTGGAGGCGGCGCGCGCGCGCATCGGACATCCCGATCAAACGCTCGCGTTCACCTGCGACGTGCGCCATCGCGAGGAAATTGATCGCGCCGTCGGCCTGATCATGCATCATTTCCAGCGCATCGATATCTGGATCAATAACGCCGGGCATGGATTGTTTGAGTCCATCGCGAACATGCAGATGGCGGATTGCCGCGAGATGTTTGAGACCAATTTTTTCGGCACCGTCGAGGCCATGCATGCGATTATTCCAATCATGCGGCAGCAAGGCTCGGGCGCGATCATCAACATTTCGAGTGTTGCCGGTCATATTCCATTGCCGTTCAATGCGAGTTATAGCGCTACGAAGTTCGCTATGAACGCGATCGGAAAAGCGGCGCGAATCGAGCTGACGGGAACGGGAATTGTTGTCACAACTGTTTGCCCGGGATATGTACGCACGGCTTTCGGGGCGAATGCGGTGAAAGGCGAGCAGTACAAGCAGGTGCGTCCGCCATCCGCCCGTGGGATAAGTGCCGACCGCGTCGCACGCGCCATTTTGAATGGATACCTGAAACAAAAACGCGAAGTGATTGTGCCGTGGACCATGCACCCGGTCGTCAAGATCTACCAGCTTTTTCCCGGCATTGTTGAATGGGCGATGATTCGCATGACGAAAAACGGGCCGCATCATCCATGAGCGACTCCGCCAACTTTGCGCAGTATCACAGCCTGCGCGACGCCGTGGTCGTGATTACCGGTGGCGCGTCGGGAATCGGCGCGTCCATGGTCGAGCAGTTCGCGCTGCAGGGATCGCGAGTGGCATTCCTCGATATCTCTGAGGGCGACGCAAAAGCTCTCATTGCACAACTGCCGCCGGACGCGAAAGTTCAGGCCGTTTTCGTGAAGTGCGACCTCAGTAATACCGAACAATTGCGCGCGTCAATCCGCCAGATCGAAGCGCAACTCGGCACGATTCGCGTGCTGGTCAATAACGCGGCAAATGATGATCGCCACAAGTTCGCCGAGGTCACTCCCGAGTACTGGGACGAGCGCATGAACGTGAACCTGCGGCATCACTTTTTCGCAATCCAGGCGGTCACCCCCGGAATGACACGAGCCGGCGGCGGTTCGATTATCAATATGAGTTCGATCTCCTGGATGATCCCCTCAACCGGCCTGCCAGCGTACATCACAGCGAAAGCTGGAATTGTTGGCTTGACGCGAACGCTATCACGGGAACTTGGTGGCGAGAATATTCGCGTAAACAGCATTTCGCCGGGAGCGATCATGACCGAGCGCCAGCGGCGGCTTTGGATGACTCCGGAGTATCTGGCGGAAATTATGCGGAATCAGGCGCTCAAACGCGAGCTGCTGCCCGAGGACGTTGCGCGACTGGCTTTATTTCTCGCCTCCGACGACAGCTCCGCAATTACCGGGCAAAATTTTGTGATTGATGGCGGGTGGGTGTGAGTTTTTCTCGGCGAACTCTCTAGTCTCCGCGAGCTCTGCGGTTAAAAGCTTTTAAAGATCTTAACTGCAGAGGATCGCAGAGCTTGCACCGAGAGCGCGGAGACCGAAGTTCGCAGATTCTATTGCTGGCAAGGCTGCTACGCAATTTCCTCCAGCATTCCCTGCATTTCCGAAGCGGCGTGCGAATCGCCCTTCCGCTGGGCAGCGACGATTCCCCTTTCCAGCATCTCGCGGGCTTCACCTTTGCGTTCAGATTTCATCAGCGTCTGCGCGGCCATGAAGTATCCCGCGGCGTAGTCGGGATTAGCGGAGAGCAGTTTCTCGAATTCTTCCAGCGCCTGATCTGCTTTTCCCGAGTTCGAGTACTCCATGGCCAGGCCGTAGCGAGCAAAGGCATTATTCGGATCCTGGGCGAGAATCTCATTCAGCATGGCAATGCGGTCCATGTTCCTATTTTCCACAATTGATCACAATTGGCCAGAGCGGCAGGCGCGAATACAATCGGCGAAGACCCACGGAGCCAATTTGGCCTGTCCATTTTTTCTGCCCAGCGAGCGCGCTGACGATCTCGCATTTCCACACCCGCTCCGACTTCCCCTAGGCGCGGCCTGGCGCGGCACCTGCTCCGCACCGCAACAGGAGCAGTTGATTGTCGATCTCAAAGACCTCGAGTCCTGCAATCTGGGATACGCGAAGTCGTGTCCGCGGCTTCCAAAAGATCGCGCCTGCGATGCCGTGCGCTTTGTTGTCGTCAGCAGCTCCGGTGAAGCAATCTCGTTGCAGTTTGCCCTCGAGCAGAATTACCTGCCTGCGGGAAACGGCATCTTGACGGTCAATCTTCATTCCGGGATTTGGATTTCCTCGCATCCCGACCCGCGCATTCAGAAAAAAGCAGAATGCTTTCTGCGAGCCTATTTGGAGCGGAAAAACCAGTCGTAGTTTTCTCTACGATGCTTTCTCTGCGTTCTCAGCGAAGCCTCGGCATTCTCTGCGGTTAAAAGCTTTGAAAGATCTTTAACCGCGGAGATCGCCGGGGTTTCGCCAAGGTTGCGAAGAGATTCCGCCTGTGCGGGCGTAGCCACTAGACAGCACAAATGCGAGAGGAGTACACAAAAATAGAAGCGCACACCTGCAAAATGGCCACGAACGAACTGCACGACCCGCTCATGCCGCGTCCGGTTGCGGACTCGCAATCGGAGATGAACGAGATTGTTCTTCCGAATGACGCCAATCCGTTGGGCGCTCTACTTGGAGGACGGCTGATGCACTGGATCGACCTGGCCGGCGCGCTCGCTGCCCATCGCCATTCGCGGAATTATGTCGTGACCGCATCGATCGATCACCTCGATTTCTGGACTCCCGTGCACGTCGGCGAACTGGTCGTGCTCCGCTCGTCGGTGAACCGGGTGTTCACCACTTCCATGGAAGTGGGCGTGAAGGCTTGGGTGGAAAACTACATCAGCGACGAACTGCGACATGTGAGTTCCGCCTATCTGACCTTCGTGGCGATTGATGCAGCGGGCAAGCGTGTGAAGGTGGCGCCGGTGATCCCCGAAACCGAAGTTCAGAAGCGGCGTTACGAGGATGCCGGGCGCAGAAGGGAAATGCGGCGGGCCAATCTGCAACGGCGCGCCGAGAACGTTTAAGACGGACTCAAGACTTCTCCGTAGACTGCCCGGTTGTAACCCTCCGGCGCTCGAAGTAAGACGACCTCCCTATTGGCAATAATTGCGATCTGCGTCTCCGCACCCCACCCGTATAATTAGATTTTGGAGTTTTCCTTCCAGGTGATCTCGTGAGCGCACACATGCCGCCTCGTCCCGGACAGCCGCCGCAAGGACCTCAGCCGCTACCCGGAGTCGATGCTATTGTCGCGGTCGGTTCCGGCAAAGGCGGAGTGGGCAAAACCACGCTTGCAGTAAATCTGGCGTTGGCTCTTGCGAAGCTCGGCCACAGAACTGGATTGCTCGATGCCGATGTGTACGGCCCGAATGTGCCGTTGATGCTTGGCACCAGCGCGCAGCCGAGAGTCATCGGCGAGAACCGGATTGAGCCGCTCAGCGTGCATGGTTTGAAGGTCATCTCGGTTGGTCTGCTCAATCCCGGGGACAAACCCCTGATCTGGCGCGGCCCCATG
>DATIYR010000157.1:0-18113 GCA_035517535.1 Terriglobales bacterium
TGGCCTGATTTAGGGCCGACGTTGAGCACCGTGCGGTAGCCGTCTTCGATTTTTCGCTCCTTGGCGATTTTTGCGGCAGTCAGGTGGCAATGGCCTATGATTTCTGCTTCTTCTGCCTGCGCTTCCTTCAAACCGCGAATGTGTTTCTTCGGGACAATCAGAACGTGAGTAGGCGCTTTCGGATCGATGTCCTCGAAGGCGTAGGTGTGCTCATCTTCGTAGACTTTTTTCGAAGGAATCTTCCCGGCGATGATTTTGCAGAATAGGCAGTCTTCCATATGAAAACCAGTGGCTCGTGGCTCGTGATTCCTAGTTCGTGACTAGTCACTAGTCACGAGTGCTTGTCCCCTATCTGCAATTGAATGACAACCACTATTCACTTGACCACCGACCACCAGCCACGAATCACGAATCAAGAATGACGAATCACGAATCACGAATCACGAATCACGAATCACTTTAATCCAACCTGACCAGAAAGACTGCGCCTTCGGGCGTCCTGGTGTCTCGAATTACTTGCTCGGCACGGGCGCGGAGGTCATCCTTTACGCGGACTCGCACCCACCAATCGCCGGCAGGACTGTTGAACGTTAATACCTGAGCTGTGTGATAGCGATGCGAGAGATGATCGGCGATTTCGCGGGCTCGTTTCTCGCGTTCGAATCCTCCAATTTGTACGGCCCACTTGCCGCCACCATCGAGCGGCTGTGGAGTTTTCAGTAGTTCAACGCGCACTTCGCCGGTGCCTCTTCGAATCAGATCAATTTTGTCGGCAGCCGCGCGAGAGAGATCGATGATCCGTCCTTCGATGAACGGGCCGCGGTCGGTAATGCGGACGACGACTGACTTGCCGGAACTCAAGCTTGTTACGCGAACGATCGAGCCGAGCGGTAAGGTGCGGTGCGCCGCAGTCATGGCGTACATGTCGTAGACTTCGCCGTTCGATCCGCGCCGATTGTGATAAGGCGCGCCATACCAGCTCGCAATGCCAGTCTCGATGAGCAGAGGTTTTGTGTCAGGAGAAATTTCAATCTGCGGCGGAAGCGATGGTTCGGCAGGCCTTGTTCGTTCAGCTTCGACCGGAGCCGACGCCGGCTGCTGTTCCGGTGGAGGCGGCGGCACCGCTACTTGCGCGGGTTTGTGGCTGCATCCTGCTAGTAGCAAAAGCAAAGAGATTGCGAGCAGACGTTTCATTTGCGCGAGATCGGGTGCTGTTCCATGTAATTTGCCAGGTCCTGCATTTTTTGCGCCGCAACGCGCAGGGCTTTGGTCGAGTGCTGCCGCACTGCAGGCACAACCTCATCGTTCAGGTATTTGATAAATTCCGCAGCTTCGTGTTCGAGCCGCTCGGTGGTCTCGCCCACTGTTTTGCCCATGCGCGTGGCTGTCTCGTCGAATTTGCTATGGAAGTCGTTCATGAGAATTCCCCTTTACGCAACGATAGGAACATTATTTCGTGGCGCAGAATCAGGGTCAATCACCAAATGGATGACTTCCGTTCATGCCTACTCCTCGCGGACGAATTGGACAGCCTTACCTAAAAAGTCCATTCGCTTCAATTACAATCCGTTTTTCGCGATGGAAGCGCGTCATAAACTCGCTGCTCGAACCCCGCCGCCGTTTCGGCGCGCGCTGCTTGCGTGGTACGAGCACAATCGACGCGATCTGCCGTGGCGCAAGACGAGCGATCCATATCGCATCTGGATTTCAGAAATCATGTTGCAGCAGACGCGTGTGGCAGCGGTGCTGCCACGATATGAAAACTTCCTGAGGCGATTTCCCTCGGTGAAAAAATTAGCGTCGGCGAAAATCGACAGCGTTCTCGCGGAGTGGAGCGGGCTGGGATATTACCATCGCGCGCGCAATTTGCATGCCGCGGCGCGAATGGTTGCGCGTGAACGCGGCGGAGAATTTCCTGAAACCTCGAAAGCGTGGAGTGATCTTCCCGGCATTGGTCGCTACACGGCGGCCGCAATTTCAAGCATTGCATTCAATGAGCCAGTCGCGGTGTTGGACGGCAACGTAGAGCGCGTTCTCAACAGATTGCTGGGCAATGGACATTCGAGGCAAGAATCCTGGAATGCGGCGCAGGAGTTACTTGATCGTAAGCGGCCGGGCGACTTCAATCAGGCGATAATGGAACTTGGGGCCACGATATGCGTGCCCGGCGAGCCGTTATGCAGCAAATGCCCGGTTCGCAATTTCTGTCGGACACGCGGACGCGGTGAGTCCGGCAGGCGCAGGCCTCGCCAGCAGAAAGTCTCGGCCGCGTTTGTTTTGGCAAGCCGGGGCGATTCAATATTGCTTACTCGAAGATCGACTGTTAATCGGTTAATGCCAGGGATGTGGGAATTGCCTCAAGCGGGCAATTCATTTCGCAGGAGCGACGTTCTCTTCACGTTACGACACTCCATCACGGTCACTGACTACACGATTGCGGTCGTCGCGCAAACGCCGGTCCGGGAGCAAACCGCTAGGTGGGTCAGAACCTCGCAAATCAACCGGCTGCCACTCACCGGATTGGCAAGGAAAATCCTTCGCCGGGCTAGAATCATCGAATAAATATCAATGAAATGGCTGAACACCTTATTCGGAGGAAGCAAGATGGCTGCTTTGGAAGCCGGAGTAAAAGCCCCGCAATTTGAGTTTCCCACGATGGATGGCTCAAGATTCTCGTTGGAAAAGGCACTGAAGCGGGGGCCGGTGCTGGCGGTGTTTTTCAAGATTTCGTGCCCTGTCTGCCAGTATGCGCTCCCGTATTTCGAGCGCATTCATAAAACGTATGGCAGCGGGAAGGTCAGCATTGTTGGCGTTTCGCAGAACGATAAGCAGGAGACGGGCGAATTCATAAAGCGCTACGGCATCACTTTTCCGGTCCTGCTTGAGGACACAAAGAGCTTTTCAGTTTCGAATGCGTACGGCCTTACCAATGTTCCAACCGCGTTTTGGATCGCTGAAGATGGCGAGATTGAAATCTCCAGCGTGGGCTGGGTACGGCAGGACATCGAAGCAATCGCCCGAAAGGTCGCATCTGCTAATGCGCAGTCACCCAAGCCAATCTTCCAACCGACGGAACAGGTGCCCGACTTCCGCGCGGGTTGAGGGTCCAGAAACTGACCCGCAGGTTGCGGGAAACTTTAATAAAAAATGCAGAATGCAGAAGTGAAGTTGGTTACGATGGTGTTTTGCTTCTGCATTCTTCCCGCTTACTTCTGACTTCGCTCCAGCTTCTTTCCCTTACAATATCCCTTCATCTTCATCTTTCACTCAGGAGCCTTTCCGAATGCGAAAGTCCGCTTATGTGGCGCTTCCGCTCCTATTCACTCTGGTTTCGATTACCCTCGGTGCTGCCAAATCCGGAAACACATATGCCTCTGCCCATCTTCCCAGCGTCGCCATAGCGGCGCTGCAGAAGGTTGAACCCGAGCACATCCGCGCGAACGTGCGATTCCTTTCGCTCGATCTGCTGGAGGGGCGCGGTACAGGTCAGCGCGGCGGAGACATTGCAGCCGAGTACATGGCCACGCAGTTCTGGCTCGACGGATTGAAACCTGCCGGCGATAACGGAACGTTTTTTCAAAAAGTGCCGCTGATTGGGATCACCCCTGCGCCGGAGACTACATTTGACCTCGCGCCAAAACATGGTGAAGCCATGCAACTGAAGCCGCTCGACGACTACGTGGCCTATGACCAGACGGATCGATCGTCAGACGATATCGACGCCGATATTGTTTATGTCGGATACGGAATTGATGCTCCCGAATATCAATGGGACGATTACAAGGGTGTGGACGTGCGCGGCAAGGTGCTGCTGATGCTGGTGAACGAGCCCTCGTCAGACGATCCGAATTTTTTCAAGGGGCGTGCGCTCACGTACTACGGCCGCTGGACGTACAAATATGAAGAAGCTGCGCGCAAGGGCGCGATAGGCGCAATTCTGATTCATAAATCCGAGATGGCGAGTTATCCATGGGAGGTGGTACGGAATTCGAATTCGGGTGAAAAGGAATTCTTGAAGAACGATGCGCCGCCACTGAAGGCGGCAGCCTGGATTCAACTTGCCATAGCGCAAAAGTTGGCGCAGAGATGCGGCATGGATCTCGACAAAATGATGGCCGACGCGCAGTCGCGAAATTTTCACCCAGTGCAGCTGCCGGCAAAATTGAAAGCCCACATGGTGAGCAAGGTGCGGCAAATTACCTCGAACAATGTTGTCGCGATGCTCCCCGGATCTGACCCGAAATTGAGAAACCAGGCGGTCATGTACTCGGCGCATTATGATCATTTGGGAATTCGTCCTGATATGCCAGGCGACAATATTTATAACGGCGCGCGCGACAACGCCACCGGCTGCGGCATTCTGCTCGAGCTGGCACGAGTGTTTTCAGAAGCGCAGGCCAGGCCGAAACGGTCGATCATCTTTGCATCGGTTACTGCGGAGGAGCAAGGGTTGCTCGGCTCGGAGTATCTGGGAAAACATCCGCCGATTCCGGCAAGCGACATCACGCTTGATCTGAACTTCGATGATGTTCCGCCACTGGGTGAGCCGCAGGAAGTGGAAGTTTCGGGCGCGGAGCGAACGACGTTTTATCCCACGGTGGAAGCGATGGCGAAAGAGTTTCGGCTGGCGATTCGGCCGGATTCACATCCCGAAGCCGGACACTACTACCGCTCCGATCATTTCAGCATGGCGCGCGTGGGCGTGCCGGCGTTTTCGATCAACGAGGGAATGAAGTACAAAGGGCATACGACCGAGTGGGGCATGGAGCAGGCCGAGGAGTTCACCAACAAGCACTACCATCAGCCGAGCGACGAATATAGCCCCAGCATGGATTTTCGCGGTGATGCGGCCATTGCTCGATTTGGATTCGCTCTGGGGTGGGCGGCGGCATCGCAACCGAAACTGATCGGGTGGCAAAAAGGCGACGAGTTTGAAAAGGCGAGAGAACAGAGCGAGCAAGCCGGCCGTTAGCCGCGAGTCATTACGCGCCCCGTGGTATGAAGCGGAAATTTATTTCGGCGATCGTATACGGCACGTCATCAGTCTGCTTCTTTTTCTATCTTGACTGGTACTTCGGAGCCGCGCCGATTGCCATTGGCCCACTGTTTTTTGGTAACGCATTCTTTCCCGACATTACAATCGCGGCAGTTCTACTGTTCGCGGCTGCGTGTGTAATGTGCTTTTTCAAACCGTACTGGGCAACTGTTTGCGCCCTTTCGGCCCAAGTGTTGCTTGTGCCGTTTCTCGTTTCTCAGTCATGGAGTGATTTGGCCTTGTATTTCGCCTACAGATCAGAAATGGCGATGGCTACGACGTCGTTAATTGTTTCCGCCGTGTACTCCATTTTGCAATTCCGGTCCCAGCGTCAGCCAGACTACTTCGCCGAGCCGGGCAGGATGGGAAATCTTAAACTTGTCGCCTCAATTTTCTACGCCGTTTCGGCGGTTGTGGCCTCAAATTGGCGACCCGTTTCGGACTGGCTATTTAGACTGCGATACGGAAGCTGATGTCAAGAATGCCTCCGGGGGCTTTGTTTCCAGCTGTAAGTTGCTTCTACTCCCACTCTATAGTGCCCGGCGGTTTTGAAGTGACATCGTAAACCACACGATTGACGCCGTGCACCTCGTTCACAATTCGATTTGAAATTGTCTTCAGGACTTCGTGCGGCAGTGGCACCCAATCGGCGGTCATGCCATCTTCGGAGTGAACGGCGCGAATGGCGCAGGTGTAAGCGTAGGTTCGCTGGTCGCCCATGACGCCAACCGACATGACAGGCAAGAGCACCGCGAACGATTGCCAGATTTTCGTGTAAAGCCCGGCGTTCTTGATTTCGTTTACGACGACGTCGTCGCAGTCACGGAGGATTGCCAACCGCTCTGGGGTCACTTCGCCGAGAATTCTTACTGCGAGACCGGGCCCGGGAAACGGCTGGCGTTGCAGAATTTCTTCCGGCATACCTAAGTCGCGGCCGATCTTGCGGACTTCATCTTTGAATAATTCTTTCAGCGGCTCGATCAGCTTGAGCTTCATTTTCTCCGGCAATCCGCCGACGTTGTGGTGAGACTTGATGACCTGCGATGGACCGCGCACGGAAACCGACTCGATTACGTCGGGATAAAGCGTGCCTTGCACCAGCCATTCGACCTTGCCTTCTTCCTTTTCAATCCGGTGAGCTTCTTCGTCGAAGACGGCGATGAATTCGTTTCCGATGATCTTGCGCTTTCTCTCGGGATCGGTAATACCCGCAAGTTTTGAAAGAAATCTCTCAGTTGCATCGATGGCGACGACATGCAGGCCAAGTTTGTCGCGCAAATTCTGCTGAACTTTTTCAAACTCATTTTTCCGCAGGACGCCATTGTTCACGAAAATGGAAGTCAGGCGTGATTTGCCGCCGTCGCGCAACGCGCGGTCGACCAGCGTGGCGGCGACTGCGGAGTCCACACCCCCTGATAACGCGCAGATCGCACGACCCGTGCCGACCTGCCTCCGAATGGATTCAACAGTCGCATCGACGAAATGTTGCGGAGTCCACGTGGGCTGGGCTTTGCAGATGTTCAGAACAAAATTGCGAAGAATATCCGTGCCGCGCTTGGTGTGGTGGACTTCGGGGTGGAACTGGACGGCATACTGCCGCTTCGAGTCGTTCTCAATTGCCGCAACTGCATTCGGAGATTTTGCAACCAGCTTGAATCCCGGAGGGAGTTCCAGAGCTTCGTCGCCGTGAGACATCCAGACTTCAAGGGTGCGAGGCAAGCCACAGAAAATTTCTGAATCGGCGAGCACATCCACGTGAGCGTGCCCGTACTCGCGCTGCTTGGCAGCGCGAACTTTGCCGCCGAGTGTGTGCGCCATGAACTGCAAACCGTAGCAAATTCCGAGTACCGGCAGGCCGAGTTCGAAGAGGTGTGGATCGGCCGAAGGCGCGTCTTTGTCATAAACCGAAGAAGGACCGCCGGACAAAATGATTCCGACCGGGTTCTGCTTTTTAATTTCTTCGACTTTTGAATTGCAAGGAAGGACGACCGAGAAGACGTTCTGCTCGCGGACCCGGCGTGCGATCAGTTGCGAATATTGCGCACCAAAATCGAGGACGACGATTGATTGGGTTTCCACGAACGAGTTTCTCAGATCAGAACTGGGCTGTAAAGCGGCTCAGGTTACAGGCAAGGGAACGTCGCTCAAAATCAGTTCGCTTTGGTCGACGGCGGATGTAGCCGGACCGGCGGGAAAAAAGCGCTCAGGAATTGAATCTGAGATCTGCTCGCCGCGATCAATCGCCAGGTACGCCGCCAGCCGACCTACATAAAGGAAGTCGGCGACGGCACAATAGAGCGCGAGAATCAGGAGCCCCAAAAACAATGTGGGCCCAGGGCCGAGTGTGCCGGCGATGCTGAGTAAGGTGAATCCGGCAAGGCAAGCCATGATGAGGGCGGCTGTGCGGACCAGGCCGAACCAGGTTCCGGTTGCGAGCACCAAGCCGAAGCGCTCGCGCAACCAGGTTACTGCGCCAGCGATCGCGGGAAACGTTGTTAGAGAATCCTTGGCTACAAAAATGGCCGCGACCGAAAGGAACCAGTTAAGAACAATCCACGCGAACCAAATCAGAGCCAGCAGAAGCAACCAGAGACGAACGGCGCCAGCTACGGACAGATACGTCGAAGCCCAAACTCCGCTGGTGAGCAGCACTGCACCGATCGCGCCAACAACGCCCGCCAAAGTGACCGTGGCGCGTAAGAAATTCAATCCTGTCAGAGACGAAAATAGGTTTGCTGCGCGGTCACCTGCGCCCTCGACCCCTAGCTCTGTGATGATCACCCTTAAGGTTGCTGCTCGACCGAGCGAGGCGATGACGATCCAAGCAATAACCAACGCAATGCCCAGTACAACCCCGCTTTCGGTGAACCGGAACGCGCTGCCGTGAAATATGCGCTGGAGGGCACGCCACACCAACACCGGTTGTCCCGAGTCAAGCAGGAGCCGGTCGACTGTGTTCATCGACAGGCTGTCAGCGTATTCAACGAGAAAAAGTGCGCCGAGGAACCATGCTGCGAGCGCAATGCTCCAGCGCCAGGCAATTTCGGCCAGTGGGATCGAAGGCCGACGGAAGATCAGCCGGAAGCCCTCGGCGGTAGGAGAAAAGACACGCATGATTCACTTTAGCGACAGAGACGCAAGCTAAGCGCGAGCGGCTTTCACTTCCAGGTATTCGGCGTCCACCATGGTTGTGCCATCGCTCGCTTGATTATGTTCGGTCCAGAGCTGCTCCAGTCGCGAGGCCATTAATTCCTGTCCGGCCGGGTCGAGCCGAGAGAATGAAGTTTTCGTAGGGCCGAAATATTGCCGGAAGAAAGCGACGACCTCTTTCGGGGGGAAAGGATACTTCATATTCATAACGCGCCGGGTGGTGGTTAGTTTCGAAACACCAGTTGAAAGGCGCTGACGAACTGTGTCTTCATCTCCCCAAAGGACGGGAGCGGGAATTCCCGGCGGCGGAGGTGCGATTTTCGCCGTCACTTGAAAGGACTTGCCTACAAAGCCAACCGGAGTCCAATTCGCCATAGCGATCAGGCCTCCGGGCTTG
Organism: Terriglobales bacterium; assembly: GCA_035517535.1. GTDB lineage: Bacteria > Acidobacteriota > Terriglobia > Terriglobales > Acidobacteriaceae > Gp1-AA145. The sequence goes on from DATIYR010000157.1 coordinate 8,583, forward strand.
CACACGCGAAGTAATTCCGCTGCGACGCGCTCCGGGCGCGGAGCAAACATAGCCCCAAACATCGAGATCACGACGTCAAACTCACCATCTTGATGCGGCAGATCCTCTGCGTCACCTTCATGAAAGTGTGCGTGCAAGTTCTCAGTCGCGGCACGCTTTTTCGCCTGTTCCAGCAAGTTGGTTGCAATGTCCACCCCTGTAACCTTGGCTCCGGCCCGCGCCGCCGGTATTGCCGTGTTGCCGGTGCCGCAGGCCACGTCGAGCAGGCGAACGCCGGGCTTCAGGTCGAGCCGCTCGACGAACTCGGCAGCGCCATGGGATGAATAATGAGCGATCTGGCCAAAATCGCCGGCCATCCACGTGGACTTCATGTTCGCCTTCAGTTGAGCAAAGTCAGGCGCAGCGGTCTGCATAGCACGCAACCTCCAAAGAGAGCAAATTTATCACGAGGCGAGGTTACGGTGGCGACTCAGACCTCAGTTTTCGGTCGGTTCAGGAACATCGGGCGGGTTGGGCGTTCTCGGGGTTCTTGGTTCCGGTGGAGGAGTAATGTCGCCTCTGCGAATCTCGATGTTGCCGTGCTCGTCATTCAGCACCATACGCGGTCCGCCGCCGTTCACCGTGCCTGTGGCAGTTGCTTGATCGTCGCCGTTATTGATTTTGAGCTGGTTGAAATCGGATTGGATCTCGCCATCATCCGCCCGCGCGTCGAGTTGGAATCCGGCATGTTCGGGAACATAAATGCGAATGTCACCTTTCGCATTGGTCACATCCAGGCCGCCGAGTTTGTTCATGTGAATCTCGACTGCGCCGTTTTCATTCTCGACGTGCACATCGTTTGAGAGCCCGTGCAGCATGATGTCCTTTGAACGTGTCTCCAGGCGGAACGGCCCAACAATACTGCTCCCTTCGAGATCGCCGGAATCGAGATTTAAATCGCCCTGCAACTGAGAAAAGTCCATGTTGGTGCGGGTGGACTTAAAGCTCACGGGCTTTGCAATGCGAGCCAGCTTTATGCTTTCCATGAAATCGCCGTCGAGATGAACTGTGCCCTTCACGTCTTCGATGGAGACATCATTCGCGCGACCTTGAATTGTCACGTCAGAGCTCACCTGCGAAATGCGGGCGGAACTGTGGTCGAGATCCATGGTGACGCTTCCGTTCAAATCGGTGACGGCCACATCGCCGTTCTGGCTGTTCACGGTCGCATTGCCGTCGCGGCCCATGATGCTGATATCGCCGTGCTGGGTGGAAACGACGACCGAAGCTTTGCGCGGCAACGCAATGTCGAGGTCAGTATTTACCCAATGATCGCCAGCCCCTTGCGTGTTGGCATTGATCGTGACGAGTTGGCCGTTGGTGCTGATTTGCGGCTGCGTGGACTTGTTCCACTTGTCGGCATCGTTTTGTTCTTCCGCGCTGATGCGCTTATGAACGGTTACATGGACTTGATTATCGTTCGAAGCGCTGACGTTGATTCCGCCATGGGTGCTGTTCACGTGCAGGCTTGCGCCTGACGGAAACGCCTGCTGCAGGTCGGTATTGAAGTCGTAGGTGTGGCCCCACCAGGGAATGTCCGCGCCGTCAACATGTATCTGGTCGCGGAATTCATCCCAGTTGATGTTGTTCGAGGCGTGATCGATGGAGGTGGCGATGAGGCCGGCCATGACGACGAAAATGATCAGCAGAACGCCACCTGCGCCGATTCCTCCAGGTCGGGTGCCAGCGCGGTTGGCTTGCTGATATTCAATCAATTTAATGATGCCCCAGAGAATCAGCAGAACCGGCCAGTAGTGAGCAAACCAGCGGCCGAGATCGTGCCAGTAGATCACCCGGAGATTTCCCAGAAGGAAAAAAATTCCGATGACGATCAGCACGATCGGGCCGGCGAGCGAACGCGGCCGACGCGGGGGCATGGGCGGCATCGGCGGCATGGGTGGGCGCGGCGGAACTTGAGTGGTGCTAGCCATTTTTCACCTCGCTGTTTACGGCGGCAGGAGGCTGCGTGGAAGTATCAGTTGGCGGAAACGGGCCGGACTGTGGCGACGGGCCGCTCAGGTGACCGGTGTGCTCGAGCAACTTCACTGCGCCAATCACAAGCAACAGAACCGGCCAGGTCCGGTCCCAACCCGGGCCGTGCAAATTGTCAATCAGCGAAAGTACTCCAACGGTGATCAGTAGGGCCGCCCCGGTGATGCTGCGGTGGCGATAATCGCCGTGCGAAATACACGTTTGGCGTCGAATGAAGAGCCAGACTCCGAGCACGATCAGAATGGCGGGCCACAGCACATCGATGCTCAGGAACCAGACGCCCAGATTGTGCAGCAGGAAAAGGACGCCCAGGCCGATAAGAATCACAGCGCCGGTTGGGACGCCGCGTACGTAGTCTGCCTTCTCGCCTCCGGGACTGAACATGTTCGTCAGGCCGAAGGGATCAGGGGCGGGCTCGCCGACCTGCAGCGCCTTCGCGGTTTTTACCGCGTCGATGATCTGGTAGAGCACAAACGCGGCGATGAGAATTCCGCAAATCCATCCCAACGGATCACGCTGGTTCGCTCCGACCACCAGCAGGATGAAAATGCCTAAATGCGCCAGACCCTTGGTGTACTGGCCGTTGTAGATGGCGCCCACGCCGAAGGGGATTGCGCCGAGAATCCCGGCCAGCGCGGGATTCGGCCCGCTATTGACTGCAGCGACGGGGACCACGCCCGAGGCATAGGGAGTTGGCTGCTGATAGGGGTTCGCCTCAGCAGGCGGAACCGTTCCACCCACGCGTTCAGCGAGGCACTGCTCGCAATAGACGACACCCATGACCGGACGTGTGCAACTTGTGCACAAGGGTTTCCCGCAGGTGCGGCAATAAGCCGATACCGGATTTTGAGCATGATTAGCGCAGTTCATACGAACCTCCTGTACGTGGTTACCGACACTCCAGGTGGCTCATTACGAAGGGAAGCATACACTGACTGGCTTCCTCCCTGGCTGTAGTTGCGTTCCTGTTTCTGTTCGGGTTGTCCACTTGAATCGTTCTTGGTCTTATCCTTTCGATCGTTGTTGTTTCGTGGTTGTTCGGCCGGCTGTTCAGCGGGGGTTGTCGCCTCCTTGAACTGCCTGACCCGCGATTCGATTTCGTACACGAAGCGGATGTTCTCGTAGTACTTCTCCACCCGTCCCGTCGTTTCATAATACGTCCGGCGAATGGCGCTCGGGCGCAGATCGACGTGGCGCAGATCGCTCAGTTTCACCCCGGCAAGGCTCAGCGTTACTGAAAGAGTAAAGAAAGCCATGCCAAAAGACATGGCGAATCTGGGCTGCCGTGCCACAGCGATAACCGGCGACGCGATCGCTCCGGCCCACGCGTGTAACCGCTCCGGCCACGATTTCGCTTGTGCCTTTCCGGCCACGTGCTGCGCCGAAACCACTCCGCTGGTGCGCACCAGAATGTTGTTGACCAGATCCGCTGGAGGTTCGACCTCCTGGAGTGACTTGAGCCAGGTACGCCCTGATTCGGCCTCGTGCAACAGCGGCCCACATAGCTGGCATTCCTTCCCATGGGCCTCGAAGGCGGCGAGTCTCTCGCCAGCCAGCGTGCCATCAATGGCCTGGCTGAGCAAGGCATCGAATTCCGAGCAGCTCATCTTCTGGCTTTGCCGCTTATCTTCTTTGCCTGGCATCACATCACCTGCCTATATGTACGTTGGAGGAGGCGTCCAAGTTCCGCACGCCCCCGGTTAATCCTCGACTTTACTGTGCCTTCGGGAACCTTTAGCACCATGGCGATTTCCTTGTAGTCCATGTCTTGTAAGTCACGCAAAATCACTGCCTCGCGCAGCTCCGGGGAGAGCCTCTGGAGCGCCAGATGCACCTTTTCCCGGGTTTCTCGGCTTTGGACTCCGGTGTCGGGAGCCGGCCCGGTATCTGGAATCCGTTCGCCCAACGGCAACGCGTCTTCGTGGTCGGACAGAGTCGTGTCCAGCGAATCGGTCATGCGGTCCTGGCGGGTCTTGCGGAAGTGGTCGACCAGCAGGTTGCGGGTCATGGTGGTTAGCCACGTGCTGAGTGCGCCCTTCGATAAATCGTAAGTGTTCAGGGTCCGATACATGCGAATGAAGACCTCCTGCGTCAGGTCCTGCGCATCATCGGCCGATCCCGCGAAACGATAGCAGATGTTGTAGATTCGGCGATGATAGCGCTGAACGATCTCCTCCCAGGCGGCAGCGTCGCCGGCTACGCAGCGACGGACCAGCACAGCAGCCACTTGGGCGTCTTCCAAGACTTACTCCCCGGAACTTGTTAAGCGGATTGGGACGAATCAGCCGTCAGCCATGAACCCTCAGTCGTCAGTCGGCTCTCGGCGATTAGCCTGAACAGAAACTGCGCAAGAGCTAAACATTAAGCCGTCGTGAAGGATATGAGCTGCTTTTCCTGACGGCCGATGGCTGACGACTGACAGCTACTTGAGACCAGCCCCAAACCGTCCCGCACTCAAGAATACGCGCCACAATCAAGAAAAGTTCGTTCTGTGGCGGGACAGAAGAGTGTAGCAGCGTCATCCCGAAGGCCACGTCTTTACAGGTGGGGCCGAAGAAGCTTTCGTAAAGTTTCGATTGTTGGTTTTACTAAGAAGTCGGACTCGATCCGCACAAGATCCCTTGCCGCGCTGGAAAAAGCGCGGGGCTTCGGGATGACGCAGGTCTATTAAATGGCGCCTGTTTTTGGCTGAGTGCTGACTGTTGATTGCTGACTGCCTAAATCGGCTGAGCAGTCAGGTTCCTGGCATCGGTCACGTTTGACGGCGAGTCCGAAAAAGTCTTTCCCGGCTCGTAGGCAAACTTTTCGTGCTTGGAGCCTACCTTGCGGATTGCATCGTGCCAGCCATCGTCCCAGCTGATGCGCGCCTCGCCGTCGACCACAGTCCAGGTGCCATGGGTGGCGCCGATCGATTTTCTGGCCTCGCCATTTGGTTCCAGGGTGATGAAAAACGTGCTGCTGCCGACGCCCACGCCGACCTCCCACTTGCCGATGAAATGATTTCGTCCGAGAGGCTCATCGCTCGATTGCGAATTGAATTCAATGCGCGCGATATCGGAGGTCGAAAAACTCTGCTCACGGCCGTTCTTGAAGAAAATGATAACGCCAGACCTGAATTCAATGCGGTCCAGGTCGGCGAGAGAGATACTTTGCCGGTGTCCGTCCGTGAAGTAAATGCCAATCGATTTCTGCGCGTCGGTCGCTTTGGTTTGAGCCAGAACAGGCGCAGCGAATAGGCACAGGGCCAGCAATACGCCCGAGATAATTCCCAGTTGTCTGTTCACGTTTCCTCCCCGGTGAGAACTGTTGTGCCGTCGCGAGCCAATGAGACAGGTACACTTCTGTCCCCTCACATCAGAATACGACGGGTCCGGCTGGCTAGTTCCGTGTTTGTGATCACACCCGGAGATTTATTTATTTATTAATGCTCATTTGCTCTGGTTAGGAGTATTATTGGCCGATTTTGATGTGCCTTGGCGCGGCTGAACGGACCTGACCAGGAGGAGCAAGAATGCCCGCAATCAACAATCCAGCAACTGTTTCCAACTCAAGCAAAAGTTCCGAGGGAACTGTAAACCGATGGGGAATTGCAGTCGCCGGCGTAATCATGCAGATCGCTCTCGGCGCGGTTTATGCGTGGAGCGTGTTTCGCATTCCGCTGACGAAGGCGTTCGGGTGGACAATCTCCCAGGTGACGCTCACCTTCACCATTGCCATTCTGGTGCTTGGTTTCGCGGCGTTTGTTGGCGGTGTATGGATGCGCAGGTCGGGACCGAGACGGGTGGCGATTGTGGCGGGATTTTTTTACGGCGCCGGAGTTTTTCTCGCCAGCTTCTCGGGCGGACACTTATGGTGGCTGTATTTCTCTTACGGCATTCTCGGCGGAACCGGCATCGGCCTGGGATACATTGTGCCGGTCGCAACTCTGGTGAAGTGGTTTCCGGATAAGCGCGGCATGATTACCGGAATCGCCGTGGCCGGATTCGGAGCCGGAGCGCTGATTACGGCTCCGATCGCCAGCCGTTTGATCGTGAGCGTCGGGGTGCTGAAGACATTTGCGATTCTGGGCATCGCTTATTTCCTGGGCGTGACCATTCCTGCGTTCTTCATGAAAGATCCGCCGGCTGGATTCGCCCCCGCCGGCTGGAAACCTTCAGCAGCGCAGGTGAAGCAACGCACTGCCCGCGACTACACGCTGCCCGAAGCGCTCGGGAAATGGCAGTGGTATGTGCTTTGGGCAATGCTCTTCCTTAACACGTCGGCGGGAATTTCGATCATCTCGCAGGCGGCGCCAATGGCGCAGGAGATCACGCACGTTACCGCTCTGCTTGCGGCGGGAATGGTGGGCATTATTTCCATCGCAAATGGTGCAGGAAGATTTTTGTGGGCCTGGCTCTCTGACGCGATCGGCCGGCGCGCAGTGTTCTTTTCAATGTTTCTGGTCCAGGCGGTCGTGTTCTGGGTAATGCCGCACGTTTCAAGCTTTGGAGTATTCACGACGCTGGCTTTCATCGTGCTGCTCTGCTACGGCGGAGGATTCGGCACAATGCCGGCTTTCGCGGCGGATTATTTTGGCCCGACCAATGTTGGCTCGGTATATGGCTTGATGCTGACTGCGTGGGGATTCGCCGGCGTGTTTGGGCCCATGCTGATTGCCAACATCCGCCAGACCACCGGGCATTACGTTGGAGCTTTGAACGTGATCGCAATAGTCGTGATCGTGAGTGCGATTCTGCCGCTGATTACGCGGCCGCCAAAAGAGGAGAAGAGAGTAGCCAACGTTAGCGTACAGGCGGCGTAGGTTCGAGAAAAAAGCAAAAACCACGAAGGACGCGAAGTTACACAAAGGAAAAATATGAATTCCCTTCGTGTAACTTCGTGTCCTTTGTGGCTTAATCCGTCGCCTTTCTAAGCGCCAGCCATGGCCGGTTCCACGTCGTAGATCGGGAACCATGAAGTTGCAGCTTTCAGCTTACTGTTGACGTTGTTAATGTTCTTCACGCCTTCGGTTTCAAGCCACTTGCGGAACGCAGCCGGGCCCTGTTTCGCGTAGACCGGAATGCCTTCTTTCCAGGTGGCGCGGCCACAGAGCACGCCGTTGAACTTGACGCCAGTTTCGCCTGCGAGTTCAAGCGTCTCACTGAATTCTGCATTGCTTACGCCAGCCGAAAGATAAATGAAGGGCTTGGTCGCGACGCTCGCGGCCTTATGAAAGAGATCGATGGCTTCTTTCTTGCTGTAGGCTTTTTGCCCGGCGAAACACCCAGTGCCTTCGACGAATTTCATATTGACTGGAACTTCGACTTTGAGCACATCGACGCCATAGCGATCTTTGCTGAATTCCCGCATGCTCTCAGTTACGATATGCGGCTTCTTCTTCGCGTACTCGAGACCTTTTTCGTCCGCGCCTTCTTCGTAGCCGACAAACTCGAGGAAAAACGGAATGTCGTTGGCGCGGCACTCGTCGCCGATGCGCTCGACCCAGGCGTGCTTTCGATCGTTTACATCCTGCGGATCGTAGGGCGTGTAGTAGAGCAGGATCTTCACGCAATCGGCGCCGGCTTCCTTCAGGCGCTTCGCCGACCAGTGGTCCAGCAGATCGGGCAGGCGCCCCGGCCCGGTCTTGTCGTAGCCGGTCTTTTCGTACGCGAGCAGCAGGCCGGCGTTTTTGGCGCGGCGCTTCGAGGCGGGCAAGCCCCATTCGGGATCGAGCAGGATCGCAGTCGCGTACGGAGTGAGAACTTCAGCGACCAGCGACTTGAATTCCTCCATCATGCCGTTTGTAACTTCACCGCCTTTTTCCTTCGCCAGCGATTTCTGGAGTGAGCCGCGCTGATCCATGGCGGCGGCGGCGATGACTCCGCGCTTGTCCGACACGCGTTGCAGGCCGGCGAGTTTACCGGGCGTAAGTTTCATAAGTCCTCCGATGAGTGCAGTGGAATATACCGGCCAACAGAAAGGGGTCGGCTAATAATTGTAATACGTTCATCGGCTGAACTGACCGCCGACCTTAATCATTCAGAAGAGAAGGAATATCTCTGCGGCCGTGGAGGAGTCGCAGAATCAACACGTCCTTGCCTTCGATATAGTAGAAGATGACATAGTTGCCGATCGCAAAGCTGCGTAAGCCTACTTGTAAATCGTGGTCACGAGGACGACCGAGATGCGGATTTTTGGCTAGGAGAAGGATCCGTTCCGCAATGACGTCAATGAACTTGTCGGCGACCTCTGGATTTTCGCTCTTGCGCGACGAAACTCCAAATTTCCAACAAATCCGCCTCAGCTTGGGGTGCAAGACGATGTGACATTTAGCGGCGAGATTTGCGCTTGGCGAGGCGGGCACGACCGCGAACTTTCACATCCCGCGCTAAGTCTGCCAGAGATTCTTCTGTTATGCTGCGGCCTTCGCCTCGGCTAAGAGATTCATCAGCCCCAGTAACTGCGAAGAGAATCTCAGCGCGCCTTCGTTCACGTTCCTCCCACAGCGAAAGCGCCTCGCGAACTGCCCCTTCCTCGTTTTGAAGCCGACCACTTTCGATAGCTTCCTGTACAAAAGCCTGTTGATCTGGTGTGAGCCGCACATCCATAAATCTCAGGTTAGGTCGGCGGGAGAACAGTGTCAATTGGCACCCGCGTCAAGTTGGATATACTAGCGATGTATGTCGATCGTTGAGAACATTGCTGCAATCGCCAAGGGGATGAGCATTACCTTCCGGGAGATGTTCAAGCCGACGATTGTGGAGAACTATCCGGATGGTGAAGGACCATTGCGCGGCGCGCGTTTCCAGGAGCGGTTTCGCGGTGTTCACGTGCTGCAGCGGGATGAGAATGGGCTGGAAAAGTGCGTGGCCTGCTTTCTGTGCGCCGCCAATTGCCCGGCCAATTGCATCTATATCGAGGCGGCGGAGAACACGGCGGAAAATCGGATTAGCGGCGCCGAGCGTTACGCCAAGGTCTACAACATCGACTACAACCGCTGCATCTTCTGCGGATATTGTGTTGAGGCCTGCCCGACCGATGCGATCACGCATGGGCACGGATTCGAATTAGCCACATTCAACGCGACCAATCTGGTTTACCGCAAGGAACAGTTGCTCGCAGCGAAGCCGGCGCATCTGGGGGCGAACCCGGTGTTCAACACCGCCGAAGTGATCGGCGGGGCACCGGCAGAAGTGGCCCCTGGAGAATGAAGAGGATTAGTAATTTTCTGATTGGAAGACTTTTTTCGAGCAGAATTGCTCGAAGGAGAACCAGAGTTCAATAGTTGGCAGCATTCAGCGCCGGTCCCCCTCAAACGTGGGCCGGCGTTTGTGTCTAAAAAGATAAGGACATGAAAAAGATGCAACTCCATCCCCTCGAAAAGGTCCTTGAAGATCGTATTGCCATCATCGATGGAGCGATGGGTACGACGATCCGTACTTATGGGATGAAAGAAGCAGACATTCGGGGACAGCGGTTCAAGAATGCTAAGAAGAGCCTTTTAAACAATGGTGACTTGTT
>DATIYR010000158.1:0-5538 GCA_035517535.1 Terriglobales bacterium
AGCGAGCGAATTTTCGGCGCGACTGTGCCCATCCCCACCGATTTCGGCAGGGCTACGCCGGGTGAGATTGAGATCAATGGCCTGCCACCGGGTGATTTCACACTGAGGGTGCAGACCTTCGGCAAAAACCCGAGCAGCCGCGAGAAACAGATCTCAGTTTCGGACAGCTCGGAAATCGATACCGCAGATGCATCCGGCTTGGCTTCCGTTACCGGGATCGTTCAATCCGATAACGGAGGGCCGCTGTCAAGGCCGGTGGTGGTTCAGTTCGCGAATTCATCCGGAGACAATTTTGCGGTCCGGACGTCAGAGAAGGGTGAATTTCAACTCAGCGAAGTCCGGCCCGGAAAGTACGAACTCTCGGTATTCGGAATTCGAGCCGTGTTTGTGAAGAACATTGAAGCGACCGGCACGAATGTTATCGGGCGCCAGGTCGAAGTTGGGGCCGACGCCTCGATTCAGCTGAAAATTACTCTCTCGGAAGGTGTCGGGCGAATCGACGGTACCGCGCAGCTAAACGGCAAACCGTTTGCCGGCGCGATGATCGTGTTGGTTCCGCAGGATATTGTGCGCAACGCTCCCCTCGTGCGCCGCGATCAAAGCGACAGCGACGGCACATTTTCTCTATACAGCGTGTTGCCCGGCACTTACAACGTCATCGCCATTCAAAATGGATAGGACCTGCAATGGATGAGCCCCGATGTTCTGCAGCCACATCTTAAGGGTGGAGAAGTCGTGACGGTTTCGCCGCATGGAAGATACGACATCAAAGTCAACGTGGAGTAGCTGCTCGCGTACGGAGCGGTGACCACGTCGAACCTCCTCAATCTCTGCTCGGGGGAAGCCAATCAGTCGTATCTGTATCATTAGAAGAACTCGTGAAGCTGCAAATTAAATCAGCCCGGAATCTGCGCGCAGTCCAGAGTGCCGGCGTATCTGAGAGCTAGCGTGACATCCAAGTCGTTTGCCATTACGATCGTCCGCACGCTGCGGGATCGCGGCCATCAGGCTTTCCTGGTAGGTGGCTGCGTGCGCGATCTGCTGCTCGGTCGCGAACCTGCGGATTACGACGTCGCGACTGACGCGACTCCTGACGAAGTGATGCGCATCTTCCCTGAAACTTACGCCGTCGGCGCGCAGTTTGGAGTTGTGTTGGTTCCGGTGCCCGGGCGCGGAAACGAAGCTTCTTCGTCTAATTCAGTTGATTCGTCCAAACGTCATTCCGAGCCGGCTTTAGTCGGCGAGGAATCTGCAGTTCCCGGTCATTGTCATAAATCCTGTGTCGAAGTTGCCACCTTCCGTTGCGATATCGGCTACTCCGACGGCAGGCATCCCGATTCAGTCCGTTTTAGCCGCGATCCGCGCGAGGACGTGCGGCGGCGCGATTTCACCATCAACGGCTTGCTGCTTGATCCGCTCACGAATGAAGTCCTCGATTACGTCCACGGGCAGCAGGATATTAAGTCAAAAATCATCCGCGCCATCGGTGATCCAGAGCTGCGCTTTACGGAAGACAAGCTGCGCATGTTACGCGCGATGCGTTTCGCTTCGCGCTTCGAATATGAAATTGAGTCGGCAACATTCGCGGCTATTCAGAAGCTGGCTTCACAAATCGATCAGGTCTCGCGCGAGCGCGTGCGTGACGAGCTTACGCGTATGTTGACCGAAGGCCACGCCCGGCGTGCGTTTGAGTTGCTCGACCACACTGGTCTTTTGCGCCAAGTGCTACCGGAAATTGATGCGATGAAAGGGGTCGAGCAACCGCCGGAGTTTCACCCCGAAGGCGATGTTTTCGTGCACACGTTGCTTATGCTCGAAAAATTGCTTCACCCCTGCCCGGCGGTTCTGGCCTGGGGAGTGCTCTTGCACGATGTGGGCAAGCCGCCGACGTTTCGCCGCGCGCCCGATCGCATTCGTTTCGACGAGCACGCGCGCGTCGGAACGAAAATGGCAGAAGCAATCTGCCGGCGGCTGCGTTTTTCGCAGGATGAGATCAAACAGATTTCGGCTCTGGTGGCGAATCACATGCGGTTCATGGACGTGGAGCGCATGAACTCCTCGACTTTCAAAAAGTTCATTCGCCTGCCGCAGTTTGATCAGCACCTCGAACTGCACCGCATCGATTGTCAATCGAGCCACCGCAATCTGCGGCTTTACAATTTCACGCGAGAAAAAATCAAAGAGCTTCCACCTGAGGAGATTCGCCCGAGACCTCTGCTTACAGGCGACGATCTGGTCGCAGCCGGATATTCGCCGGGCCCGTATTTTAAAGAAATTCTTTCAGCCGTGGAAGACGCGCAATTGGATGGCCGTCTACACTCCAGCTCAGAGGCGAAGCAATTTGTTCGCCAGGAATTTCCGCTGGAAGCGAAAATCTCCTCTTGAAATTGTGCTAACGCGGGCTTCTGCGCCATGCCTCGCGAATCAGTTTGCGCCGCTGCGGCGGCTACCTGCTGGAATACGCGGTCCGGCTTCACCTTTTGCGTCGATCTGCGTCCACCCTGTCCTCGAATCGAAGATCGAAATGTAACCGCCGCGGGCGATCTGAAGTTCTTTCTTTACGTGCTGCTTGAAATCCAGGCGGTCGGCGCACGTCGGTTCGAACCAGGCGGGCGTAACAAAATCCGAGACCAGCACGCCATCAATCATATAGCCGAGATTGTCGGCCTCGACGGCATCGCAAACTTCGAGGGCATAAATCCTGTTATTGCTCCCGACCGCGCACCAGTTGATCCACGGATCGGCAAGCATCTCGAGTAGTTCATGACTCAAAGTTGCAGTCCAAGACGATCCGCTTTCGAGATCGAGTTTGGCGAAAATCTTTCCCAGTGGCGTGCCTTGGCTGGTGAGCTCGTGATATCCCAGAGCGCCTGCCTGATCGGGATTATCAAGCACGACGATCTCCCACCATCCGTCGGTTAGCGCAGTGGTCTTCTGCAAAAAGTTCAAAACGCAATCGAGGTCCCAGTAAGCTTTGAACTCATTGCTCACTTGTTTCTGTAGCGCGGGAAGAACTGCCTCTACCCGCGAATCGCTGAGGCAGGTAGAGGCATTGGTAATTGCAATCATGGGAAGAGGCATGGGCGCTCCGAGAACGAGAGACAGTTGTTAGTAGTTTGGTTGCTGGCCTGCGATCATCGAGTTACACAGAAAAGTGGCCAGGCACTGACGAGAGATGGCAGAGTCTCAGCGCAACATGCTTGCTGCGAACGCGGCATCCAGCGCGGGGTTTCCAGTGGGCGCGCAGACTTGCTGGTTCCATTCTTTCTTGAGATCGGTGGAATGGAGGAGTTGCGCCGCGGGGGCTTTGCGGGCAGTCATCTGCGTAGTCTGCGGCATCAAAGAAGCGAAACTGTTCACCGTGGTTAGAATCAGATTTACTGCCGCCGCAATGCGCGCCGAGAGCGTCGGATTCGAAATGTGTGCTGATTGCAGCAACGCCGGCAGGTTCTGGTTGAGATCGGCGATTGCGTTCTCGATATTCTGCAGCGTAGTTGTGCTAGGGTTGGCCTTGTAATCGTTGTACAGAGTCTGCAGCAGGTTGAGATCGCGGCTGGCTTGTGCGGAGATGTTTTGAATCACCGCGACGTCGGCGGTGCTGGCCTGCTGACCTGAAGCGAGCGCGCTAACGAGCGTGGCGATGTTTAGTGCCATCTGGGTCAGCACAGGCAGATCCTGCAGGGCGACAGTAATCCATTGGGCGCTGCATCCGGTGGCGGCGATTGTGATCGCCAGCACCAGGGCAAGGACGGACTTCGCTTTAAAATTCATAAGGCTCCTTTTTTTGAGGTTTCAATGTTGCAAGGTTTCGAAGTTTCAGCGTGCTTGCCAAACCTTGAAACGTTGAGACTTTGAAACTTTGATACTTGGGTTTTCATGAAATCTCTCGACGAATACCTCCGCGAAGCCGAACAGGCACACGGACACCTTTGCGCCGGTCAGGTGCTCGGCGTTCGCATGGCGATGCTCGGGTTGCAGAAGTTGGGGATCAGTGATCCCGACGGTTTGGATCGAAAACGGTTGGTGACATTTGTGGAGATTGATCGCTGCGCAACTGACGCTATCGGCGTCGTGACCGGCTGCCGGCTGGGGAAGCGCGCGCTCAAATTTCGAGACTTCGGCAAGATGGCCGCGACGTTCGTTGACGTCGGCACCGGCCGCGCGATTCGAATTGCTGCTAAGGAATCGTCAAAAACGCTGGCGCGGCAAATGCACCCAGAACTCAAAAAAAATCAGCAGCAGATGCTCGCCTATCGTGAAATGGCGGACGACGACATGTTCACCACGCAATGGGTGCAGGTCGAACTGCCTCCGGAAGAATTTCCCGGATACAAAGGCGAACGAATTGTTTGTGATGAATGCGGCGAAGGGATCAACTTCCGCCGCGAAGTCCGCCGCAATGGCAAAGTGCTATGCCGAAGCTGCGCAGGTGAAAGGTATTACCTCGCGCCGTAGCGCGGTCCAAAAAATAACCACAAAGGACACGAAGTTTCACGAAGAGAAATTCCTTGGTGCACCTTTGTGACCTTCGTGGTTTGCGTGATCTTAAGCCGCGGTCTCGTACGCGTTTGCCACGCGCAGGATCGTGCTCTCGGCGAAGTGCTGGCTGAAAATCTGCATGCCGATCGGCAGCTTCTCTTTCGTAGTTCCCACCGGAATTGAAATTCCCGGAATGCCGGCGAGGTTTGCAGTCACCGTGTAAATGTCTGCCAAATACATCGCGAGCGGATCGTCGACCTTCTCGCCCAGCCTGAACGCGGCTGTGGGGCTGGTCGGCGCGACAATCGCGTCTACTTTCTTAAATGCCTCATCGAAATCACGGGTCAGTAGCGTGCGCACGCGCTGCGCCTTCAGGTAATAGGCGTCGTAATAACCCGCGCTCAACGCATACGTGCCCAGCATGATTCGCCGCTTCACCTCGGCGCCGAATCCCTCATTCCGGCTGCGGCGATACATTTCCGAAAGCGAGCGCACCGCCTTTGCACGAAATCCGTATCGCACGCCATCGAAGCGCGCCAGGTTCGACGAAGCCTCGGCAGTGGCCACAAGATAATAGGCCGGAATCGCGTATTTCGTATGCGGAAGCGAAACTTCCAGAATTTCGCAGCCCAGGTTTGCCAGCTTCTGAATTGCAGCTTCGACAGCGGCGCGCACTTCACCGTCGAGCCCTTCGCCGAAATATTCCTTTGCGACACCGATTTTCATTCCCTTAACGGGCCTATCGAGTTCGGCGACGTAATCCGGAACCGGAACTTCGGCCGAAGTCGAATCCATGGGATCGCGCCCGGCAATCGTGCGCAAGATGATCGCCGCGTCTTTTGCGGTTTTACCGAACGGACCGATATGATCGAGCGACGACGCAAAGGCGATCAAGCCGTAGCGCGAAACCCGACCGTACGTTGGCTTCAACCCAACCACTCCGCAAAACGACGCGGGCTGCCGAATCGAACCACCCGTATCGGATCCCAGTGTCGCTACCGCCATATCTGCAGCAACTGCGGCCGCTGAACCACCTGATGATCCTCCGGGCACACGCGT
>DATIYR010000159.1:0-10473 GCA_035517535.1 Terriglobales bacterium
TCTTGTCCGGACGCGAAAGCAGGGGCATGTAGTTCAACCGGCCCACAAGTTGCCCATGTTCCATCAGGAATGGCACCTCGTGCGCCCGGACTTCCAGCACGGCTCGCGTCCCCTTGATATCACTTGAACCGTATCCAAAGCCAGGGTCGAAGAATCCCGCATAGTGAATTCGAAACTCGCCGTCCGACGGATCAAAGGGGACCATCTCGGCGGCATGATCGGGAGGCACCCGCACTCTCTCGCGCGAAGCCAAAATGTAAAAGTCGCCGGCGCCGAGGATGAGGCTCTTGCTGTCGTTCTGCTGCCGCGGCTCCCAGAATTCTTCGGGCGAGTAGTAGTTGATGCGGTCAAGTTCGACGATAGGGGCGTTGCTACGGGCCTTGTAGGCGATTATCTCGCCTTTTTCGGCGGCTTCGAGGTTGACGGTAATGCGCAGGCCGCGGTCGAGCCGCGCGCGAGTGGGGCTCTCTTCGTCCATATAAACCAGGTTTTGCTCGCGGTCGAGCTTGCGGATGTCCTTGTCCTCAGAATCAGCATTGCCTTGTACAAACCGAAGCTGACTCAGCCGCATTCCGGCGCGAATCCGGACGGTGAAGGTTCGAGACACGACCTCTGCATAAAGTGGGCCCTTGTAGCCGGGAGGAACTCGGTCGAACTCAACGCCATAATCTGTAATCAGCCGCGTGAAGATGTCCAGGCGTCCGGTGGTGCTCTTGGGATTCGCTTTCCCGGAGATGTTATTCGGCAAATGCAGCTCCTCAAGCAGAGGAACCAGATAGACGCAATCCTTCTCAAGAACCGCAGCGCCGGTAAGGTCAACCCTGGCCATCCGCAGTTCCTCGATTTTCGCTGCAACCGTGCTGTTTGGCCCAGGCAGAAAGCTTGCACGCACCCGATGCGCGATGTTTCCCAAGCGCAAATCAAGGCTTGCGGGTTGGATGTGTTGTTCCTCAATTTCGGGGCTGGCAAGGATTCGTCCAGCAGCTTTGAGATCCCTGATGCCCTGGGATGGAATGATTCCTTTGCTGCGTGGCGCCGATTCTTGAGTTACATCAGGGAACAGCCCTACTGCTTCAGGTTGGGTCATTGTGCTGGACATTTTACGACTCCGGATGCTTGAACGCCTGTGAAATACGACGCAGGACTGGAGTTCGCGTCAGAGTTCAGCTTGGGCAAAACCAGGCTGGAAGTGTCCTCACTTTACGGGCGCAAGTTTCCGCTGTCAAGCAAGGAAACTCGATTTCTACTGGTGTGCCGCAGGCCCCTCGCTCGGAGAGCTGAGCGGGATCTGCGAAGCTTCTGCCGGAAGTTCAACTTGCGGCAGCGGCTGCTCGAGCGCGATTGCCAACACTTGATCCATGGTATCAACGAAGTGCAACTTCATCGCACTGCGTAGATTTTCGGGAACCTCCGCCAGGTCTTTTTCGTTGTCCTTAGGAAGCAGAACTTCGAAAAGCCCTGCCCGGTGGGCAGCCAGCAGCTTTTCTTTCAATCCGCCGATTGGCAGGACTTTTCCGCGAAGCGTAATTTCGCCGGTCATGGCAATGTCGCGCCGGACTGGAATTTTGCTCAGCGCGCTCGCTATGGCGGTCGCGATTGTGATTCCAGCTGATGGACCGTCTTTCGGAATTGCCCCTTCGGGCACGTGAATGTGAATGTCGAGATTACGATAGAAATCACGCGGCAACCCAAGCCGCTGCGCACGTGAACGAATGTATGACATCGCAGCGTGTGCCGACTCCTGCATTACATCGCCGAGCTTCCCGGTCAGGGTCAGCTTGCCCTTGCCGTCGACCACCGTCGCTTCTGTGCTGAGGATGGAGCCCCCAACTTCGGTCCAGGCAAGGCCAGTAACCAGGCCGACTTCGCTCTTTTCGTGCGCCAGGCTGTCGCGAAACTTGAGTACGCCGAGAAAATCATTCACGTTATCGGCTGTGACGGTAATCGTGTAATCAGTGCCCTCTTTGACCACCTTGCGGGCGATCTTGCGGCAGATGTTCCCGATTTCGCGTTCCAGATTGCGGACACCGGCTTCCCGCGTGTAGTTGCGAATCAGAGTCGTGATCGCGTCGTCCGTGAACTTGATGTTCTTTTCGTTCAGCCCGGCCTGATCCATCTGCTTCTTCACGAGGAACTGCTTCGCAATTTCGACCTTCTCCGGCTCCGTGTATCCGTGCAACCGCAAGACTTCCATGCGATCCTGCAGCGCAGGAGGAATCGTGTGCAGAACGTTTGCGGTTGCGACGAAGAAAACCTGCGACAGGTCGTATTCCACGTCGAGATAATGATCGACGAACATGTAATTCTGCTCGGGGTCGAGCACTTCGAGTAGCGCGGCAGACGGATCGCCGCGAAAATCCATCGACATCTTATCTACTTCGTCGAGCATGAAGACCGGGTTCTTGGTTCCGGCCTTTTTCATCATTTGAATGATCTGACCTGGTAAGGCGCCGATGTACGTGCGGCGATGGCCGCGGATTTCGGCTTCATCACGTACCCCGCCGAGCGACATGCGCACGAACTTGCGCCCGGTCGCTTTCGCGATGGACATTCCTAGCGAAGTTTTCCCGACTCCCGGAGGGCCGACGAAACACAAGATCGAGCCTTTGGGGTTTTTGACCAACTGGCGGACCGCAAGAAACTCAAGGATGCGCTCCTTGATTTTCTCAAGCCCATAATGATCTTCGTTCAGGACCTTTTCCGCGCGCGAGATGTTGCGGATCTCTTTTGATCGCTTCTTCCATGGAACCGCCAACAGCCAGTCGAGGTAATTGCGCGAGACCGTCGATTCGGCTGACATCGGCGGCATGGCTTCGAGCTTTTTCAGCTCCTGCAGCGCCTTGTCTTTTACCTCTTTCGGCATGCCGGCGCTTTCGATCTTCTTTTTCAGCTCGTCGAATTCGCTCTTTTCGCCGCGGCCGAGTTCTTTCTGAATCGCCTTGATTTTCTCGTTAAGGTAATACTCTTTTTGCGCCCGCTCCATCTGCCGCTTCACCCGCGACTGGATCGTGCGATCCATATTCAGTTTCTCAATTTCGATATCGAGAACATCGGCGATGCGGGTGAGGCGCTCGGCGGGATCAAATATTTCCAGGAGCTCCTGCTTTTCTTCGATCGAAAGTTGCAGGTTGGCGGCAATCGTGTCCGTCAGCTTCGCCGGATCTTCCATGCGCACGGCAGCGATCATGGTTTCGTAGTTCAGCGATTGGCAAAGCTTCACGTATTGCTCAAAAAGCGAGGTCACCCGCTGCATTGCGGCTTCGAGCTGCGAGTTGGTTTCAACCGCATACCGCGCGAGGCGGACACTGGCCTGCATGAATCCTTCGCTATCGATAATTTGCAGAACCTTGCCACGCTCGATGCCTTCAACCAGGACCTTAATGTTGCCGTCAGGTAGCTTGAGACTCTGCACGATGTTGACGACCGTGCCAACTTGGTAGATCTCGTTCGCCTTGGGCTCGTCAACACTGGCGTCGTGCTGGGTCGCCAGAAAAATCTTCTTGTCCGAAGCCAGCGCGGCTTCAAGAGCGCGCACGCTCGATTCGCGGCCCACCACGAACGGAGTCATCATATAAGGGAAGATGACGACGTCCCGGATGGGCATCATGGGCAGCTTGCGCGTCTCGAATTTCTCTTTGGTAGCGGTCACGAAAAGATGGGCTCCTGGCTATTAGCTTTTAGCCCTTAGCTTAAACCGTAGTTTAGCAGGATCGTTCGGCCGTTCCGCGACAAAGCTAAGAGCTAACAGCTAAAGGCTAAGAGCTGCCTTACTATCCTGCCTTCTCCATCATAGTAAGCGAAACGTTGCGTTTTTCAACCATTTCGCGTGTAACTTCGAACTCTTTTACTTTCTTTTGGCTAGGCAGGTGGTACATAAGGTCAAGCATCAGCTCTTCGAGGATCATACGCAGCCCGCGGGCGCCAACCTTGCGGACCATGGCTTGGCGGGCAATGGCGCGGAGAGCCTCGTCGCTGAATTTCAAGCGGACGTTCTCGAATTCGAACAGCCGCTGATATTGCTTGACAATGGCGTTTTTGGGCCGAGTGAGGATTTCAATGAGGGCATTTTCGTCGAGGTCTTCGAGCACCCCCACCACAGGCAAACGGCCTACGAACTCTGGGATCAATCCAAATTTAATCAGGTCTTCGGGCTGTATGTCGCTGAGCAGCTCAAAGTTACGCTTGCGCTCGACTACAACCTCTTGCGCTTGTTCTTCTTCCGCCTTGAATCCAAGCGATTTCTTGCCGGCGCGGCGGCCGATGATTTTGTCCAGTCCTACAAACGCGCCGCCACAGATAAAGAGAATGTTGGTGGTATCAACCGGCGTGAACTCCTGGTGCGGGTGCTTGCGCCCGCCCTGGGGAGGAACATTGGCGATGGTTCCTTCTAGAATCTTCAGCAGTGCCTGCTGCACGCCTTCGCCGGAAACGTCACGAGTAATGGACGGGTTCTCGTCCTTGCGTCCGATCTTATCAACTTCGTCTATATAGATGATTCCAGTTTGCGCCCGGCCTACATCGCCATCAGCCGCTTGCAGCAGCTTCAGAATGATGTTTTCGACATCCTCGCCAACATATCCGGCTTCGGTCAGAGTGGTGGCGTCGACGATTGCGAAGGGCACATCCAGCATACGTGCGAGTGTCTGCGCCAGCAGGGTTTTGCCTGTACCGGTCGGTCCAATGAGCATGATATTTGACTTGGTTAGCTCAATGCCATCTCCGGTGCGCTGCCGATTCATGTAGATACGCTTGTAATGGTTGTAAACCGCGACCGCCAGCTTTTTCTTGGTTTGTTCCTGCCCGATTACGTACTCGTCAAGGAAAGTCTTTACTTCCTGCGGCTTGGGAAGCTGGTTCGGGGTGGAAGATGCCGGCGTTGCGGCACGGTCGTCTTCCAGAATGGAATTGCAAACTGCCACGCACTCATCGCAAATGTAAGCCCGTGGATAGTCGCTCGGAGAGGAAATCAGCTTGGCAACCGCATCCTGTGACTTGTGGCAGAACGAGCAGCGAAGAATTTCTTCAGTTCCCGTTTTATTTTTCACCCGGCCCAAACTCCTTTAGTTGCCACTTCTGGGTGCCTTGTTTCCCTCGGCCCTGTTCAGCACGCCAGATTTCTTGCGCCGAGAACTTTCGGAAATTGACCAGCGGAAGGCCGATCATACAACTTACCGCGTCTTATAGATGATATCGTCAATGATTCCGTATTCCTTTGCCTGTTGCGCGTTCATGATGAAATCGCGCTCCACGTCCTTTTCCACCTTATCCAGCTTCTGCCCCGTGTGCTTGGACAGCAACTGGTTGGTTATATCGCGCATCCGCAGGATTTCTCTCGCATGGATGTCGATATCGGTCGCCTGCCCCGACAGCCCGCCCATGTGCGGCTGATGAATCAGAATCCGAGAATTAGGCAGCGCTAATCTCTTCTTCGGTTCGCCTGCCGCAAGCAGCGTCGCCGCCATGCTGGCCGCCTGACCAATGCATATTGTAGTCACGTCATTCTTCACGTACTGCATTGTGTCGTAAATTGCCATTCCCGAAGTAATCGACCCGCCGGGAGAATTTATATACAGCTGTATGTCCTTTTCGGGATCTTCCTGCGCCAGGAACAACATCTGCGCAATCACCAGGTTGGCAACGTTGTCGTCGATCGGCGTGCCGATAAAAATAATGTTGTCGCGCAAAAGCCGCGAGTAAATGTCGTAGGCCCGCTCACCGCGTCCGGTTTGTTCAATGACCATTGGCACCAGCATGCTGTGTGGCTCCTTATCGATCAGCTCTCACACTCCTGCCCGGAACATTCCGGGGTTCTGGGGGGATTTGGAAGCGCTCTGCTAAGCAGATTGACGATACAAAAAATCGAGGGCCTTTTCGTTGCGAATCCTGTTGCGGATTCTATCCAGCGCTCCATCACGTGTCAAACGAGCGCGGATCGCGTCCGTGGTCTGGTTCGTCTGTTTCGCCAGCGCTTCAATCTCGCGACTGATTTCCTCGTCAGGAACCTCGATTTTTTCGAGCTCGGCGACCTTTTCCAGCAGCAATGAGGCCTTAACTTCCTGCACAGCCTGGTCGCGCTGCCCGGCCCGGAGCCGCGGCAGGTCCATTTTCTTCATCTGTTCGGAGCTCAGCCCCTGAGCAGCCAGCGCGCGAAGTCCACGTTCGAGGCGTACATCAATTTGATGCTCCACCAGCGCCTCCGGAACCTCAAACTCGTTGCGGCGGATCAGCTCAGCGAGCAACTTGTCCTTGGCCTCGCGCTCGGCGTTTTGTCTGCGCTCGGTTTCCATGCCTTCACGAATGCGGCTGCGAACTTCATCCAGAGTAGAAAACTCGCCGAGTTCCTTCGCGAAGTCATCATTCAGCTCAGGCAATGATTTCTGTTTGATCGCGTTGATCTTCACTTTGTAGCTGAAGATTTTTCCCCGCAGCCGTTCGTCTGAAAACTCATCGGGATAATGAACATCGAAGGTACGTTCCTCGCCCGCATTGCTTCCGCGCAAGTTCTCCGTGAATTCCGGCATCGTATTCTTGCCGCCGATTTCGACCATCACGTCGTCCATGTGGACCGGCTTGGTTCCTGCTTCGTGATCCTTGGGAGTGCCATCGAGCGAAGCTTGGGCGTAGTCGCCATCCTGAATCGGTCGGCCCTCGACAGGAGAGAACGTCGCCTTCTGTTCCCGCAGGCCCCCGAGCGACTGCTCCACTTCTTCATCAGTGACCGTAATCTCGGGATGATCGGCACGCAATTCTTTGTAGCCTTCGACCTTGACCTCCGGCATGACTTCAAAGCTGGCTTTGAAGTGCAGCGGCTTGCCTTCGTGCGTGTGCAGGTCGGTCACTCGAGGCTGAGAAATGGGAATTAGACCCAGCCGTTCCGTTTCTTTGCGGAAGTACTTGGGGATCAGCGCGTCAACCACATCGTTTTGAATTTCTTGTGAGAAGCGCTGCCGGATCACCGACGCAGGAACATGCCCGCGGCGGAATCCGGGAATGCGTGCCAGCTTTTGATATTTCTGGATCAGTGCGTCGGTCTCGCGGGAGACTTCTTCGGGCGGAATTTCGACTTCAATTTCCCGTTTAGTGCTGGCTTCGGTTTCGGTCGGGCTCAAGGGTTACCTTTCTGAGAACCGTCGTTGGTTCTTTGTCGTTGGTCGTTGGCCAATACTTCGCTTGCAAAAGCTTTTAACCGTAGAAGTCGCAGAGATCAAATCCGAGTTCGCCGAGAACGACCTCGAATCGATTTTGGCCAACGCCCACAACGGTCTTGCTACTCCGTCGGCGCGTAATACCCGTGACGGCTATGGACCTTCAATCCCTTGTGTTCTGCGACGATTTCAATCGTGCGATACCGGCCGTCGTGCTTGAAATCCGTCGGCTGGTACGCAAGCGCGTACTGGCTTCGCAGGTCGGTCTGAATTTGGGCGAATGCGTTCGCCACTTCAGTGACCTCAAATGGCTCGAACCAACGTCCACCTGTCGCATCAGCAATGCGTTCCAGGATTTTGTCATACCGGTCGCTCTCGCTGTAGCCGGGATAATTCGTACTGATGGTGTAGACAATCACGTTCGCCCGGAGCGCCATATCGATGGCTTCTTCTCGCGTCACGCGGCTGGAGTTGTCGTCGCCATCGGTAATGAGGATTATGGCCTTCCGGACCGCGACCTTGTCGTTGGTATCGAGCAAGCGTTCGCGGCAGGCGTAATAAAGGGCGTCATATAGCCGCGTGCTGTTCCCAGGCCGCAGGCTGCGAATCCCCTTGGAAAGCAACTCCGAATCGTCGGTGAAATCCTGCGTGATCTCCAGGCTGCTATCGAATCCCAGAACAAATGCTCGATCAAATTTCGGGCGAATCGTCTGGTTCATGAACTCGATGGCGGCTTCCTGCTCGAATTTGAATCGGCTGCGCACCGACGCGCTCGAATCAATGAGAAGGCCGACACGCAAGGGCAAATCGGTTTCGCGGCGAAAGCTGCGAATGTCCTTCACCGGTTGGCCGTCGTCGATTACTTTGAAGTCTGTCTTGCTCAGGTCCTTTACATAGTGATTGTGCTTGTCGGTCACGGTAAACACCACCGGCACTTCGTTGACCGTGGTGAAGAACGTAGATTCGTTGTTTCGGACCTGCGAGTCCTGGCTTGAATCCGTATCCGCATCCGCAGGTGAATTCGTGGCCTGCTGTGGGGCAGGTTCCTCAGCGCCCGGCGGGGCACTCGACGCAGGCGTTTCTTTTGGCGCTGGCTTGGGCTGAATTGCGGCTGATGGCGCGGAGGGCAGATCGTCGTCGGCACTTTGAGCGAATACCGGCACGCTCAACAGGAGAGCAATCACAACCAGGTAAGTGCGTTGAAGCAACTGCATGGAACCTAATTATAGCCGCTTCCGAGCGCCCGGATTCAGCTCCAAAAGGCGCAGAAATTGGTCGAGCTGTTCCGGAACTGGACTGGAGAAACTGAGTGGCTCTCCAGTGGTAGGCTGCAGAAATTCTATCTCGGCAGAGTGAAGAAAATTTCGCCGCAGTGAAATCGCGTTGCCGGATTTGGCGCGGATTTCCTTCGGCGCTCCGTAGAGATGGTCGCCCACGACCGTATGCCCAATGGAAGCCAAGTGCACGCGAATCTGGTGCGTGCGTCCGGTTTCGATTCGAACCTTGAGAAGCGTGGATTTTCCAAATTCGGAATCAATTCGACGTTCGACTTCGTAATGCGTGATTGCCTCGCGTCCGCCGGAACGGCGGGTCGTCATGCGCGTACGTCGGACGGCGTCGCGGCTGATCGCTGCGGAAATTGTGCCACGGTCGTTCTTTAACCAGCCGTGAACAAGTGCGATGTACGTCTTCTTTACTTTTCGTCCGGAAAATTGAGCGGCGAGTTTGCGATGCGCAAGATCGTTTTTCGCGACCACGATGAGGCCGCTGGTGTCTTTGTCGAGCCGATGGACAATTCCAGGTCTCAGTTCCCCACCCACTCCGGAAAGAGCGCCGAAGCTGTGCAGCAGCGCGTTCACCAGAGTTCCGCGATTGCGCTCGTCCTCCGTCGCACCTGCGCCGGCGTGCACCATCATGCCCGCGGGTTTGTTCACCACTGCAAGGTCGTCGTCTTCGTAAACGATTTCGAGCGGAATATCTTCTGCGATTGCGCGCAGAGCAGGACGTTGGACTTCGCCAACGATTTCGATGGTTTCTCCTGCGCGCAGACGGTACGAAGATTTCACCGCCCCCCCATTTACCGTAACTTTTTCTTGTGCAATGAGCTCCTGGATTTGCGCGCGGCTGGCATCCGGCACCTGTAAAACGAGGAACTGGTCGAGCCGCTTGCCGGCGTTCTCCGACGCAACCACAAACTCTTTGTTCGTTACACTCTCCATCCTGATGTCATCCTGAGCAAGGATTGATCTTCGCCTCGCGAAGATCAACCGCAGTCGAAGGGACCCATGCAACTCTGGTGCGACGGTACAACGTCAAGGCATTCTAACTGTGCATGGGTCACAACAGGAGGGCTTACCGCGTCGCAGGCGCCATGGCCATCTTCGGGGCCGGCCGCAAATACCAGATCAGACCACCGGTGAGGACGAGGCCCAGCGCAATGAGTTGCGTCCCGGACAACGCACCGCCGAAGACCGAGCCTCGGCCCGGATCGTCGCGAATAAATTCAAGGAAGAATCTCGCGACTCCGTACAGGAAAAGATATGCCCCAAAGACTTGGCCGTCGAATTTCTTGCGCTTGAACATCCATGTCAGGATAAAGAAGATGCCAAGCTCAGCAGCGGATTCAAACAATTGCGTGGGCTCGCGCGGAACAAGAGCATCCAAGGCGGGCGTTGGAAGTAAATTCTTGAACGTGATTCCCCAGAAATGATCAGTCGGCTTTCCATAGCAGCATCCGGCTGCGAAACAGCCCAGTCGCCCAATGCAGTGCCCCATCGCCAAACCAGGCGCAAACGCGTCGCACGTGGCAAGCGCAGGCATGTGATGCTTTCGCAGAAACCACCAGGCTACGATGAAAGCCGCAACCAGGCCGCCCGAAAAAACTCCTCCGGACTGCAGCGTGTCAAAGCTGAAAATTTCTCGCAAATTGCGTCCGAAGCTGATTCCCGATTCCCAATCGAGGATCACGTAAAGAATCTTAGCGCCGACAATTCCGGCAAGCACCACGGCGATGCCGAAGTCCCAGGCGTTCTCCGCTTTAATTCCCTGCTTGACTGAGTTGCGAACACTGATCCACAGACCTATGAGGACGCCGGTCGCAACCAGCACGCCATAAGTCGGGACCCAAAAGCTGCCAATGTGAAAGAGTCGAGGAAACACGTATTTAGTTGGATGCAGGCTCGTGACGAAAGCTGCTAACCTAGTTTACCGCAGACTTGGAACCCGGGTCGGTCCCCAATCAGAACGGTCTATCATTGGGTGCTATCAAGATTTCTCGTCAATTGACCAGGTCGGGAGTTTCCGAGTAGCCGACGATATTGGGCTTGAT
>DATIYR010000160.1:0-11392 GCA_035517535.1 Terriglobales bacterium
AAGGGCGACTCCAACTCGTAGCTGACCTTCTCGGTCTCCAACTCGACCAGCGGCTCGCCGAGTTTCACGCGGTCTCCCTCGCGCTTCAGCCATCGCACCACAATGGCCTTGGTGCTGGTGACTCCTCCAGATTTAGGCACGATCACTGTGGTCAAGAATTCACCTGCACATCGCGCAACATCTCTAATGCACCTGCCGCTCGGCAGTTTCCCAGTACGGAGCGCGTATTCTCTTGCGATCGATCTTGGCGGCAGCGGTTTTACAGATCTCATCACAAAATTCAACCGACTTTGGCGCCTTCACTCCTCCCAGCTTCTGCTTGCAATAACTAATGATGGCCTCCTCGCTCACGGATGCGTCCGGATGAAGCACGACGAATGCTTTGACTGCTTCTCCCCACGTGTCATGCGGCACGCCGATAACGGCACACTCGTGAACTTCCGGCAACGCCATGATTGCGGCTTCGACTTCGGCACAATACACGTTGAAGCCGCCGGAAATGATCATGTCCTTCTTTCGGTCGATGATGTAAACGTAGCCGTCGTCATCCATGTAACCGACGTCGCCCGTATGGTGCCAGCCGTGGGCACGGATTTCTGCCGTCGCCTCTGGCATTTTGTAATAGCCGCCGCACACGAGCGACCCCCGCGCGACGATCTCTCCGCGTTCACCGCGCGGCAGAATCTTGCCGTCATCATCCATGATCGCCAGGCGCACCGACATCGTCGGTTTGCCACAGCTCGCCAGGCGTTCCGGATGGTCGCCCGCGGCCGCGGCTGCGACGGTTTTCGAATCCAGAAAAGTCATGATCATCGGCACTTCCGTCTGACCGTAGGACTGACAGAGGCATGGGCCGAAGATTTCAACTGCTTTTCTCAATTTGTCCGGCGCTATTGGCGATCCGGCCAGGAGCAATCCGCGCAGGCTTGAATAATCGAAGTTGCGGACCTCCGGATGCGCGAGCAGGTTGTAAAGCGCCGTCGGCGGGAGATAAAGATGAGTGATGCGGTGGCGCTCGATGTGGCGAAGCACTTCGAGCGCATCGAATTTGGGCATGATCACGTTGGTCGCGCCTACCGAACACATCACGAACGCGAGTACGCCGGCCGCGTGCGACAGTGGCGCAGTGGTCAGGCACACAGGATGCTCCACATCGCCCAGCCAATAGTGCGCGGCTAATTGCGCCATAGTGCCCAGGGCAAGGTTGGTGACACGCACTCCTTTTGCAGGCCCGGTCGTTCCTCCTGTCGGCACAAGTCCTGCAGGCCGATCAGGATTTCCGTAGGCGTCACCCCAATCCGGGACGTCCGCGCCGATAGCACTTTCAGTGAAACGCTCTAAGGATGGATTTCCATCATCGTCGCGATCGAGACAGATGATGCCGCGCAGCGACTTGACACGTTGCTGAATTTCGCGGACGCCATCGCGAAATTCACTGTGATAAAAAAGCCAACCCATCTCCACGTAATTCATGTATTCGACGTTGGCATCGAGCGCATTGCGGTAATTGATCGGGACCCACACCGCTCCCGCGCGCATGATGCCGAGCATGCACGACATGACGCGGGGGTCATTGTGCGAGTAGATTCCGGCCGGCTCCTGATCGCGCACTCCGCTTGCATATAATGCACGAGCGACATCTTCGGTAGCAGCGCGCATCTCGCGATAAGAGCAGGAGCCCTCGGCAGAAATCATGGCGGTGCGCTCAGGGTTAGCTTCGGCGCCTTTGTCGAAATAGTCGATCGCGCGCATTTAGACGTTCCGCAGTAAACAGCATTCACCAGTCAAAGCTCTTCACGCACGCATACGCGTCGCCACAGGTTTACCCCAAACTTCCTCGGCGGTTTCCGCGACCAGTCGCAGCTTGGCTTGCTGATCGGCCGCACTCACCAGATTGCCCTCGATCGTCGATGCGAAGCCGCACTGCGGACTGAGCGCCAACCGTTCCAGCGGAATGAACTCTGAGGCTTGCTCGATCCGCGCTTTCAGTTCGTCTTTGCTCTCGAGCGTTTGAGTTTTCGAACTCACCAGCCCCAGGACGACGGTGCGGTCCTCTGGGACCTGGCGCAACGGTTCGAAGCCGCCGGAGCGCTCATCGTCGTATTCAAGCAGTAACCGGTCAAAACGGGTTTTCTGGAATACCTTGGTGATCGGGCCGTAATCGCCAGAAGCATAGAACCTGCTTTGATTGTTGCCGCGGCAGAGATGCAGTCCGAAAATAACTCCCGGATGATTCCCAATCACCGCATTGTCCATCTCGGTCGAAAGATCAAGCAGACGGTCGGGATCGTTGCCGCGCTGGCGGTATCCCTCGCGCAATTGCGGATCAAGCAAGGCAGCGTATTGCGGCGAGTCAATCTGAATGTAGGTGCAGCCGAGGCGAATTAACTCGGCGACTTCATCCCGCAGAATGTCCACGAGATCGGCCAGATAGGTGTCGATTTTGGGATAAGCCGCAGATGATTTTTTGTTGTCGTAATAAGCCGCTGCTTGTTGTGCGCTGATCATGGTTGTCTTGGCCGGATGACGGGTGCGCGCTCGCACATAGGTGAATTCTTCCGCGCACAGCGGACGTTTGCGGCGAAGTTTCGAGACCACGACCGGCCTGGGCTGGACGACCTCCTCGCCTTGCTTGTTGCGGAAAGGAATGGCCCAGCCGCCAAACTTGTCGAAGCCTTCGACAGCATCGATCAAGTGCCCATAGAAGGCGTAGCGGCGCATCTCGCCGTCGGTAAGCACGTCCAGCCCCGCGGTCTGTTGAAACTCCACAGCCTCGTCGACCGCGCGGTCCTCAATCGCCTTGAACTCGGGATGGCTGAGCTGTCCTTTCTCAACCCGCTCGCGGGCGTCCTTCAAATAAGAAGGTCGCAACAGGCTTCCAACCACATCGCTTCGATACATAGGGTCTCCTTTCTAATGCCTCTCAGCTTCTTGCTTCTGGACCTGGACATCCTGATTACGGCGAGAAATCACATAAGAGCGAATTGCGGCAGCATCGGCGTGCGACAGTTCCTTCGAGAAAGAAACCATACCTTGTGATTGCAATTCACCGCCCAGAACTACTTCGAACCATGAGTCATTCGTGAGCGCGGTGCTGTGCCGCAAATCGGGCAGCACTCCTCCGCTTACCGCAACATCGCCATGGCACTCGGCACAGTAGCGCTGAAAAAGATGTTCGCCTTTGCGAATGGTTGCCGGATCGGCGGGATTGGGCAGTTTCGTCAACGCGGGTTGCTCGATGGCCGGCATCGGCGGCAGATTGGCTTTCCCGCCGAGTTTGAAAACCAGCATGCGGCTGATGTTGCGCACTCTTCCTGAGGCAAATGAAACCTCGCCGGCAGCCAGCGGAAACACGCCACCCCAACCAGCCAGCACTGCGACATACTGTTCGCCGCCGACTTCATAGGTTACCGGGCCAGCCATCACTCCGGTCTGCACCGGAAATGACCAGAGCTTCTCACCGCTGTCAGCACGGTATGCTTCGAAGTTTCCGTTAGCTGTTCCTTCAAATACCAGGTTGCCCGCCGTCGCCAGCGTCCCGCCATTCCATGGGCCAGGACGTTCAATCGTCCAGGCAGCCTTCTGTTGCACTGGGTCCCAGGCCAGCAATTTTCCTTTCACCGTTGCGAGGATTGCCTTCTTCACCTTGGGGTCCTGCGGCAGGCCCGCCACGACCACGTCGATTCCATAATTCGGCGCGAGCTTCTTCGCTTCAAACTTTTCGGGCAACTTATATTCGAAACCGGCGTCGTTCACAGGAATGTAGGCAAGCCCGGTGTCTGGGCTGTACGACATTGGCTGCCAGCTGTGCGCGCCAATGGGGCCGGGAACGATTGGAGCGGGATCGGCGCCTTCATATCGCGCAAAGCTCGTTTCTACCGGTCGGCCCGTCCTCATATTTATTTCGCTCGCCCAATTCACATAGGTGTAAGGCTTGGCGGAAATGAGCGTGCCGTTCTGGCGGTCAAGCACATAAAAGAAACCATTTTTCGGGGCTTGCATTAAGACCTTGCGGGCATGCCCATGAATAGTGAGGTCGGCGAGGATGATATCTTCGTCGGCGTCGAAGTCCCAGACGTCGGCGGGGTCTTCCTGATAGTGCCAGACGTACTCGCCGGTATCGGCTTTGAGCGCCACAATCGAGCAGGTGAACAAATTGTCACCGCCATCGTTGTCGCCACCCTTGGGACTGCGAAACTTATCGCTCCACGGAGTCCCGTTGCCCGTTCCAATGTAGATCTGATCGAGCTCCGGATCATAAACGATTGCGTTCCACACCGTGCCACCAGCGCCAAGCTTCCACCACTCGCCACTCCAGGTCTTAGCAGCTTTCGAAAGAATTGGACTTTCGAACGGCTTCGCGGGATCGCCGGGAACGGTATAAAAACGCCAGAGCAATTTTCCGGTGCCGCTGTCGTAGGCGGAAACGTAGCCGCGCACGCCGAATTCGCCGCCGCCGTTGCCGATGATCACTTTGCCCTTGACCACGCGCGGAGCGCCGGTGATCGTGTAGCGGAAATTGCGATCGATGGTAAGAGTCTCCCAAAGACGACGGCCAGTTGCCGCATCCAGGGCGATCAAACGTCCATCGAGTGTTCCGAAAAAAATCCTGCCGTTCCACGCCGCAACCCCGCGGTTCACCACATCGCAACATGCGTTCACCCCCCAGTTTCCGGGAACTTTGGGATCGTAGGACCACAGCAGTTTTCCAGTAGCGGCGTCGAGCGCGAAAACTTTGCCCCATGCGCTGGTGAAGTACATTACGCCGTCAACAACGAGAGGAGTCGCTTCCTGACCTCTGTTGGTGTCGAGATCGTAGTACCAGGCGAGGCCCAGCTTCGAGACATTCCGATCGTTCATTTGATTCAGCGGGCTGAAGCGCTGCTCGCCATAGGTGCGGCCGTAGGTCATCCAATTCCCCGGTTCGCGGTCCGCATTGATGATTCGAGATCCGTTCACGTCCGCGGGTCTCCGGTGATCGGCATCAGCTCTTGTTTGTTGGCAAGCGTTCGAAATCATGGCAAGAAACAGTACGACAACAAAACGCGCAGCTGTGCGGACGAGCCTGAAGTTCCCAAGTGGCATGAGGCAAGCGGACGTTCGAATCAGGCGTGCGAATCAAACGTCAAAGAACACTGTTTCCTGATCTCCCTGAAGCCGCACATCGAAGAGCCAATGTCCCGCGCTCTCCGGCTCAGGCCGCGCCAGCAACGTGTGACGCCGGTCAGGAGGAACCAAGCGCAGGATAGGATCGGCATCATTGGCGGCGTCTCCCGAGAAATAAACGCGCGTGTAAAGCTGCTTCAGCATTCCCCGGGCGAAAACCGCGACTGCGAGGTGCGGCGCCTGCATAGTATTGTTGCCAACGCTACCGGGCTTTATGGTTTCAAGCACGCAAGTGCCATCTGCTCCGGATGCGAGGCGGCCAAATCCGATCCATCCGGGATCGAGTTCTTTCGGCTGCTGGTCGTCGGGATGGTTGTATTTGCCGTGCGTGTCGGCCTGCCAGATTTCGAGCATGGCATCGTTGACCGGGACGCCGTCGCCGTCCAGCACGCGAAAGGTGATCCAGACGCGCTCTCCTTTGGCTTGCGCACCGGAGAGGCAGCGAACGCAGTGCTCATCCGTGGTCAGTTCAATCGCGAAAAATGGGCCCGCTGTCTGCGACGGTGTCGGAACCAGACCTACTTCAGGTTTCAAAGGGTGTGGCCTCCGGACCGCGCAGCACGATATCGAACTTAAAACCCTTTGCCCACTGCGGCTGCGTGGTCTCGAGATCGAATTTCGAGATCATCCGCTGCCTAGCCCGTTCGTCCGGAATGGATTGGAAGATAGGATCGTAAGCAAACAGCGGATCACCGGGAAAATACATTTGCGTGACCAACCGCGAGATAAACGCTGTTCCGAAAATTGAGAAGTGAATATGCGCCGGCCGCCACGCATTGTAATGATTGAACCACGGATACGCGCCGGGTTTGATGGTGACGAAACGATAGTTCCCCTGTTCATCCGTCATGGTTCGACCTGCGCCCGAGAAGTTGGGATCGAGCGGGGCGGGATGCTGGTCGTTCACATGCCGATATCGACCGGCGGAGTTCGCCTGCCAAATCTCGAGCAGCGCGCTGGGGATGGGACGCCCGTTGCTGTCGAGCACGCGGCCGCTTACGATGATGCGCTCACCGAGCGGCTCACCAGCATGCTGCGAGGTCAGGTCGTTATCGTTTTCGCGGATTTTTTCGTGGCCAAAAACCGGGCCCGTAACTTCCGAGAGCGTGTGGGGCAGCAAAACGAGGGGCAGCAACGGCGCACGTTTCATGGTCGCGCGGTACGGCTCATATAAGGAGGGCGGTTGGCTGTCCTTTGGCGGCCGCGCATATGGCCTGATGGGAACCCGTGTTGTGGCCGGACTCATGCCATCCCCTGATTGCAGACGTAGCGAACCATCGTCATCAAATTCGCGCGCACACCGACTTGCGTTCCGTGTATAGATCCAATGCCGGTTTACCCCACTCGCGTCCCCAGCCTGACTGCTTGTATCCGCCGAAAGGCAGCGCGGAATCGAAGACGTTGTAGCAATTGATCCAAACCGTTCCTGCCTTCAATTTCTTTGCCAGATGATGCGCCTTGCTGATGTCGCGCGTCCAGACGGCTGACGCCAGCCCATAGATGCTGTCGTTCGCGAAGTTCGCCACTTCATCCAGGTCGCCAAAAGGAATCGCCGTGACCACCGGACCGAAAATTTCCTCGCGCACCACTTTCATGTTCGGCTTCACATCGACCAGCACAGTGGGCTCGACGAAATATCCCGGGCCGTCGATTTTCTTGCCGCCAACCACCGCCTTAGCGCCGTCTTTCGCGCCGGATGCAAGATAGCCGCTCACACGTTCATGCTGCTCTTTCGAAACCAACGGTCCCATGTTGTTGGCGGGATCGATCCCCGGCCCAATCTTGAAACCTTTGGCCACGCCGGCAACACCTTCCACCACTTTGTCGAAAATACTCTTGTGTGCAAACAGGCGCGAACCCGCAGCGCAGATTTCGCCCTGATTGAAGAAGATCGCCATGGCGCTGCCAGGGATTGCGGTCTCTAAATCGGCATCCTGGAGAACAACATTGGGAGACTTGCCGCCCAACTCCAGCGAAACTTTCTTAAGATTTCCGCCGGCGGCACTCAGGATGAGCTTGCCAACTTCGGTCGAACCGGTGAAAGCAATCTTGTCTACGTCAGGATGTGCGGCCAGCGCGGCACCGGCAGTCTCACCGAGACCGGGCACAATGTTGACCACGCCATCCGGGAAGCCCGCTTCCATGATCAGCTCTCCCAATCGCAGCGCGGTCAACGGAGTCTGCTCCGCAGGCTTCAAAACGCACGTGCACCCCACAGCTAGAGCCGGGCCCAGCTTCATGGAAGCCATGATCAGCGGGAAATTCCACGGGATTATCTGGCCGACCACACCCACGGGCTCACGCAGCGTGTAGGCCAAATATTGCCCAGGTGCAGAGATCGGAATCGTGCTGCCTTCTACCTTGGTCGCCCAGCCTGCATAGTAGCGAAAGGCGTCGGAAACGGTTGGCACATCTACAATGCGGGAGAAGAACACTGGTTTGCCGTTATCGAGAGTTTCGAGCTCCGCCAGCTCTTCATGGTGCTCATCAACCAAGTCCGCCAGTTTCCACAGCAGTCGGCCTCGCTCCGACGGCGTCATGTTGGGCCATGTACCGGATTCGAATGCCTTGCGGGCAGCCTTCACGGCCAGGTCAATGTCGGCCTTATCTCCTTCTGCGACGCGAGCCAAGACTTCACCTGTGGCCGGGTTGTAAGTCTCGAATGTCTTGCCGGAAACTGCGTCAACCCACTTGCCCCCGATTAACATTTTTCGCGGCTTAGCGATGAATTCGCTGACGCTGGTTTCTATTTGCGGAGCTACCGTGGTGGCCATCTTTCCTCCTGCGTGCTTCAGTAACTTATGTTAATCCTGTCGCGCTTCTCAGGTGAGCCGCATCTCCCAGGCGTTTGGTTGAGGGTTAGCTGTGGTCTTTAGCAGACTTGGGGATTCTGCGGAAGAGATGCACCAAGTTTCGCCCGTTCACTTCTCCTGTAATGACTCAATGTATCGGTTCAGATTTGTAATTCGCATGTGCACTTGCTCTTCGTGGCCTTGGCTCATTTTCCAGAACACCGGACCCCAGACAGGCATCTCCTGATCGCCATGCGCGGTCAGCTTAGCCTGGCCGCGAAGAATGCTGGCTACCTTGTCCGACGGATACTTCCCGCCATTTTCTTGCGCCAATGTGGTTAGATTCGCCGGGGCCTGCTTTAATGCGGCGGCAGCAGGCCCGTCTCCTTTGGCGTCTTTCCCGTGGCATGAGGCGCAATAGCTCATGAACATTTCTTTACCGGAAGCAGGTGATGTGGCAGC
Source organism: Terriglobales bacterium (assembly GCA_035517535.1). GTDB lineage: Bacteria > Acidobacteriota > Terriglobia > Terriglobales > Acidobacteriaceae > Gp1-AA145. The sequence goes on from DATIYR010000160.1 coordinate 8,421, forward strand.
GGCCGCCGTGTGCTTGACAGTAGCTTTTGCCTCTTGCCCCATGGAAATAGCTGTGCCCACAAATAGCATTGCGATCACGCAACTCAGCCAACAAAATTTCATCGGTCCCTCCCCCTCGCTGGAGAACTTTAGAAAAGCCGAACTCCAGCGTTCCCGAAACCGTTACACTCCCGCATCAAAACGAAAATCTCACGGAGAACTGCAGCTGCCGCGGGTTCAGCACCGTGCGCGGCAGGCCGAAGTTGTTATTCGGCTTAGCCGGTATGAACAAGCATGTTTTCCCAGTCGAGAAGCATGGATCAATTGGGTTGAAGTTCGCCATCGGCGTAGTGGCGAAGCTCCCGATGAATGACGGAACGATATTTGTCACGTTGCCGACCGGGCAAGCTACACCCGCCGAGCCCTGCTGGATCGCCTTTGTCATCGCATCGTTGTAGTGCTGCGGAATACCTCCGCAGAATACGGGCGACCCGTAGACGGATGTAACTTCATCCACGTTCGGGTGGTTGGGAAGATTGAAGGCATCGAGTGCCAGGGCCATCACGTAGTGTTCGCCAAAATGCACATCGCGCGCCAGCCGCAGGTCCCACACGTATTCTGGGTCACCTGTGTAGGTGTTCCGCGGGATCATGGTCTCGCAATTGGCCACCGAAGGACATGCGCCCTGCACAAATGACGTGCCGCCGACTCGGTCCGTAGCCCCGCCAGCAACATCGTTCAATGTGTTGCTGCCATAAAAAATCGTGAAAGGCCGGCCCGATTCGATCGTAACAATGTTGCTCAACTCGAAATTCCGCCATGGACCGTGTTGTGGCGCAATGGCTGTAAAGTTCGCCACCAAGCGGTGCCGGGCGTCCTGGTTAGAGTTGGCGCGCTCGGCGGCATAGTCGAACTGGTTCACCGGCAGGTTAATAAAGGTTGTGAAATTGCCGTTGTCGATGGTATGCGAGAAGGTGTAGTTTGCAGTCAGGTTGAAATTATTCTTGCGCTCCATCACCGTTACGGTGCCGCCGTGGTAGATGGCATTAGCGACGTCATTGTTGTAATCCTCCAGCCCGGCGCTCAGGCTTTGTAAACCTGAACCCAATGCTCCCTGAAAGAAAGGTCCCAGCCCTTGTAAAGCGCCCGTACCAAGCGCAGGCGTCCCTGTGCATGGGGTGAGTGTGCCGCTCGCGTCGACCAGTCCGGGCACCGCTTCAGGCAGAGGATCCGTAGGCGTTCCTGGCTTCGTGGTTCCAACTGGACACGGTATGTTGATGTTGTTCCCGCGAACCAGTTTGTGCGCTTCCACGAACAGGTAGCTTAGGTTGATCGCGAAGCCTCCGCCGAACTGATGGTCTACTTCCAAACTGCCTTGCTCCGCGTAGGGCGCTCTGGAATGGTGATCCATTCCACCTTCGCCTATGCCGCAAGCCCCGGTGGTGAAGCAGGTCCCGGCCATTTCAACCGTAGGAAACGCCGTATTGTAGGCGCCGGTTTGAATGATATCGGCTCCGAGGCAGGCTGCTTCCGGAACGCCGGCGCAGGGAGTGCCGGGTTGACCAAGGTTTGCTGGATCTGCCAATAACTGATAACCCTGCCCAGACTGGCCCAGGTTGGACATGATATTGGGGAAATGTTGCGGCTGAATTCCCGCGCCGCCGCAAATGGTCGCGATAATAGCGGGCGCCTGATTGTCGCATTGATAACCCGCGACAGTCTTCTGCGTATTAGGCACGAAAAAGAAGGTCAGGTTTTGCCGGTCAAAGAAGATTCCGAATCCCGCGCGGACCACGGTGTTGTTGGACGGGGAGTAAGCAACTCCAACTCGCGGCTGAAACTCGTTGTATTGATTCTCTACAAATTGCGCCAAGCCGCTTTCCACATCCCACCGCAGTCCGTAATTTAACGTCAGCCTGGGAGTGATCTTCCATTGATCCTGGGCAAACACTCCCCAGTATCCGTGGTCGATGGTGCGGCTGTAGCGGTTAAAGAATGCGGACGGGTAAGCCTCGTCCCACGAAGAATTGGGAAAGCCAGCGCCATTGAGTGGATTGGCAGTGGTAACGGTTGGAACGCAAGGCGTAAGCGCGGAGTTAGTGGCGCCGCAAGCGGTCGGACTCGTAGGCAGAGGCGTGCCCGCGTACATAAAAACGACACCGTTATCTTCTGGAACCGGGCACGATCCGTTAGAACCAGCGATTCCCGTCCCTGTGATCGGATAGTTGGCGCCGTAATTGGTGTTGAAGTACTGTGCGAAATCGGTAAAGCAACCTATTCCCGGGATCAGCAGCCGAGTTGGCGTGAACCCTGGAAAGTTTTCGAGACTCGTGAGCCAATTACCGTCCACGCCAAATTTCGCGACGTGATTGCTCTTTACCCAGGTCAAGGACTCCGATAACTGGGCGCGCGTTTCGTAGAGCCGGTCGTTGGTCCCGAAATTGTGACCCACTTCGAGATCGTTCAGGATGCTGAAATCGGGCTGACCCGTGGCGCCGGGAAAGTTGTAGTGGCGGCGCGCGAATTGCGCGAGCACAACGTTGACCAGATCCGGCTTTAACAACGAGTTCACGGTGGCGACAACCGATTGGTCACGCACGAAGAGATCGCGTCCGCCGCTTGGTACACCAATGCCGCCGCCATCGAGCGTGTTTCCCACCAGTTCGTTCAGCGAACGGACGTCTTCGACGTTGTAGCGAAGCGCCAGACGGTTATTGGTTGTGAGCTGGTGGTCCAACCGGGCAAAACCAGAATCGTCATCTCCAGTTTTAAGAAAACCCTGCAGGAACCCGAAAGCCTGGCTCTGTGTAATATTCGCTGGATTACCCGCAAAATTTGGGAAACACCCTGTGAGCTTGCCAAGGCAGCCTTCGGGGGCCAGACCCATCAGTGCCTTCGCCTGGTCTATGAGCAAAATATTGTTCACCAAGTCGGGCGGATAATCTGGCGATTGGGCGCTGCGTTTGCCTTCATAGTTGAGGAAAAAGAAAGTC
>DATIYR010000161.1:0-9362 GCA_035517535.1 Terriglobales bacterium
CTGACTGGACGCGAAGAGCAGATTGCCGGGCGGATCATGCAGGAGATTGTGGAGCGGCTGCAGTTCTTGAATGCGGTCGGGCTTGGCTACATCTCGCTCGACCGTTCGGCGGCGACGCTTTCCGGCGGCGAAGGGCAGAGAATTCGCCTGGCAACTCAAATCGGTTCGAAGCTGCGCGGCGTGCTTTATGTGCTGGATGAGCCGTCGATTGGATTGCACCATCGCGATAATGGCCGATTGCTGAACGCGCTCGAGGAACTGCGTGATTTGGGAAACACCGTGCTCGTGGTTGAGCACGATGAAGAGACGATTCGGCGGGCGGATTATGTCGTTGACCTTGGCCCTGGAGCGGGACGGCACGGCGGAGAGGTGGTGGCGCGCGGCACGCCGGAAGAGATTACGCGCGTTCCCGAGTCGCTCACCGGCGCATACATTTCGGGCGAAAAACAGATCGAGATGCGCCCCGAGCGGCGCAAGGTAAATGGGAGCGCAATCACCGTTCTCGGGGCGCGCGAAAACAATTTGAAGAACGTCGATGTGGCGTTTCCACTCGGATTGATTAATGTCGTGACCGGAGTTTCGGGATCGGGAAAATCGACGTTGGTGAATGACATCTTGTACCGCGCACTGGCGAAGGAACTTTACCGATCACGCGAGAAACCGGGCGAGCACAAGGCGATTTCGGGTGCGGAGAATGTCGACAAAGTCATTCGCATCGATCAATCGCCGATCGGGCGCACGCCGCGGTCGAATCCTGCGACTTACACCGGGGTGTTCACGCACATTCGCGATCTCTACTCGATGCTGCCGGAGTCGCGCGAGCGCGGGTACAAAGCGGGGCGGTTCTCATTCAACGTGACCGGCGGCCGCTGTGAAGCCTGCCAGGGTGAGGGGCAGCGGCGAATTGAAATGAATTTTCTGCCGGATGTCTATGTCGTGTGCGAAGTGTGCGGCGGAAGACGTTACAACCAGGAAACGCTGGCGGTGAAATACAAAGGTTATTCGATTGCCGATCTGCTCGAGACTCCGGTTTCTGAAGCGCTGCCGATTCTCGAGAACATTCCGCAGGTCAGGCAGAAGTTGCAGACTTTGATGGATGTCGGGCTCGGATATTTACATCTAGGCCAGTCGGCTGTGACTTTATCTGGCGGCGAAGCGCAACGGATCAAGCTTGCGCGCGAATTGAGCAAACGCCAGACCGGGCGGACGCTTTACCTGCTCGACGAACCCACGACAGGCTTGCACTTCGATGATGTTCGCAAACTGCTCGAAGTGCTGCACCGGCTTACGGATCTCGGCAATACGATCATCATTATCGAACACAATCTCGATGTGATTCGAAACGCCGACTGGATCATCGATCTCGGGCCAGAAGGCGGAGAAGACGGCGGCAAGGTCGTGGCTCAAGGCACGCCGGAGCAGGTGGCGCGCAATAAAAAATCGTACACCGGGCAGGCGCTGGCGGGGCATTTCGCTACGACCTTTGCTCACGAGCAAACGGCGGTCAGTTGATCTTTTCGCGGACGAGAGCCTGCCCTGAGCGACGTCGAAGGGTGTCCGTGCCACACAGCTTCGTGTAAATTCAAAGCATGGCGGCGAATTCAGGATGGAATGGACCGGAGCAGGATAATTCTCCATTGCCTGCAAGCGAACCGTCTTCACAACTGAGCCCTGCGCCGGCGGAGAACCCGCCATTTGGCGGGAGAGAAGTGCTGCAGATCGGCATCCTGATGTTTGTTGTGCCGGTGCTGCTGGCGCCATTTCTGGTCGTACTTCTGCAAAAATTCTTCTATCCGAAGTTGTCAATCGGTGCAGTTGCGCTGAAGCCGTGGGTCATTCTGGGGCCGCAGTTTATCTGGTTCGCACTGGTTGCGCTGTTTTTGCTTGATTACATTCCTGCCAAATTTCATGAGAGTTTGTGGCATGCGGTCCGCTGGAACTGGCCGGGCAAAAAATGGGCCACGCTTGTTGCCATCGGCGTTGTAACGCTATTCGCCTTGCAAGCCTTGGAGCGCTTGCTTCCGTTGCCGAAAAAAAGCCCGTTCGATCAATTTTTCGACCGCCCGCTGGATGCGTATGCCTTTGCTTTTCTCGCAATCGCTTTTGCTCCGTTCATGGAAGAATTATTCTTTCGCGGATTCTTATATCCGGTGCTGGCGCGGCGATTGGGAATTTCCGTCGGCATATTGCTCACGGCGTTTACGTTTGCGTTGATTCATGCTCCTGAATACAAAGCCTGGGGACCGGTACTCATCATCTTTTTGGTTGGCGTGGTCCTCACAGGCGTGCGCGCGAAGATGAAGTCCGTGGGGGCGAGTTTCATCGTGCATTCCATTTACAACGGGATTCCGATTATCGCCGCGATCATTGCCAGTCATGGGTTTCGGCACCTGGAAAAACTCGCGCAATAGCTCTGTTATCTTAGAATTTATGGCTTCTGCACGCGAGGAGTTGCTGCGCTTGCTGGCGACGAAGTCGTTTCGCCTGGGCGATTTTAAACTTTCATCCGGCGGACGCAGTGATTACTACATCGACTGTCGCACTGCAACGCTTGACGCACGCGGGGCGCAGCTAACCGGCCAAGTTTTTCTGGAAGAAATTCAGCGACGCGGGTGGAAGCCCGACGCAATCGGTGGATTGACTATGGGCGCTGATCCGATCGTGGTAGCGGTCGCGGTGACGAGTGGGACTCTGAACGGTTTCCTGGTGCGTAAGGCCGAGAAGCAGCACGGAACCGGGCAGAGGATCGAAGGCTTTCGCGAAAAGGGTGCGCGAGTCGTGATCGTAGATGACGTTTGCACGACGGGAGCTTCAACCATCGAAGCGATTGCGGCGGCGCGGGAATTTGGATTTGAAATCGTCGGAGTGATGTGCCTGGTTGAGCGAGAAGAGGCCGGCGGACGAGCCAGTGTGGAGAAAGCCGCGGCCCCCACGCCGTTCGTGGCAATCTTTACGGCGAAGGATGTGAGGAAGGAACATTTAGCGATTGGGCCTCAAGCGTCAGTTGTCAGTTGATTCAAAGTCAAAGTCCCTCGAGATTTTCAATGACTGAATGATTCAACGATTCAGATTCAATTCTTATGATTCAGACCCTGGAATGGACCGAGCGCGGCGTGCGCTTCTTAGATCAGACGAAGCTGCCGACGCAAGAAGTGTACGTAACCTGCAGGACGCATAACGAAGTCGCCGACGTGATCCGCAACATGGTGGTGCGTGGTGCACCGGCGATTGGCGTTAGCGCGGCAATGGGAATCGCTCTCGGAATGAAGAATTCCAAGGCTGAAACCACTGGCGATTTGAAGCGCGAGTTCGATCAGATTTGCGACGTTATCGGCAAAACCCGTCCGACTGCGGTGAATTTGTTCTGGGCGATCCGGCGCATGCAGCAGAAATTCGAGACGCTTCGGATCCGTTCGCCGCAACAGATCAAGCAGGCGCTGATCGAAGAAGCGCAGCGCATGCACGCGGAAGATATTGCGATCAATAAAGCGATGGGCAGCCACGGCGCGACGTTAATGCCGGCAAGCGGCGGAGTTCTCACTCATTGCAATGCAGGTGCGTTGGCGACATGCGGATACGGAACGGCGCTGGGTGTGATCCGTGCGGCCATTGAACGCGGCAAGAAGATTCATGTGTACGCGGACGAGACCCGGCCGTTCCTGCAGGGATCACGCCTGACTGCGTGGGAACTGATGAAGGATGGAATTCCGACGACCGTGATCTCCGACAACATGTCGGGCGCGATGATGCGGCAGGGGAAGATCGGCGCAGTGGTAGTTGGTGCTGACCGCATTGCTGCAAACGGAGACGTCGCGAATAAGATCGGCACCTACACCGTCGCTGTGCTGGCGAAGGAGCACAACATTCCGTTTTATGTAGCGGCGCCGATTTCGACCGTGGATCTTGCAACTCCGGATGGCAGCAAAATTCCCATCGAACAACGCAGTCCCGCCGAGGTCACTCACATCGCCGGAAAGGCAATCACGCCCGAGGGAGTCCAGATCGAAAATCCAGCGTTTGATGTGACTCCGGCGAAGTACGTGACGGCAATTGTCACTGAAAAAGGTATCGCGCGCGCACCCTACGAACAGTCTCTGGCCAAGCTCACGCGCGACGAGAGCCAGCGGACGAGCACTGTAAGCTGAAGAAAACGTTCTCTCTGCAATCTAAAGTTGCTCTCGCAACTTACGAAGGTAATCTCTAGTCTCGCCTTTTACAGGACTTTGTGAGGGAAATCCTGTAGAACCTAAGGAACAGGCTGCTGGTAGTGTGTTTCGCGAGGACCGGATGTCGCAGGTACGACAGGAACAGCCATCAATGCTGGCGCGGGCGGAGAGAATTCAACGTCAAATCCACGAACTCTCCAGCCGCGATATGCAGTTGTGGTCGATTGTTACGCTGGTGATTCTGGTTCTAACGGCAGGATTCCTGACGCTGGTGCTGCCCAATATGACCATGAAGCAGCGCATGATTCATATTGAGCAGGCATACCTTCCGCAACTTTTCGTTGGCCTGATCTGCCTGATTATCCTGTTCAACATTTATCTCATCTCGCAACGCGTGTCGCTCAATTCCACGCGCAAGGCTCTGATCAGCGAACTGGTGTTGAACGAGCGACTGGAGAGCCTTTCGCTGATCGATCCTTTGACGCAGCTTTTTAACCGGCGAGCGCTGAATGAACTCATCTCGCATCAGGTGGCACGCGCGAACCGGCAGGGAAGCCCACTGACATTTTTGATCATGGACATTAACGGCTTCCGCGAATTGAATTCCAAGCTGGGCAGCATGGAAGGCAACCGCGTGCTTACGGATTTCTCCAAGATGTTGAAGAACATTTTTCGCGGCGGCGACCTGGTGTTTCGCCAGGGCGGAGACGAATTTTTAGTAGTGATGCCGGACACGACCGAACAGCAGGCAGAATACCCGTTGCAGCGCCTTTTAAGTATGGTCGAGCAGTGGAACGTGGAGAACGGAAATAAATTTCAGCTTTCCTTCGCCTGGGGAATGGCTGCTTATGTGACCGGGACCAGCATGGACGACGTCCTGCGCACCGTCGACCGCAAACTCTACCAGAAGATGCACAACCTCGCGCCGGTGTTTTAGCAGTCAGCACTCAGCACTCAGCATTCAGCGCTCAGCATTCAGCCAAACAATGATGTCATTCCGAGGAGTTAGGTCCGAGGAATCTGCTGTTCCGACGGGAGAAGCAGATTCCTCACCGCCAAGGCGGTTCGGAATGACATGTTGCTGATTTGCTGAATGCTGATTTGCTGAGTGCTGAGTGCTGAGTGCTGAGTGCTGATTACAGCTTCACTGCCGCGCCCTTGTCGATGTACCAGGCGAACTCTCCATTTTCCGGACGCACGCGCTGGCAGGGAAGATTAGCTGCGGAATCCTTCAGCGCGCGCCGGACCATCTCGGCTTTCTCGTCGCCGCTGACCAGCATCATCACAAATTCTGCACTGTCGAGCACCGGGTAAGTGAACGTGATGCGAAAGGTGTTGAGTTTCTCGACCCAGTTCGCGATCACGAATTCATCTTTTTCCTGTAAGCCCGCGGTACCAGGAAACAGCGATGCCGTGTGCCCATCGGGGCCCATTCCCAGCAGAATAAAATCGAATCGCGGGAATTCGTTTGGCTTAGGGTGGAAAAACTGCTCCAGCGTCTCCGCGTATTTGCGAGCAGCCTCTCGCGCATCGGGCAACTCGGCGAGAATTCGGAAGATGTTCTCTCGCGGGGTTGGCAATTTCGACAGCAAGGTTTCATTTGCCATGCGGTAATTGCTGTCCGAACTATCCGGCGGCACGTGGCGTTCATCGCCCCAGAAGAAGAACACTTTGTCCCAGGGCAACTTTGAGGCGAAACGCGTCACCAGTTCCTGGTGCAAGCCGCGCGGCGTCGATCCTCCGGAGAGCGCGACCGTGAACCTGCCGTTTTTCTTAATTGCTTCGGATCCATCGGCACAAAATTTTTCCGCTGCTGCGTGAAACAGTTCCTGCGGCGAATCAAAGATGCAGACCTGTGGTTCTGAAGGCATGTTCAAGGCGTAGTTTCTACAAGCGCACATCGCGCGGCTCCCAGCAGAGCAAGTTTGTCGTCTGTGATCACTTTGATGGGGATAATTTCCATCAAGCGCCGCAGACGACCCTTATCTAAGAAAGCCTGCAGGAAGGTTGAGGTTGCAAGCCTGGGAAGAATCTTGGGAGCGATGCCGCCGGCAAGGAAGACGCCTCCCACGGCTTTCATTTTTAGGGCCAAATTTCCGGCTTCCGCGCCGAAAACAGCAACAAAGATATCGAGCGCCTGCTCGCACATCGGGCATTTGCCGCTCAGGCCAGCTTGGGAAATGGCTTTGGCAGCATCGGATTCGACCATCTCGGCCACAAGCCAATCCGGCGGCTTGCCTTTTTTGGTGTCGCGTAGGAAATCGAACACGTTCACCAGGCCGGGCCCGGAAAGAACTCGTTCATAGCTGACGTGGCCGTAGCGCCCGCGAAGATACTGGAACAACTCGACTTGAATGTCGTTGAGCGGCGCAAAATCACAGTGACCGCCTTCAGAGGCGAAGACGTGCTGGCGCTCGCCATCCCAGTAAAGGCCGGCTTCGCCCAAGCCAGTGCCTGCGGCAATCACCGCCTGATTGCCACCAATCGAACTGATTTGGTTTAGCGAGACGAGGTGTTCTGGCGACAAGGCACCGACTCCCCAGCCCGTGGCTTCAAGGTCGTTGATCAGCAGAGCCTCATGAATTTTGAGTTCATCCGCGAGGCGCTTGGATTCGATGACCCAGGGCAGGTTCGAAGCTTCCACTCGCCCGTTCGTGACTGGACCGGCGATCCCGAAGCATGCCTGCGCGGGACGTGCCGGAGATTTGCTTACGAATTCCTGAACGATCTGATCAAGCCCCGAGTACTGCCGGCTGGGAAAAATGGTGGAAGAAATAAGTTTGAAATTTCCGTTACTTACATCGAATAGGGCCAGACGTGCGTTCGTGCCGCCGATATCGCCGGCAAGGATAAAGCTCATCGGTCGAAATTCCTCCAGTGGCGGCCATCGCGTTCGAGCAGTTCGTCGGCCTCCTTCGGTCCCCAGCTCCCGGAAGGATAATTCGGGAAATTGCGTGGCGGCAGCGCCTTCCAGACGTCGAGCACGGGACTGACTACACACCAGCCCGCCTCGACCATATCTGCGCGTTGGAACAATGTGGCGTCTCCGATCATGCAATCGTGAAGCAGGCGCTCGTAGCCGGTGCTCGGCTGAGTTCCGAAATAATCAGCGTAATTGAAATTCATGTCTACCGCACCCAGGCGCATGATAGGGCCGGGCACCTTCGCAGCGAACTGCAGTGAGATTCCTTCCTGTGGCTGAATGTGCAAAACAAGCTGGTTGGGCATGAGATTTTCGACCGCGGTCTCGCGGAACAATACGAAGGGTGCGCGGCGGAATTGAATCAGGATTTCCGTTGTCTGCGCCGCCAGCCGCTTGCCAGTGCGTAGATAAAACGGAACGTCGGCCCAGCGCCAATTATCGATGGCCAGCTTCATGGCAACGAAAGTTTCGGTTTTCGAGTCCGGAGGCACGTCTTCTTCCTGGCGATATCCTGGCACGCGATGCGACTCTTCTACTCCCGGCCCGTATTGGCCGCGAACGGTGCGGCTCAAAACTTCCTCTGAAGTCAGCGGCTGAATGGCGTGCAGAATCTTCGCTTGCTCATCGCGAACGGCGTCAGGCCGAAACGAAATCGGCGGCTCCATCGAGGTCAGGCTGATGAGCTGCATGATGTGGTTGGGTACCATGTCACGCAGCGCGCCCGCCGTGTCGTAATAGCTCCCACGCGATTCTACCCCGACGGTTTCAGCCACCGTGATCTGCACGTGGTCGATGTAACGGCGGTTCCAGATCGGTTCAAAGATTCCGTTGGCAAAACGAAAAGCCAGAATATTCTGAACAGTTTCTTTTCCAAGGTAGTGGTCGATGCGATAGATCTGGTTTTCGGTGGCACAGCTCAGGAGCTGCTGATTCAGCGTCTTGGCAGATTCAAGATCATGACCGAAGGGCTTTTCGATGATGACTCTTCGCCAGTGCTGATTACCGCTCTCATCCATTAAACCGGCTGCAGCCAACTGCTCCACGATTGGGCCGAAGAAGCGAGGCGCGGTCGCAAGATAAAAAAAGTAATTTCCGTGCGTCGAGTGGTCTTTGTCGAGTTTCTCCAGATTCGTCTTCAACTTCGAGTAGAGATTTTTGTCATCAAATTCGGCGGTGATGTAATAAAGACGCCGCGTAAACCATTCCCAGATGTCAGGATCGACCTCGCGGCCAGCATATTCGTGGACCTCATCCGTAAGCCGTTTGCGAAATTCGTCGTCCGACATGGAATTGTGTGAAACGCCAATAATCGCGAATTCGCGCGAGAGCAGCTGGGCTTTGGCCAGGTTGTAAAGCGCGGGAAGCAACTTGCGGCGGGTAAGATCGCCGGCGGCGCCGAAGATGACCATAATGCAAGGGTCGGCTGGGCGGCCGGGTGCGCGCTGCTGGGTTTGCGGAAGCAGTTCCACTTGTGCCATGGTGGTTCCCTTTTACTACTGACAGCAAAAAGTTTCGTCGAGCCCGGCGCGAAAGAATCAGGCCGTCTTCTTTTCTATCACTGGTTCGAGGTGGCCGCCGAATTTCTGCCGCATGGCAGAGAGTATCTTCTCGGCGAACGTGTGCTCCTGCCGCGAGCGGAAGCGCACAAATAACGCGGCTGAGAGCACGTCCACGGGAACAGCTTCATCGATTGCAGCCTCAATTGTCCAGCGGCCTTCGCCGGAATCCTGCACGAACCCGCTATATTCGGAAAGAACTGGATTCTCGGCCAATGCGATTGCGGTCAGGTCCAGGAGCCAGGAACTGATCACGCTGCCACGGCGCCAGACTTCGGCGATATCGGCAAGGTTCAAGTCATATTGCTGATCTTTCGCGAGCTCGGGCTTGTTGGCGTTACGGAAAATATCAAAGCCCTCGGCATAGGCCTGCATGATTCCGTACTCGATTCCGTTGTGGACCATTTTCACAAAGTGACCGGCGCCGGAGGGGCCACAGTAAATGTAGCCTTCTTCCGCGGTGCCGCCAAGTTTTTCACGCCCGGGAGTTCGGGGAATGTTCCCAGGTCCTGGAGCCAAAGTTTTGAAGATAGGATCGAGTTGCTCGACGATTTCTTTCGGGCCGCCGATCATCATGCAGTAGCCGCGTTCCAGCCCCCAAACTCCGCCACTGGTGCCGACATCGACGTAGTGTATTCCCTTTTCGCGAAACATCTTGGAGCGGCGAATGTCGTCTTTGAAATAGGAGTTTCCGCCGTCGATGAGAATGTCACCGGC
>DATIYR010000162.1:0-6248 GCA_035517535.1 Terriglobales bacterium
CGTCACCAGAATTGTGTTGTACATGGCTGGCGGCCCCTATCCGCCGACAATCACATGCCACGCCGAGTGCAGCGATTCGGGCAGTCCCCAAATATCAATTACGGTAATCAGAAGGGCGCTTGCCCATCCGGCGATCATCAAAAACCAACCGGTTCGCCAAGCCCCCATTTTCTTTCGCGAACTGGTGAATTGCAGCAGCGGGAACATGGCAAACGGAAGCTGCAACGCGAGCACAACCTGGCTCAAGGTGAGCAGATCATTTACGCTGGCGTCACCGCGGATGCCAATAATCAGAACCGCAGGGATGATCGCCATTGCTCGTGTGATCAGACGACGGAGCCAAGGCTGAATGCGCCAGTGCATGAATCCTTCCATCACGACCTGGCCGGCCAAGGTCCCGGTGATGGTGCTGCTTTGCCCACTGGCAAGAAGAGCCACGACGAATAGCGTACTGGCGAGAGATGTACCCAGCAGTGGTGCGAGTGTCAGATAGGCAATGCGAATCCAGTCGCTATCGGGGCTGAACGTTACCAGATTGCCGCCGGCCACATGCACGCTGCTTCTTCCGTAAAACACCAGAGCCGCCAAAACCAGAATGGCTGCGTTCACCAGAAACGCGACCGACAGAGCCGTGGTCGAGTCGATCACATTGAAACGGATCGCGCTACGAATGGATGCTTCGTCCTTTTGCAGCTTGCGGCTCTGGACCAGGGCGGAATGCAGATAGAGGTTGTGCGGCATCACGGTAGCGCCGATGATGCCGATCGCGACGTACAACATACCGGTCTGGCGAAAACTTGGGCTCAGCATTGCGCGGCCCATTTCCAGAAAATCCGGGCGGGTCTGCGGGAGCACGAAAATTTCGATGAAGTAACAAACTGCGATAGTCGCGATGAGGACAACCACCACAGACTCGATGGTCCGCATCCCATAGCGCTGCAGCGCGAGCAGCAGTAGAACGTCGATACCGGTAATGATCACTGCCCACAGCAGCGGGATATGAAACATCAAATTGATGGCAACCGCGCTGCCGAGAACTTCCGCCAAGTCGCAGGCGCCGATCGCGATTTCGCAGAACAGCCAGTTCGGCCAGCGCGTCCATCGGGGATACCAGTCGCGACAGCACTGCGCGAGATCTTTTCCGGTCACAACTCCCAGGCGGGCGGCGATCACCTGCATGAAAATTGCCATCAAGCTGGCAAGGCCGACTACCCATAAAAGTCCGTATTTGAATTGCGCGCCGCCGGCGAGGTCGGTGCCCCAGTTGCCGGGATCCATGTACCCGACGCTGACCAGAATCGCCGGGCCAATGAATGCGCGCCACTGCAGCCAGAAGCCCGCCTGATGATGCGGCACTTCCACGCTGTTGTGCATGCCCTCAAGCGAGAGATGGCTCGGCGGCGATGCCGGCCCATTTTGCGCGGCGTCCTTGGAGTCTGTGGTTAAGCGGTGCATCCTACTGAACTATCTTACTGAATGCGGTTTTGCACACGGCGAGGTACGGTTTACTTTTGTAATGAATGCGCCGCGAATTCAGGAGAGAGCCGAGAGCTACTTTTGCTCGCCCACCTGCTGGCTCAGATAACGCTCGTAGCCTAGCTCCCGGATCTGATGAAGCTGCGCTTCCAGCCAATCCACGTGATCTTCTTCATCTTTCAACAGGCGTTCGAACAGTTCACGCGAGGCGTTGTCCTTATTATCGCGAGCGGTTTGGATAGCGCGGTTATATAACTCAACAGCGCTCAGTTCGAGAGCGAGATCACTCTCAATCTGCGCTTGCACGTTCTTTCCCACCGTGAGCTGCATCGGTTCGGTCAGATTGGGGGTGTGGTCCAGGAAGAGAATGCGCTCGATCAGTTGCTCGGCATGTTTCATCTCATCGATGGACTGCTTTTTGATGTAGTCGCCGAGCTTGTCATAGTGCCAGTTCTCGCACATCTCAGCGTGCAGAAAATATTGATTGATGGCAATCAGCTCTTCGTGCAAAGCTTCCTGCAAAGCGGCGACGACCTTGGGATTTCCTTTCATTTTGAGCCTCTCGTGATGAAATTTACAAAGTCTATAACTCCCGGTTCTTCACATCGGCGCGGTGCCAGGGAAGGTTACCTATTTCTCTCTAATGCTGCCACACTGCGGACCTTGATCTCTGAAAATTATTCCGCCGTTTGACATGAATTTCTTCCCCCCTTACCTTGTTTACTCTGGCCATGAAAGTCCTGCTCATCGGCGGCGGTGGACGCGAGCACGCGCTGGCGTGGAAGCTGCGGCAATCTCCCCGCGTCACAAAACTTTACTGCGCTCCGGGGAATGGAGGGATAAGCGAGGAAGCCGAATGCGTTTCGGTTGACCTGAAGAGCAGGGATTCGATTATTACTTTGGCCAGTCAACTCAAGCCTGACGTGACGGTTGTGGGGCCAGAGCTGCCGCTACAACTAGGTGTAGTGGATGAATTCACTGCCCGCCGCTGGCCGATATTTGGGCCAACGAAAGCTGCGGCGCAGCTCGAAACCAGTAAAAGCTTCGCCAAAGAGTTTATGCAGCGGCATCGCATTCCGACATCGCATTACGCAATTTGCGATTCGGGCAGCGAGATAAAGGAAGCACTGGGAAGGTTCGGCACACCTGTCGTGGTCAAAGCTGATGGGCTGGCCGCGGGCAAGGGCGTTGTCATTTGCAGTACGAAGGACGAAGCCGCGTCGACCGCAACCGAGATGCTCAGCGGGAAGATGCTAGGTGAAGCCGGCGCGCGGGTGGTGATTGAAGAATGCCTGAAAGGCGACGAGCTCTCGTTTCTGGTGATCAGTGATGGAGAGCGCGTTGCCCCCTTGGTGGCGGCTCAGGACCACAAGCGCGTGGGCGACGGCGACACCGGCCCGAATACCGGCGGGATGGGCGCATATTCTTTTCCCGGACTGCTCGATGAGCAGATGACAAATTGGCTGCTGCAACATATCGCCCGCCCGGTGGTCGAAGGCATGAAGGCTGAGGGCATGGAGTACAAGGGAGTTCTCTATTGCGGGCTGATGATGACCGCGAAGGGTCCGATGGTGCTGGAGTTCAACTGCCGATTCGGAGATCCGGAGACGCAGCCTATCATAATGCGGCTTGAGAACGATTTGCTGGAAGCGGTTGAAGCTTCAATTGAAGGCCGCGTGAGCGATGGCGATTTTCGCTGGTCGAGCGATGCTTCGGTGTGCGTGGTGATGGCATCGGGAGGGTATCCGGGCACGATTGAAGTGGGAAAGCCAATCACCGGGATTGAAGCCGCCGATCAAATGAAAAGCGTTAAGGTGTTTCACGCCGGAACCAGTTCGCGCGACGGAAATTTTTATACTGCCGGGGGCCGGGTATTGGGCGTGACGGCGCGCGCGGCCACGCTGAATGCGGCAGTTGATCGCGCCTATGACGCCGTCAGTAAGATCCGGTTTGATGGCGCGCATTATCGCAAAGACATTGGGGCGCGGGCGTTGAAAAAATAGCCGAGGAGAGCCGATGAGCAAACCCGTCGTTTCGATCGTAATGGGAAGTGATTCTGACTTGGAAATTATGCGCGAAGCCGGCAAGGCGCTTGAAGGCTTTGGCATCGAGTACGAAATTGACGTGACCTCGGCGCATCGTTCGCCGGATCGCACTGCTGAGTACGCGCGCAAGGCGGCGGATCGCGGCGTTAAAGTGATCATTGCCGGCGCGGGCGGCGCGGCGCACCTGGCCGGAGTCATCGCCGCGCACACGACTCTGCCGGTCATTGGAGTTCCCATTCCTTCGACTTCCTTGAACGGATTAGACTCGCTGCTTGCCACCGTGCAGATGCCGGCGGGGATTCCGGTGGCGACGGTTGCGATTGGCAAGCCTGGCGCGACGAATGCCGGAATCTTGGCAGCACAAATATTGGGAGTAGCTGATTCAGGCGTTGCGCAGAAGCTTCATGGGCATAAGGAGAAGCTGGCGAAGGGAGTGGAGGAGAAATCGAAGAAGCTCAGGGAATCGAAGTAGTTGGTTGCGTTCTTACGACGAATCTGTAGTAAAAGCAGGTTCCTCGACCGCGCTTCCGATTCGCGGGGTGAATCGGAATGCTTGTCGGAATGACATAGGGTTTTGACTCAATCCAACTTCAAAGTCCGCAAGTATTCCTTCAGTTGCACGCCTAAATCGTCGCGCTTGAGCGCGAACTCTACCGTCGCTTTCAGGAAGCCCAGCTTGTCGCCGGTATCGTGGCGTTTGCCTTCATAGACATACGCATACATTTTCTCCTGCTTCAGCAGCAGGCGCATCGCGTCGGTCAATTGCAACTCGCCGCCTTTGCCCAGTGGAGTTTTGGTAAGAATGTCGAAAATCGCCGGCGTCAAAATGTAGCGGCCGATAATTGCCAGGTTCGATGGCGCGTCTTCAAGTTTGGGCTTTTCAACCATGTTCAGGATTTCGTACAGCCGCCCGCCGTGGTGGCCATCAGCTGGCCGTACATCCAATACGCCATAGGCGGAAATAGCCGGACCTTCTACGATCTGGGTCGCGATGACTGAGCACTGCGTCTGCTCAAAAACGCGAATCATCTGCTTCAGAACGGGGACTTCGGCGTCGATCACGTCGTCGGCGAGCAGCACGGCGAAGGGCTCGTGTCCGACCAGTTCACGGGCGGTGAGCACGGCATGCCCGAGTCCAAGCGGTTCTTTCTGCCGTACGTAAGCCACGTGGATCATGTCCGAGATTTCACGCACAATCTGAAGCAGGTCTGTTTTACCTTTCTCCTCCAGGATTTTTTCGAGCTCGAAACTCACGTCGAAGTGGTCTTCAATCGCGGTTTTTCCACGTCCCGTGACAATAATGATCTGGTCGCAGCCCGCGGCCATGGCCTCTTCTACGCCATATTGGATTATGGGTTTATCGACCAGCGGCAGCATCTCTTTCGGTTGGGCCTTGGTTGCGGGCAGAAAGCGAGTGCCTAACCCCGCGGCAGGGAAAACTGCTTTGCAAACTTTCATCATTTTCTTCGGCCTTTAAACGCGAACCGCTTTTGATGCCGTTTTCCCCTAAAGAGTAGGAGAATCGTTGCCCAGCATCGCCTTGCGGATAATTTTGATCGGAACGCCGCCCTGCTGCATGAAACGATCGTGAAATTCCAGCAGGCTGAAATCTTTCCCGCGCATTTTACGATAGTCTTCGCGCAATTTCGTGATTTGCAGCTTACCAAGCGTATACATCAAATAGGTGGGATCAGAGGTGCCGCGCTTGGTTTCGACATCCGCCACGGCTGGTGTTTGATAGCCTTCCTGGATAAAAAATTGCCGGGCCTGATCGAGTGTCATATTGCCGGTATGCATTCGAATCCCAACGATGTAACGCGCGTCCCGCAGCAGGGCATCATCGAGTTGTCCGACGCGCAGCTTCGGGTCGCCATTTCCGTAGCCTTCGTCGAGCATCATCTGCTCGCAGTAGTGGGCCCAGCCTTCGGCATTTGTCCCGGAGTAAATCAGCTTGCGGACTTTCGACGGTACCCTGTCAATCCACAGGAACTGAACAAAATGTCCAGGGTAGACTTCGTGGATTGCCGTGCCCGGAATTTCGCTATTGTTGAAGGTCTTCATCCAATCTTCAATTTGTTGCGGTGACCACTTCGGGTCAGGGGTGGTCACGTTGAAGAAAGCTTCCCGGCCTTTCGTCTCATAAGGCCCCGGCGTATCCATGGAGGCCTCGGTGGTTGCGCGCATGAACGGCGGTGTGGGCTCCAGGATCGGAGGCGCACTAGGTGGAATGGTGATGATCTGCTTCTCTGCGATGAACTGGCGCAATCCTGCAAAGGTGTTTTGAAAGGCTTGCAGAAGCTGATCCTGCGCGGGATGCTGATTTTGCAGTTCCTCCACAACCTCCCGCGGAGAGCGCTTCGCATCAATCTGCGCCGTCACCCGCTTCAGCCATTCCTGATTGCGGTGCAGGTCCTCGTAACCGATATCCAGCAGCCGATCGAGTGGAATATCCACCATTTCGTCATAGAGCAACTTCTTGCGATAGTTCTCAGCCCCCAAGCGAAAATCGCCGTTTGCATGCGGCAGTACTGAATCCTGCAGGAATTTCTGATAGCTGACGAACGCGTCGATGACGGCCTGGTTTGACTCTTTGAACTCGGCCAGCAGTTTGGGGTCAGTTACGGCGGAAAACGCGTCGCGCACATCTTTGCGGTAGAAATCCGTCTCATCTGGAAGTTGCTCGAGGGCGATCTCAACATAAATCTTGGGCGGATTTTGCAGGTTCTG
>DATIYR010000163.1:0-11562 GCA_035517535.1 Terriglobales bacterium
CGCAGCCGCGCCGCCGCCATCATCGCGCAAAAGCTCGCCGCCGATGGAATCATCGTGAAAGAAGTCATGCTGCGCGATATTCAGCTCCCGCCCGAATACGCGAAAGGCTTGGAAGACCTGCTGCTCAAAGAGCAGGAAGACGACCAGATGGCCGTGCAGACCGATATTCAGCAGAAGCAGGTGAGGATCGCCGAGCTGCAAGCCGAGGCGACCAAAGCCCAACAGGTGAAAGCGGCCGAAGGCGAAGCGCAGGTGCGAGTGCTTCAAGCCAAAGCTGAAGCCGATGCCATGCAGTACACGTTGCCCTTGAAGCAGAAGCAGATAGAAGAGACCAAGCTCGAATCCGAAGCGCGCAAAGAAGCGACGGTGCAGAATGCCGAAGCCGCAGCCGAAGCCACGGTGAAAAATGCCGAGGCCATGGCGCAAGCCAAAGTCATCGACAGCAAAGCCGAAATGGAGCGCCGCAAGCTGCTCGCCGATGCTGAAGCCGAGCGCATTCGCGTAACCGCCATCGCCGATACCGAACGCATGAAGAGTGAAGGCGCGATCCTGAAACAGAATCCGCTGTTAATCAACAAGATCATCGCCGAACGCTTGTCCGACAAGTTGCAGATCATGATGGTCCCCTCCGATGGCAAATTCTTCTTCGCCAACGACGTGCTCAAGAGCATGGACATGGCTAACAAGGGAAGCGAAGCCGAGCAAGGGGAGGAGAAGTAAGAATCGTGGCTCGTGGCTCGTGGCTCGTGGCTCGTGATTGGTGATTCGTGGTTTGTGGCTCGTGATTCGTGATTGGTGGTTCGTGCTTCGTGGCTGGTGCTTCGAGACTCGTGGCTGGGGCTTGAGCCTTGTTGGCGGAATTTCGACCGCTTGGGTTGCGGTCAGGCGTTCATTCAAGATGTGAAAACGACTCGGCCCATTAAGATAAGTCACGAAGTCACTAATCACGAGCCACGAGCCACCAGTCACGAGCCGCTGACCACTTAGATTCCAGAGGCCAAATCCCATGCCAACTCGGATTTATAATTCGCCCAATCCCGGAATGATTATTCCGTCTCTATGGCTGCGCTGGGCATTGTGTCTTCTCTTCTTCTTTCCCCAGCTGTCCGTCGCTGCTGACTGGCACCAACCTGTCTCCCAACTTTCGGGCAAAATTGCCGCCATCACCGGCCCCGGAGTCGTCGCTCTCACCGTGAACAATCAGTCCACAATCACCTCGAGCGATGCCGACGAAATTCGCCGCGAGCTCACGAGCGCGCTCGAAACCAGCGGCATTCACGTTTGGCAGCCCGACCAGGCCGGCGCAAATATCAAACTCACGCTTTCCGAGAACTTGCAGGATTACGTCTGGGTCGCCGAGGTGCAGCAGGGCAATACGGAGAACCATGTTCTGCTCGTTTCCACGCCGCGCCCAAATATTGTTCTCGCCGCGCAGAATGCTCCGCCGCTGATCATTCGCGCCACTGAACTCATCTCGCAGGCCGACCCGATCCTTGATGTGGCGCTTCTCGAAGGGAATCCCCAGCGGATCTTAATTCTTGGGCGCAACGCGGTCACGTTAGAAGAACGGCAAGGCGCTACCTGGACGCTCGTGCAATCGCTCCCCATCACCTCCCCGAACCCGTTACCGCGAGATGCGCGCGGGCACATTTTCCTTCGCAAAGATCACCTCTTCGACGCCTACCTTCCCGGCCTGGTCTGCACAAGCGCCAACACAGCGCCCTTGCAGATGACTTGCTCTCCCAGCGACGACCCATGGCCGCTTGCGCCAGAAAATTTCGGCCTCTCGGCATTTTTTTCACCGACCAGAAATTTCTTTACCGGCGCGCTAGTCCCCGGGATCGCGAAACAAAATTCCGCACCGCCGTTTTATTCCGCGGCGCCGGTTCCGCGAACCAACTACGTGCTTTGGGTTTTCGCCGGCATCGATGGCCAAATCCACCTGCTCGATGGGTTCAATCAGCAGATTCTCGGCCGGGTTCACTGGGGCAGCGACGTTGCCGGCGTTCATGCGTCCTGCCGGTCCGGTTGGCAGGTGCTGGCCGATTCCGCCGAAACCGAGTCGTCAGATTCGATTCAGGCATTCGAGTTCGCCGACCGCGAACCGGCACCAGTAAGTCCGAAGTTGACTTTGGATGGAAGTGTCACGGCGTTGTGGCCGGCGGGATCGGCCGATAGCGCAATCGCGGTTTACCGCAACTCCGAAACAGGCAACTATGAAGCGCTTCAGCTTAATTTTGATTGCAGCCATTAGCGTGGTTTGCGTCACGCTAGGTTCTGCCGCCACCCGCCCGCATTATGGCGGAACGCTTCGCATGGCTGTGCAGGAGTCGCCGCAAAGTTTCGATCCCGCCGTCCTGGATACGCCTGCGCTGCGCAGCCTCTCGCATCTAGTTTTCGAAAATCTCGTCAAGTTAGACGATCGTGGCCGCCCAGAGCCCGCTCTCGCCACATCATGGCAAGTCGAACCCGGCAATCAGCGCTGGCGCTTTCAGGTGCGCAGCGGTGTCATTTTAAGTGACGGCACGCCGCTCGACTCAGAGACCGTTGCCGCTTCGCTCCGCACCAGCAATTCGCGATGGAAAGTTTTCGCGCTCGGCGATTTGGTCATGATTGAAACCGATACGCCGGACGCTAATGTTCCCGCCGAGCTTGCGCTGACTCGCAACAGCATCGTCCGGCGCGGAAACGGCACTCTGCTTGGCACCGGCCCATTCACCATTGCGCAATGGGATGCAACCGCGAAACACCTCAGCCTCGCGGCGAATAATCAATATTGGGCGGGTCGCCCGTTCATCGATTCCATAGAAATTGATTTCGCGAAAAGTTATCGCGATCAACTGATGCTCCTCGACCTGGGTAAAACCGATCTCGTCGAAATTGCCCCCGAGCAGATTCGGCAGGCGCAATCCGGCAACCGCAACGTACTTACTTCCATGCCGGAAGAACTTTTGTGCCTGGTGTTTGCGCGTGACCCGCAGTCTGACTCCGAAGTTCGCCTCCGCACCGCGCTCGCACGCAGCATCGATACGACCGCACTGAATAACGTGATCTTTCAAGCTGGCGGCGAGCCCGCCGGCGCGCTGCTCCCGGACTGGCTCTCCGGTTACGAATTTCTCTTTCCTTCCGGCAGCGAAGCGGGACGTCCTGAACGATCATTGCAGCCGCGCATCACGCTGACACTGAGCTACGATTCTGCTGATCCCATCGCGCGAATCCTCGTTGATCGCCTCGCCCTCAATGCAAGAGACGCGGGAGTGAACCTTCAATCGTCGAGTTCCGATAACTCCGACATCCGATTGGTCCGTCTGCCGCTTCCCACGCTTGATGCGCAACTCGACTTGAACGAATTCGCTCGCGCGCTCCAGCTTGCCCCGCCTCAGTTCAGTGATGTGTCGATTACTGCTCTTTACTCAGCAGAAAGTACGCTGATGCAAACGCATCGCGTCATTCCTTTGCTGCACCTTCGCAGCGCAATCGCACTCCGGCCCAGCGTGCATGATCTCGCAGTCCGTTCCGACGGCGCCTGGAACCTGCAAAATGCGTGGCTCTCTTCGGAGACGCCATGAGCTTCCGGCGCAGGCTGCTTCTGCTGTTTGCGCTAACGGTGTTTCTGTCGGTAGCGGCGGTCGCGATAATCATTTCAACCATGACGCGCCGCGCCTTCGACCGCGCTAATGACGATCGCACCGCCGCGCTGGTCGCGCAATTTCATCATGAGTTCGATCATCAGGGCGCAGACGTCGCTCGGCGAATTCAATCCATCGCCGAAAGCTCCGACGCCAATCGCATGCTGGTTGCTGCCGCGCAGTCGACATCCGACTACAGCCCATTTCTCAGCACCGCAGAGGTGATCGCCGGAACCCAGCGGCTCGACTTCCTCGAATTCGCCGACGATCGCGGCACCATCATCTCTTCCGCGCAATGGCCGGCGAAATTCGGCTACAGTGAGCCGCTCGCAACTCAGCCGCCGCCCAGCGCGCCATTTCTCAAAGAAGAAGAACTGCCATCCGGCTCAGCACTGGGTTTGTTTGCGATAACCACCATCAGCGCAGCCGACCGCCGGCTCTACATCATCGGCGGTGTTCGTCTGGATAAAAATTTCCTCGGACGCCTCGAACCTCCGGCAGGCATGAGCGTCATGCTCTATGAAAATCCCAGCGGCGGATTTTCACCCGATCACCTGACTTCCGCCGAAGGCACAATCAGCAATCCGCAACAGTTCGCGCCCCTCATTCAGCGGGTGCAGGCTGACCGCCAGCCGTCCGGAGCAATTCTTCACGCCAACTCCGGCGATGAGAACGTCGACGCTTTTCCGCTCACCGGAGCAAATCATGAGGTGCTGGGAGTTTTGCTGGTCACCAGCTCGCGGCAAATTTATACCGAACTTCGCACCCAGATTCGAGCCGCCGCGCTGATAGCCGCGTCCGCCGGATTGATTCTGGCAATCCTCCTCAGCAGTTGGGCCGCCGCTCGTGTCACTCGCCCAGTTGAAGAGCTCGCCCGCGCCGCACGCGAGGTCGCCGCCGGAAACTGGAATGCGAGCGTGAACATCAGCCGAAACGACGAGCTTGGCGCGCTGGCTGAATCATTCAATCGCATGACCCGCGACCTGCTCGATCACCACGAGCGGCTGGTGCAATCCGAGCGCGTCGCGGCATGGCGCGAACTTGCTCGGCGTCTCGCGCATGAGCTCAAAAATCCTCTCTTCCCGCTTCAGTTGACCGTCGAAAATCTATTGCGTGCCCGCGAGCATAGCCAGCAGCAATTCGATGAAACTTTTCGCGAGAGTGCAACCACGCTGCTTGCGGAAATTTCCAACCTGAAAAATATCGTCGCGAAGTTCAGCGACTTCTCCAAAATGCCGCAGCCACAGTTTCAGCCCGTACAGCTGAACGAGCTTTTTGAGAGCGCAGTCAAGCTGCATCTCGCGCAGCTGGCCAAGACTGCCATCGCGTGCAAGATCGAAGTATCCGTAGAAAACGCGATCGCCGCCGACCCGGAACTTCTCCACCGCGCATTGTCCAATTTAATTTCGAATGCAGCCGATGCCATGACCGAAGGTGGCACGCTGACCTTGCGCGCGAGTGAGCAGAATGGTTCGGTGCGCATCGAAGTTTCCGATACCGGCAAGGGCCTCACCTCGCAGGAATGCGCAAATTTGTTCACGCCCTACTACACCAGCAAGCCGCAAGGCACCGGGCTAGGTCTTGCGATCGTGCAATCGATCGTCAGCGATCACGGCGGCCGAATCAGTGTCGCGAGCGAACCCGGTCGCGGCACGACTTTTATCATCGAGCTGCCCGCCAATCGCGACAAGCTTTCCGCCGAGCAAGGAACGCATGTTTAAGGAGAACGTCGAACCGTGAAGGCGCGCCTCTTGATCGTCGACGATGAAGCGAGCACGCTCGCAACGCTCTCGCGCGCCTTCCGTCTTGCCGGTCACGAGGCCACGGTGTGCGATAACCCTAACCGCGCAATCCAGCTGGCAAAGGCCGATCACTTCGATTTGATCTTTTCCGACGTGGTCATGCCGGCAAAAAACGGGCTGGCATTTCTCGAAGAGCTGCGCTCGATCGGCCTGAACACGCCGGTCGTAATGATGTCCGGGCAGGCGCACATTGAAATGGCCGTGCGCGCCACCAAACTGGGTGCGCTTGATTTTCTCGAAAAGCCGATCTCAACCGACAAACTTCTGCTCACAGTTGAAAACGCTCTCAAGCTGCAGCGCCTGGAATCCGAAAACCGCCAGCTTCGCCAGCGACTGGGAAAACACGAAATTGTGTGGAGCGGCGAGGTGATGAAAAAGATCATGACGCAGCTTGATCGCGTCGCCGCCAGCGAAACTCGCGTTTGCATTCTCGGCGAGACCGGAACTGGAAAAGAATTAGTCGCGCGAACGATTCATGAGAAGAGCCCGCGCGCTTCTGGCCCATTCGTTGCACTAAATTGCGCCGCCGTTCCCGCCGAGCTGATCGAATCGGAACTGTTCGGCCACGAAAAAGGGTCATTCACCGGCGCCGCCGCCCGCCACATCGGCAAATTCGAGCAAGCCGGGCACGGCACGCTTTTTCTCGATGAGATCGGCGACATGCCCCTTCAAATGCAGGCGAAGCTTCTACGCGCGCTCGAAGAAGGTGAAGTCGAGCGCATCGGCGCAACCAAGCCAGTTGCGGTCGATGTACGCGTCATCGTCGCCACCCATCGCAATCTGCAGGCGCTGGTTCACGACGGAAAATTCCGCCAGGACTTGTTCCACCGCATTTACGTTTTCCCCTTAACGCTCCCGCCTCTACGCGAGCGCCGCGAAGATATTCCCGTTCTCATCGAGCACTTTGCCGCTCAACTGTGCGCGCAAAACAATTGGAAGAAGATCAAGTTTACCGAGGACGCCATCGGCGCACTGCAGGAATATTTCTGGCCCGGAAACGTTCGCGAATTGCGAAATATGGTGGAGCGCCTGATGCTGCTTGCGCTAGGCGACGAAGTCGATGCAGATACAGTTCGCGCCGTTCTTTCACCGGCTTCTGAACTCCGCGCCAGCAGCGGCCTTGGATCAGGTCCGCTCGCCGAACGCGTAGAACGGTTTGAACGAGATGTGATTTTGTCGGAATTGAAACGCGCAGGCTTTCACATGACCAACGCCGCCAAAGCGCTTGGCCTGGAGCGCAGTCATCTTTACAAGAAAGCCGAACAGTTGGGAATTGATCTCCGCAAGGGACGCAGGGAAGAAGAAACTTAGCTGATCTGGTTGGCGACCGCGAATCTCACCAGGGCCTGAATCTCTCGATTTCCACGCGCTCGCTTTTTCTAAGCTCGTTGTGGCGACGGCGCAAAGAGATCTGGCGTTTGATCAGCGTCTGCAGCCGGTAGCGGTCATCATCATGCAACGTGGTGAACTTGAAGGGCTGCCGGTCCCAGGCCACCGGTGTCAGCATTTGCGCCTCGCCGGCGACGCAGCCTTTGTTGGTCAAGAACATCAGCTTGCCAACCGCGCCGGGTTGCACTGGGCGCTGCAAGCTCAGCAGTCCGCCGGTGATTGAAACAATTTGCAGTTCTGCAGCGCAGCGGACTCCGCCGGGAAAGCGCACCACCACCGGCGTTTTCTCATCGAAGCCAACTCGCTCTGCGCGTTCGCGGAATTCTGTCTGAGGGGCAAAGGGCATGGATAGAGTATGCGCATGTTTTGGAAAAAGTTTGAGATTACGGAAGGCCGCAGATGCCGCGTCAATAGGCCGATCCCAGCGAAATCAGGATGCGACGCGGCGTTGAACGGAGAAAACCGGGTAATACCGCGAAGACTACCGAATGAGAAGTGCATCGTCGCCTTAGGCGGCGTGGTCCTGTTTCGCTGGTTGCTGCTCGACCGGCTTTTTCTTTTGCTTTTCCGCGCGATCTGTGAGCGTTTTGCCGATCGCAGTCAGCACTTGATCATACGATTGCAGCATCTCGTGCTGACGGCTCGCCTTGGTTGACCACAAAACGTGGATCTTAAAAGAATTCATCTCCGGATCATCCAGATTCATCAGCAACGCCTCCGGCGCTGGATCGGACAGAACCCCCGGCACCTTCTTTACCGTGTCGACGATCAGGCGTTTTATTTCCTCCGGATCGGCTGGCCCTTTTATCGGCACATCGTATTCCCATCTGCGAAGGTCCTGCGCGGTGTTGACGATGACAGATTTCGTGAATAAATCCGCGTTCGGTATCACTACACGCCGCTCGTCGTAAGTCTTGATGATGGTCGCGCGCGCCTGAATCTCTTCTACGCATCCTTCAAATGCATCGATCTTGATCTCATCTCCCACTCGAAACGGCTCCGCCCACAACAGCAGAAGCCCAGCAAGAAAATTCTGCAGAATATTCTGAAAGGCAAAGCCAATGGCCACGCTGCCGATGCCGAGAATTTTTATCAGGTCGCTCGCCTGAAACGAGGGCGCAATAATCGAAAGAGCCACTAGCATGCCGAACATGACCGTAGCGGCGGCGGTGAGCCGCGCAAACACTACGCCGAGATTCTCGCGGTGCCCTTGCGTGGCTCGGCGGATGAGGCGGCTGATGATTTTACTCAGGACGTAAAAACAAAAAAGAACAAACGCGCCAATCGCCAAAGCGGGCAACCGGCCAATGAATCCCTCGCCAATGTGATGAAGCGAATCCCAGAATGCCCCGAAATTGGCATGCATAGCGCAGGTGAGATGCTCTGCTTTCGGAAGAGGTTTGCGAGTAGCAGCCCTTCCGAGCATAATGGGGCTTCGATCAGAGCGTCAGCAGCGGGTCTTATCGAAGTAATGCCACTCCTGCGAACAGATCGTCCGGAGATTTATGCCCAACGAAACCACTCGGCGTGATTTCTTGAAAGTATCCGGCCTAAGCACCGCCGCAATCGCCAGCGGCGCACTCGTTTCTCCCAGGCGGATGCATGCCACGCCGGTTACCGCCGAAATTTCCGTCTGGGTAACCGACGACAATCAGCGTTGCGCCCGCGGCCCGTCTCTTTCGTGGCAGCCCTCCGCGTCAGCCAACCCGTCCGCCATCGTGCTCGATCCCGACCAAAAGTTTCAGCCGATTCTCGGTTTCGGCGCAGCCTTCACGGATGCAGCCTGCTACACGCTCAACCGCCTCGATCCCTCCGCTCGCGAAAAACTTTTTCACCAGCTCTTCAGCCCATCGGAAATGGATTTCAACGTTTGCCGCACCTGCATCGGCTCGAGCGATTACTCAACCAAGGCTTACAGCTTCGATGAGGGCGAGCCCGATCCTGACCTGCAGCGCTTCTCCATCGATCACGACCGCGCCTACATTCTGCCGATGCTTCGCGAAGCGCGAAAAGTGAATCCCGACCTCTTTCTGTTCTCCTCGCCGTGGAGTCCGCCGGGATGGATGAAACCTAACAACTCCATGCTCGGTGGCAACATGCAGCGCAAGCACATGTCTTCATACGCAAATTATTTTCTGAAATTCCTGCAAGGCTACGAAGCGGCGGGCGTACCGGTTCAAGCCGTCACCGTGCAGAACGAAGTGGATACCGACCAGGACAGCCGCATGCCTGCCTGCTCCTGGCCGCAGGAATACGAGGCCGATTTCGTGCGGCAGTATCTCGGTCCAACCTTTGAGCGCGCAGGAATCAAAACCAAAATTTGGATCATTGACCACAACTACAACTTGTGGGGACGCGCCATCGGCGAACTGGAAACGCCCGACGTTCGCAAATACACTAACGCCATCGCCTGGCATGGCTACGTCGGCGAGGTCGAGTGGGTCGACCGCGTGCACAGCGCCTATCCCGAAGTCGAAATGTACTGGACCGAAGGCGGCCCCGATTACACCTGGCCCGATTACCGCACCGACTGGGCGAAGTGGAGCAACACCTTCACCGGCATTCTTCGCCACTGGTGTCGCTCGATTACCGCCTGGAACTTTGCCCTCGATGAAGTCGGCAAACCGAACATTGGCCCGTTCAATTGCGGAGGTCTGGTCTCGGTTCATTCGCAAACGAAGGAAGTTTCCTATTGCGGCCAATATTGGGCCTTCGCGCACTATTCGCGATTCATCAGGCGCGGCGCGCGCCGCTTCGATTCACAAATCGCCGGTCAGGAAACGGCTCAGAACGCCGGGTCAGAGATTCTTCACGCTGCTTTTGAAAATCCGGACGGAACGCACGTGCTCGTGCTTACCAATCCCGGCGCGGCACAGAAGTGCGAAATCAGTTTGGGTGGAAGCACAGCCAGCGTCGCACTGAGTGCGAATTCAGTCACCACGCTTCAGTGGAGTTGAGCGACCTCGTGATTCCGCCCGAAAGGCACGAAATCATTTCGCCCACGCCAGCCCATCCGCGGCCTTTCCCGCGTCGATCAATTTCACGCTCCAATCGCTGGTCGAAATCGCAGCAACTTGCTGACTGTGATCGCAGGAGACGTAGGCTTCGCGGCCGTTCGGCCGAATCAGC
Organism: Terriglobales bacterium; assembly: GCA_035517535.1. Classification (GTDB taxonomy): domain Bacteria; phylum Acidobacteriota; class Terriglobia; order Terriglobales; family Acidobacteriaceae; genus Gp1-AA145. The sequence goes on from DATIYR010000163.1 coordinate 9,950, forward strand.
ACTTCCTGCGGCGCGGGCGGTACGTTGATCGTCTTCACTAATTTCAGATTCGCGAGATCAATCACCGCCACTCCATTCGCGCTCGGCATCGCAACCAAAAGCCATTTCCCATCCGGCGTGGGGGCACTGCCATATCCCTCGCCGGGCATGTCAATCCAGCGGTCCACGTTGTTTGTCTTGGCATCGATGACCGCCAGCCTCGGCTCCTCCGTATCAGACGTGAATACCCAACGTCCGTCCGGCGAAACCGAAATGCGCTGCACGTGATTGGCGACGTGAATTACTGTTAACGTTTTTCGGCCGACCATGTCGAGTACCGAGACTGTCCCCGGCCCAACATTCGCCGTATATCCGCGGCGTCCATCCGGGCTGATCGCCAGCATGTGCGACTCCGCCTGCCCGGTGGGAATCTTTCCCAAAATTTTGAACGTGTGCGGATCGATGATCGTGATCGCATCGTCCAACTCGGTCGTGACGTACAGCAGCCCGTCCTTGGGACCGATCATGGGGCAATGCGGCCGCACCCCGTGATCAAAATGAATCGTGTGAACGATCTTTCTGGCGTTCAGATCGATAACATCAATCGTCCGTCCATCCGTGCCCGGAAGGCCGACGCCCGAGTTGCCGTAAATCGGCACGAATGCCAGCTTGCCGTCCGCCGACGCAATGACCTCGTGCCCGGTCACGCCCGTCTCAGCAACTTTTGCAACCTGCCTGCCCGCCGCCGGATCGATGATCCCGAGCGTCTGCTCACCTTTATTCGCCACCAGCAGCAAACCGGTATTTGTAGAGGCGCCTAGCATCCAGGTTGAGGCAATAATTATTAACACGAAAATCGCGCGGCTGGTCATCTTCACTCTCCGATATATAGTGATGTGAACTTCAGAAAAAGCGCTCGTCTGCTACACTGAACCTAATATTTCCATCTCGCCTTTCACAAGAGGTACATACCCCAATGTCGAAGAAGTCGAAATCCAGCGCCACTCTGCCCGGAGTGGTCGAGAAAATCATCAATCCTATCGTAGGACCGGAAAAAGCCCAAATCGCGGTTGAAGGTGCAGACCATTTGTATCGAGAGATCCGCATCGAGAATAAACTGATCGACGAAAACGGCCGCAAGGTCGGCTTGAAACCTGGGGCCGAGGTCGATGTGACGGTTGAAGCCGAGGAAGAAGCAACCACTCCAAAGGGATAACCTTGGGTTTGGCGGCATCCGATCCCAGTTAATGACCGGGATCAAACTCGTTCTTATACGCCTGCCAGCGGTCGCGAACGCCAGCCATGATCGTCTGATATTCCGGATCGCTCCGCAAACTGTCGTAGTTCTTGTCGCGCTCGAACCACGGATAATTCACATCTCCCAGCTCCGCCGTCCGCTTGAGCCAAACCAATGCCTGTTGTTTTTCCCCGAGCAGCACATAAATTCCGCCTGTCCAGTAGGCCTGATCGCCATCAATCACCTGCTCCGGGCGATAACGAAGGATCTTGGGATCGATTTTCGCCCGCTCATTTCGTGACGCATAAACGAAGGCGGCGAACAACCGGGCGCTGTCGTCGGTAGAGCTACTGGCCAGTTGCACCGCTCGATTCAAAATTGGTTCGGCCTCGTCCAC